>NZ_JBHVSQ010000007.1:164116-219588 GCF_042885055.1 Isoptericola sp. NPDC058082 | reverse complement strand
GGCGGCCCGCACCCGGTGCGGGCCGCCCTTCGAACTACCTCGGCGAGTCTCGAGCTACCTCGGCGTGAGGTGGCAGGTCACATCTTGTGGCCGGCGGAGCGCAGCTGCTGCGCGGCCTCGACGATGCGGGCGGCCATGCCGGCCTCGGCCTGCTTGCCCCAGGCGCGCGGGTCGTAGGCCTTCTTGTTGCCGACCTCGCCGTCCACCTTGAGGACGCCGTCGTAGTTGCGGAAGAAGTGGTCCGCGACGGGACGCGAGAACGCGTACTGCGTGTCGGTGTCGATGTTCATCTTGATGACACCGTTGTCGACCGCCTCGGAGATCTCCTCGGCCGTGGAGCCCGAACCGCCGTGGAACACGAGGTCGAACGGGTTCTCCTTGCCGATCTCCGAGCCGACGGCCTTCTGGATGTCCGCGAGGATCGACGGGCGCAGCTTCACGGCACCCGGCTTGTACACGCCGTGCACGTTGCCGAAGGTGAGGGCCGTGAGGTAGCGACCCTTCTCGCCGGCGCCGAGGGCGCGCACGGTGGCGAGGCCGTCCTCGGCCGTCGTGTAGAGCTTCTCGTTGATCTCGGCCTCGTGGCCGTCCTCCTCGCCGCCCACGACGCCGACCTCGATCTCGAGGATGGTGCGCGCGGCCTGCGAGAGCTCGAGCAGCTCGGCGGCGATGACGAGGTTCTCGTCCAGGGGGATGTCCGAGCCGTCGAACATGTGCGACTGGAAGGTCGGGTTCTTGCCGGCCTTCACCTGCTCCGCCTCGAGGGCGAGCAGCGGACGCACCCAGGAGTCGAGGTTCTTCTTGACGCAGTGGTCGGTGTGGATCGCGATGTTCACCGAGTAGTTCTTCGCGACCTCGGTGGCGTAGGCCGCGAGGGCCAGCGAGCCGACGACGCGGTCCTTCACGGTGGAGCCAGACGCGTACTCGGCGCCGCCCACGGAGACCTGGATGATGCCGTCCGACTCGGCCTCGGCGAAGCCCTGGAGAGCGGCGGTCACGGTCTGCGACGAGGTGATGTTGACGGCGGGGTAGGCGAACTTGCCGGCCTTCGCCCGGTCGATCATCTCGGCGTAGACCTCGGGGGTTGCGATAGGCATCTGCGGTACTCCAATGACGGGGCGTACGAGGATGCAGCGGGATGCTTCGTCGCGACGGGCGCCGTGCGACCCGCATGCAACCGGATTTTCTCACGTCCGGGTCATGAGAGTCACATGCCGTCGGCTCCGTGAGACGGAGGGAGCCACCGCGACGCCCAGGCGTGCATCGCGATCGCGCCCGCGGCGCCCGCGTTGAGGGACCGCGTGGAGCCGTGCTGGGTGATGTGCAGGACGTCGGCGCACACCGCCTGCGCCTCCGGCGTCAGGCCGGTGGACTCCTGGCCGAACAGCAGCACGCAACGGGCGGGCAGGTCGGAGGCCTCCAGCGGCACCGACCCGGGCACGTTGTCGATGCCGATCACGGGCAGGCCGGCCCCGCCGTCCTCCGACGCCGCCCAGGCGGCGAGCGCCGCCGCGTCTGGGTGGTGGTGGGTGTGCAGATAGCGGTCGGTGACCATCGCGCCGCGCCGGTTCCACCGCCGTCGGCCGACGACGTGCACCCCGGCCGCGTTGAACGCGTTGGCCGTGCGCACCACGGAGCCGATGTTGAGGTCGTGCGCCCAGTTCTCGATGGCGACGTGCAGCTCCCGGCCGTCGGGGCGGCGGGCGTCGAGGTCGGCGAGGACGGCCTCGACGGTCCAGTACCGGTAGCGGTCGACGACGTTGCGGCGGTCGCCGTGCTCCAGCAGCTCGGGGTCGTAGCGCAGGTCCGGCGCACCGTCCGCGCGGCGGGGCCACGCGGACGGGCCGCCCGGCCACGGGCCGACGCCGACCTCGCGCTCGATCTCGCGCTCGGGCTCGCGCCCGGTCCCGGTCACCGCCCGGCCAGCCACTGGTCGTAGGTGGTCGTGCCCGCCGCGGCGTCCGGCACGAGGTTGCGCCCGGCGCGCAGGAAGTCCCCGAGCTGCCCGGGCAGCGGCACCCCCGCCGGCAGCCGGCGGGAGCCGCGGGCCCGCCGCCACGCGTCCGCCATCGCCCGCGCGTCGAGCACCTGCGGCCCGCCGACGGTGGCGGTCGGCGCGCCCGAGGGGCCCGTGGCGGGCCCGACCCCGAGCGGGTCCTCTCCCTCGGCCGCGTCCACGAGCGCGCGGGCGACGTCGCGCAGGTCGATCGTCTGGAAGCGGCAGCCGCGCGGGTACGGCAGCAGCCCGAGCCGCGACCAGGCGCCGAGGCGGCTGCCGCGGCCGAAGAAGAGGTCGAGGAACCCGTGGAACTGGGTGGCCCGCACGACCGTCACCGGCGCGGGCCCGGCCGCGTACACGCGCTCCTGCTCGGCGTGCGCGCGGTAGTAGGGGTACTCGCTCTGGTCCACAGTCGCGATCGACAGCACGACCGCACGGCCCACGCCCGCGCGGCCGGCCGCCTCCGCGACCCGCCGCGCACCGGTCGTGAACACGGCCTGCGCGCCGGGCGTCATGCCGTTGCTGGTGTCCACCACGGCGTCGGCGCCGTCGAACGCGGCGGTCAGCGCCGCGCTCACGGCCGCGTCGTCGTCCGCGAGCAGGTCCACCGCGTGGTGCGCCGCCCCGCCCAGCTCCGCGACGTCCTCCGGGCGCCGCCGCGACACCACGCGCACGTCGTGCCCCCGCGCCCCGGCCTCGCGCACGACGGCCCGGCCCGCCTGGCCGGTCCCGCCCACCACCACGATCGTCGTCATGCGCCCATCCTGGCCGACGCACGCGGACGCCCACGCACACGCGCGGCCCGCGCACTAGGGTTGGCGCGTGAGCGAACGACGGATCGAGTGCTGGCTGACCGACATGGACGGTGTCCTCGTGCACGAGGGGCAGGCCATCCCCGGGGCGCCGGAGTTCATCCGCGCGCTGCGCGACGCGGAGCGGCCGTTCCTCGTGCTCACGAACAACTCGATCTTCACGCCGCGCGACCTGCGCGCCCGCCTCGCGACGTCGGGCATCGACGTGCCGGAGGAGGCGATCTGGACGTCCGCGCTGGCCACCGGGCAGTTCCTCACCGACCAGATCCCCAACGGCTCGGCGTACGTGATCGGCGAGGCCGGCCTCACCACCGCCCTCTACGAGGCGGGGTACACGCTCACCGAGTCGAACCCGGACTACGTGGTGCTCGGCGAGACCCGCACCTACTCGTTCACGGCCATCACCAAGGCGATCCGCCTCGTGCGCGACGGCGCCCGCTTCATCGCCACCAACCCGGACACCACCGGGCCGTCGGCCGAGGGCCCGCTGCCCGCCACGGGCGCGGTCGCCGCGATGATCCAGGCCGCCACCGGCCGCTCGCCGTACTACGTGGGCAAGCCGAACCCGATGATGTTCCGCTCCGCCCTCAACCGCATCGACGCCCACTCCGAGGTGACGGCGATGATCGGCGACCGCATGGACACCGACGTCGTCGCCGGGATCGAGGCGGGGCTCGAGACCTTCCTGGTCATGACCGGCTCCACCTCGGCGGCCGAGGTCGACACGTACCCGTTCCGGCCGTCGCACGTCGTGGACTCCATCGCGGACCTCATCGGCCGTGTCTGACGACGCACCGGTCCCCGGGCCAGGGGATTCCCGGAGACGACGCGGCACCTGGACCGCGGTGCTCTCGATCGTGGTCGGCGCCGGCATGATCGCCTGGGTGCTGACCCGCCCCGTGGGCTACGCGTCGTTCGGCTGGTTCGCGTACGCCCCGCTCTCCGACACGGCGTTCGTCCCGGGGACGTCGAGGTGGGTGCTGATGTGGGTGCTGTTCGGGCTGGGCGCCCTGCTCGTGGGGCTGGGCGCAGGGTTCCTGCTCGGGCGCCGCCGCGGCTGACGCACCGTCGGGTCAGCGCGGCGCGTACGCCGCGGCCCGCGCGACGAGGCGGGCGACGTCGTCGACGACGTCCAGGTCCTGGTGGCCCTTGCGCCACCACAGCAGGGTGTCGCCGTCGAGCCGCAGCCGGCCGCCGTGCAGCGCGCCCACGCCCTGGCGGGCGAGGTCCGCGCCGCCGCCGTCGCCGAGCCACGCGTGTGCGGTCCGCTCGCTCTCGGTGGCCACGCGGAACGCGCGGTCGAAGTCCGGCACGCCGACCTCGACGTCGGCCCGCAGCGCGGCGGCGACGCCTGCGGCGGAGACCTCCACCGTGCCGTGCGCGCGGTCGAGACGCGTGACGACCAGGTGGTACGGGTCGGTCAGCGTCGCCGGGCCGGACTCCCGGGCGCCGGTGTCGGTGATCGTGCCGGCGGAGCGGCGCTGCACGCCCAGCTCGAGCGTCCATACGTCGCGACCGTCCACGCGGGTGCGCAGCACCTCGCCGATCGTGTGCCCGACGTCGCTCGCGAGCGGCTCGCGCTTCGGGAACGACCGCACGTCGCGTGGCACGTCGGGCTGCTCGGCGCCGCCGTACGCCGTCCACCGCCCGGCCGCGACGAGCCGGTCGACGCCCTCGCCCCGCCGCACGACGACGCGGCGCTGGGCGCGCAGGTAACCCAGCCCGCCGACGACGGCTGCCACGGGCACGACGATGTAAGCGACCCACAGGTCGACCACCCCGAGCGCCGCGAGCACGACCGCCGCGACCACGACCACCATCGGCGCGACCAGGAGCGCCAGGCTCGGCCGTCGCGCGGCCGGTCCGCTCACGCGAGGCCCAGGTCGGCCAGGTCGTAGAGGTAGTGGTAGGGCACGCCGAGGGCCTCGATCTTCTCGCCGGCGCCGGTGGCGCGGTCGACGATCGTGGCGCAGCCGAGCACCTCGGCGCCCGCGGCGCGCAGCGCCTCGATCGCCGTGATGGGCGACCCGCCGGTCGTCGTCGTGTCCTCGAGGACCACGACCTTGCGGCCCGCGACCTCGGGACCCTCGATCTGCCGCTGCATGCCGTGCGCCTTCGCCGCCTTGCGGACGACGAACGCGTCGAGGTCCTGCCCGCGCGACGCCGCGGCGTGCAGCAGGGCGTCCGCGATCGGGTCGGCGCCGAGCGTCAGGCCGCCGACGGCGTCCACCTCCGCCGTGCCGAGGCCGACCTCCTCGAGGTGGTCGAGCAGCACGTGGCCCACCAGCGGGGCGGCGCGGTGGTGCAGCGTGATGCGGCGCAGGTCGACGTAGTAGTCGGCCTCCTTGCCGGAGGACAGCGTCACCTTGCCGTGCACGACGGCGAGCTCGGTGATGAGGTCGCGCAGCTGCTCGCGGGGCGTGGGGCCGAAGGCGGTATCCGAGGAGGTCACCCGGTCATCGTACCGACGGCCTCGGGCCCGACCGCGGGGGCGCCGTCCACCTGGAGCGCGACCACCGCCACATCGTCGGCACCCCGGATCGGCGTGCTCCGCGCCAGCACGCAGTCGGCCAGCCGCTCGAGCCGCGCGTCCACCACCTGTTCCACGTCCTCACGCAGGTGCTCCAGGGAGTCCACCAGCGGCTCGCCCCGCCGCTCGACGAGGCCGTCCGTGAACAGCAGCAGCGACGCGCCGGGTGCCAGCACGAGGGTCGACTCCGGCCGCGCCTCGGGCAGCCGCAGCCCGAACAGCCGGCCAGGACGCTCGCCGTGGAGCTCGGCGCCGAGGTCGGCACGCCGCACCAGCGGCGGCAGGGACCCGGCGCGGGCCCAGGTGACGCGCCGCGACCCGTCGGCCGCGGGCGGCTCGACGACGGCGACCGTGATCGCCGCGAACGCCTCGATGCGCAGCACGGCGGCGGCGCGCTCGGCCCGGTCGAGGATCGCGGCAGGGCCCGCGTCGTCCTCGACCGCGACGGTGCGCAGCACGCCCTTGAGGTGCGACATCGTGGCCGCCGCGTCGACGTCGTGCCCCGCCACGTCGCCCACGACCAGCACCGCCCGACCCGACTCCCGGAGCACGACGTCGTACCAGTCGCCGCCCACCCGCGTGATCCGGTTGGCCGGCTGGTACCGGACGTCCACGGCGAGGCCGGGGACCTCCGGCGGCGGGATGAGCACCGAGGACTGCAGGGTGACTGCCGCGTCGCGCTCGGCGGCGGCGTTCGCCCGCATGCGCGCCACCGTGCTGTGCCACGACAAGCGCTCCGGTGTGGCGTAGCCGTCGGTGCCCTCGACGTCGGCCGCGTCGACCTCCTCCACCCGGACCACGACGGCACGGACGGCGGCGTCGCCCGCACGCGTGACCGGCAGCGCGAGGAGCATCCAGTACCGCGGTCCCGTCTCGCCCGTGCGTGGGTCGGGCAGGTCCCACCGGGTCGGCTCGACGACCTCGGGCATGCCCGTGCGCAGGCACCGGGCGATGGCGTCCATGGCATGGGGCACGGGCGGAGGGCCGCCCGGCACCTGCGCCAGGGCGTCGGCCAGCGTGCGCCCGACCAGCGCGTCCACCGGCATGCCGAGCAGCTCGGTGTACGAGCGGTTGGCGTCGAGCACGACGAGGTCGGGGTCCAGCACGATCTTCGGCACGGCCAGCGCGTCGAAGAGGTCGCGGTAGTCCAGCGCGTCGCCGCCGGGGAGGGCGCTCCGACCGTCCCCGGTGTCCGTCGCAGGTGCTTGCCCCCCGATCACATCTCCATCGTGGGGCAGGCGGCCGGATCTCGCCCAGCCTCGGTGCAGGCCGTGGTCAGCGGTACTTGCCGACGGCACGGACCGCGGCGCGCGGGGCCAGGCGCAGCAGGGCCGCGGCCGCCTTGTAGCGGACCGACGGCGTCGAGAGGACGACGCCGCGCCGCACGTCCGCGAGCGCCTCGGAGACGACGGTCGGGGCGTCGAGCCAGCCGGCGTCCGGGATCGTGGACATGTCCACGCCCGCCCGGTCGTGGAACTCGGTGCGCACGAACCCGGGGCTCACCACCGTGGCGGTGACGCCGGTGCCCTTGAGCTCGACGGCCAGGCCCTCCGTGAACGATCGGACGTACGCCTTCGCCGCGGCGTAGGTGCCGCCGGCGGTCAGCGCGGCGATCGAGCCCACGTTGAGGATGGCGCCGCGCCCGCGGCCCGTCATCTGCCCGGCGGCCGCGTGCGAGAGCACGAGCACCGCCCGGACCATGACGTCCAGGGCGGAGAGCTCGACGGCGAGGTCGCCGCGCACGAAGGACTGCGCCGTCGCGAACCCGGCGTTGTTGACGAGCAGGCCCACCGGGCGCCGGTCGTCGCCCTCCTCGTCGCCGGTGACGGCGAGCCGCGCCGCGACCCGCTCCAGGTCCTGCTTGACGGACAGGTCCGCCGGCAGCACCTCCACCCGCACGCCCGCCGCCGCGCGCACCTGCGCGGCGACCTGCTCCAGGCGGTCGGCGTCACGCGCGACCACGACCACGTCGTGTCGCGCCGTGGCGAGCTGCCAGACGAACTCCAGACCGAGGCCGGCGGTGGCGCCGGTGACGAGCGCGGTACCCATGGGGGCAGCCTAGAGGGCGGACGCGGCGGGGTTGACCCTCACGCGACGTGAGGGCCCACGCTGGCCGCATGACCGACACCACCTTCCCCGCGTTCTTCCCCGCGTTCAGCATCGGCCCCGTGCCGCGTCCCGGCCCCGGCGTGCAGCCGCCGGAGCAGTTCCGCGGCATCTACGGCATGCCGATGTTCGTCAACGTCCCGACCGCCGACCTCGAGGCCTCCACCGACTTCTGGGTGCGCGGCCTCGGCTTCTTCGAGCTCTTCGCCGCCCCCGGCACAGTGGTGCACCTGCGCCGGTGGGCGTTCCAGGACGTGCTGCTCGTGCCCGCGACGCCCGCCGCCGAGGCCGGCCCCCTGAGCGTGAGCTTCTCGTGCGTGCAGGGCGAGATCGACGAGATCGCGGCCGCGTGCGAGCGCGTCGCGCCCGGGTCGGCGAGCGGCCCTCGGCTGCAGCCGTGGGGCACCCTCGACCTGGAGGTCGTGACCCCCGAGCGGACGCGCGTCGTCATGACCGCCGCCCGCCCGTGGGACCCGGCGGGCCCGGAGGCGCAGACCGTGCGCGACGAGCTGGGTTTCGGCGCCGAGTGCTGATGCGGCGGGCAGACTGGTCGCCATGACGACCCGCCTCACCGTCGGCGCCGCGGCGCGGGCCGCGGGCGTCACGGTCCGGACGCTGCACCACTGGGACGCCGTCGGCCTGGTCCACCCGTCGGCGCGCACGGCCGCGGGATACCGGTTGTACACGGCGTCGGACCTCACGCGCGCGCACCGCGTCGTCCTGTACCGCGAGCTCGGCGTGCCGCTCGACGAGATCGGCGCGCTGCTCGACTCCCCGCGGGGCGCGGACGCGTCCCTGCGCCGCCAGCGCGACCTCGTGCGCGAGCGGCTGGGCCGGCTGGAGCGTGCGGCCGACGCCCTCGACCGGCTGGTCGAGGCGCGCGAGCGCGGCGTCCTGCTGTCCCCCGAGGAGCAGGTCGCCCTGTTCGGCGCCGACTGGCAGCCGTCGTGGGCGGCCGGGGCCCGCGCACGCTGGGGCGACACCGACCAGTGGGCCCAGTTCGCGGAGCGGTCGGCCGAGCGCACCCCCGAGGAGTGGCGGGAGGTCGCCGCCGACCACGACTTCACCGCCCAGCACGACCGACGCCGCCCCGGCCTGACGGCGTGGCTGCGCGAGGTCATCGACGCCGGTGCCCGCACGCACGGCGTCGACCCCGACACGGCGACGTGGGAATGAGCTCCCGAGGGCGTCGGCGACCGCCGGTAGCCTGGCGCCCGTGCGCCTCGCGACCTGGAACGTCAACTCCGTCCGTGCCCGCGTCGACCGGGTGATCGCCTTCCTGGAGCGCTCGGGCACGGACGTGCTCGCCATCCAGGAGACCAAGTGCCGCGACGAGCAGTTCCCCCACGCGGCGTTCGATGCCGCCGGCTACCAGGTGGCGCACACCGGGCACTCGGCGTGGAACGGCGTCGCCATCGCGTCCCGGGTCGGGATCACCGACGTCGAGACGTCCTTCCCGGGCCAGCCGGGGTTCGCCAAGCCCGCCGCGGCCGCTGACGCCGCACCGGCCGGCGCACCCGACGAGGCCCCGGACCCGACGCCCGACGAGGCACCGGCCACCCTGCTCGACGTGCCGCCGCCGATCGAGGCGCGCGCCCTCGGCGCCACCTGCGGCGGCGTGCGCGTGTGGTCCCTGTACGTGCCGCACGGCCGCGCGATCGGCGACCCGCACTACGCGTACAAGCTGGCGTGGCTGGGCGCGCTGCGCGACGCCGCGTCCGGCTGGCTCGCCGCCGATCCCCGCACCCCGGTCGCGCTGGTCGGCGACTGGAACGTCATCCCGCTCGACACGGACGTCTACGACCCGGCCGCGTTCGAGGGCCACACCCACGTGACCCCCGCCGAGCGGGAGGCCTTCACGGCGTTCGCGACCGCCGGCTACACCGAGGTGACGCGCGAGCACCTGCCCGCCGAGCACACCTACACGTACTGGGACTACCAGCAGCTCGCGTTCCCCCGGAACAAGGGTCTGCGCATCGACTTCGCCTACGCCTCCCCCGCCGTGCGCGAGCGCGTCACCGGCGTCGCCATCGACCGTGACGAGCGCAAGGGCAAGGGCGCCAGCGACCACGTCCCGGTGATCCTCGACCTCGCCGACCCGGCCTGACGCGCACGGAGCACGTCGTGACCCAGGACCCGGACCCGCACGACCGCGCGCAGGGCCCTGCACCCGACCCTGCACCCGACCCGGCACCCGACGCCGCGCCGACCCCCGCCGAGCCGGTCTTCGCCGCGCCGACGCCGGCGGGCGTGCTGCCCGCGGACGGCCTCGCCGGCCTGGGCCTGCCGGGCACGGGCGACGACGGCGCGCCCCCGCCCCGCGACGGCGCACGGCCCCGCGCCGGGGGCGGCGCCTCGGCCCGGGCGCGCCGCGGCGTGCGTCGCGCGGCCGTGGCGGTGGTGGCGCTCGCCGTCGTCGGCGGCGCCGTCGCGATCGGGGTCATGACGGCACGCGACCGGGCGACCGCGCCCGTGCCGGCCGCGGTGACCGGGGCGCGCGAGGTGAACGCGGCGCAGCTCGTGCTCGGGTCCTGCCTGCGGCACCTGCCGCCCGGCGACGTCGGCCGGGTGACCGTCGTGCCGTGCGCGGGCGAGCACGAGGCGCAGGTGGTGGGGCGCACGGACTCCGCGGCCGGTGCCGTGTGGCCCGGTCACGACGCGCTGGTGCGCAAGGCGTCCGCCGACTGCGGCCCCGGGCTGCTGGGCGCCGCGGGCCGCGACGCGGAGGGACTGACCTTCGTCGTCCTCACCCCGTCGGAGGCCGGCTGGGCGGCCGGCGACCGCACGGGACTGTGCGTCGCCGTGTCGGAGACTCCCGGGACGGTCGACCTGCTGGCCTGAGGACGGTCGACGTCTCCGATATCCCCCCACGAGTGGATTCTTACAGTGATCTTGGTCACATCCGGTATCACGCGACCGCGTCCGGTTCGCGCCGGGTTGACCGGACTCGTCCAGCACGGATGCCCACCGCCCCCCGCGCCAGCGACACGCGGGGCCTGTTATCGGAACGTGACCTCGAAGGGTCCGCGGGGTTAGCGTCCCTCGACCGCACCTGCCACGGGTGCCGGCCGACCGGGACGCAGCCGAGTGCTGCCGGCGTCCCGGTGACCACGAACCTCACGGCAGCAGCGGGAGACCCACTTCCGGCCGGCCGCCCGGGCACACCGCCCGGACGCTCCCGGCCTTGGGGTTCAGCCACCTCTGGTGGCGGGCCAACGATCTCGGCCTCACCCGACAGCTCATCTCGCAGGCTGGAGGTCACGCCCCATGTCCACGTCCCCTGCCTCCGCGCGCCCCGGCACCGCCGCCGCGGCCGCTCGCCGGCCCCGCCGGGCGATCATCGCCCTCGCCGTCGCCGGCGCCCTCACGGGTGGCGGTCTCGTCGCCGTCGCCCCCCACGCGTCCGCCGCCACCGGCGCCACCTCCGCGAACGTCGGTTCCGCGAACCTCGGCTCGGTGGCCGTGCAGGCCGCCAAGGGTTACAAGTCGACCGTCACGCTCAAGGTCGCCCGGAAGAAGACCGTCGTCAAGCACATGAGCGCCTCGAAGCGCCCGACCTACACCGTGACCGCCACCCGTTCCGGCAAGGCCGTGGCCGGGAAGGCCAAGCTCCTCGTCAACGGGAAGTCGGTCTCCACCCGCACGCTGCACAAGGGCAAGGCGACCTTCAACCCGAACTGGTCGATGCACAAGGTCGGCAAGAACAAGATGCAGATCTTCGTCCTGCCGAGCAGCTCGAAGCTCCGCAAGGTCGGCACGTCCGCCGTCACCGCGACCGCGAAGAGCGCCGGTTCGCCCGTCGTCGCGATCGCGAAGACGAAGGTCGGCGCCCGCTACGTCTCCGGCGCCACCGGTCCGAGCTCGTTCGACTGCTCCGGCTTCACCTCCTACGTGTACAAGAAGGCGATCGGCAAGAAGCTGCCGCGCACGTCGTCCGCGCAGAAGCACGTCGGCAAGAAGGTCTCGCGCAAGAACGCCAAGCCCGGCGACCTGATCTGGTCGCCCGGCCACGTGGCCATCTACATCGGCAACGGCAAGCAGATCGACGCCGGCAACCCGCGCGTCGGCGTCGTCAAGCGCAGCATCTGGCAGTCGAACCCGACGTTCATCCGGGTCAGCAGCAAGGCGGTCTGACCTCCCGAAGCACCCGTCGAGCCCCCGGCCTCCGTCACGCGAGGTCGGGGGCTCGACGCCTGTGTTCCCCATCCTCGCCGCCCAGGGTGAAGCCGCCCCGTTGCCGTGCCAGCCCGCGATGCCCCACCGGTAGACGCCGTGTCGGCGTTGTCGAAGAAGTCGAGCTCCTTGTCGTCCGGGCGGTGGCACGACGATGGTGCTGCAGAACCGCCTTCGACCCCGCGTCGTTCTACCCGTACACGCTCGACCCGGCGGCCGACGTGCCGTCGGTCGTGCGGGAGGGCGCCGGCCCGCAGACCTCCATCGGCTGACCCGGCCCCGCCGAGGTAGTGCGTGACGTGCCGAGGTAGTTCGTGACACGGAGTCACGAACGAACCACCTCGGCACGGCTCGGAACTACCTCGGCGGGCTTCGAGCTACCTCGGCGTGACGCTGAGGCCGGAGGCGTCCGGGTCGAGGTCCACGACGACGGTGCCGCCGTCGGACACGGCGCCGGACAGCAGCTCCTTGGCGAGCCGGTCGCCGATCTCGCGCTGCACCAGGCGGCGCAGCGGGCGGGCGCCGTACGCCGGGTCGAAGCCCTCCAGCGCCAGCCACTCGCGCGCGGCGGGCGTGACGTCCACCGTGATGCGCCGGTCTGCCAGGCGCTTCGCGAACGCCGCGACCTGGAGGTCGACGATCTCGCCCAGCTCCTCGACGTTCAGCGCGTCGAAGATCACCACGTCGTCGAGCCGGTTGAGGAACTCCGGCTTGAACGACGCGCGCACGGCCGCCATCACCGCCTCGCGACGGGCGGCGTCGTCCAGGGCCGGGTCCACGAGGAACTGCGAGCCCAGGTTCGACGTCAGCACCAGGATGACGTTGCGGAAGTCGACCGTGCGGCCCTGGCCGTCGGTGAGGCGTCCGTCGTCGAGCACCTGGAGCAGGATGTCGAAGACCTCGGGGTGCGCCTTCTCCACCTCGTCCAGCAGGACGACGGAGTAGGGGCGCCGCCGCACGGCCTCGGTGAGCTGGCCGCCCTCCTCGTAGCCGACGTACCCCGGAGGGGCGCCGACCAGCCGCGACACGGAGTGCTTCTCCGAGTACTCGGACATGTCGATGCGCACCATGGCGCGCTCGTCGTCGAACAGGAAGTCCGCGAGCGACTTGGCGAGCTCCGTCTTGCCGACGCCGGTCGGGCCGAGGAAGAGGAACGACCCGGTCGGACGGTCGGGGTCGGCCACGCCGGCCCGCGAGCGCCGCACGGCGTCGGACACCGCGCGGACGGCGGCCGTCTGGCCGATGAGCCGCTCGCCGATGACGTCCTCCATGTGCAGGAGCTTCTCGGACTCGCCCTGCAGCAGGCGCCCGGCGGGGATGCCCGTCCAGGCGGCGACGACCTCGGCGATCTCGTCGGAGCCCACCTTGTCGGCGATCATCGGCGCCTCGTGAGCCTGGGCCTCGTCCGCCTCCTGGGACGCCTCGGCCCGCTCGGCCTCCGCGAGCTCGCGCTCGACCTGCGGGATCTCCCCGTACAGGAGGCGGGCGGCGGACTCGAGGTCGCCCTCGCGCTGCAGCCGGTCGGACTCGGTGCGCAGCTCGTCGATGCGGGCGCGCAGGTCGCCGACGCGGTTGTGGCCGGCCTTCTCCGACTCCCACCGCGCGGTGAGCGCGGCGAGCTGCTCGCGGGTGTCCGCGAGGTCGGCGCGCAGGCGCTCCAGGCGCTCGGTGGAGGCGGCGTCGTCGGACTCCTTGAGCACGACCTCCTCCATCTCGAGGCGCGTGACGGCGCGCTGCAGCTCGTCGATCTCGACGGGCGAGGAGTCCATCTCCATGCGCAGGCGCGACGCCGCCTCGTCGACGAGGTCGATCGCCTTGTCCGGGAGCTGACGACCGGTGATGTACCGGTCGGACAGCGCGGCCGCGGCGACGAGCGCGGAGTCCGCGATCGTCACCTTGTGGTGCGCCTCGTACCGCTCCTTGAGCCCGCGCAGGATCGCGACGGTGTCCTCCACGGACGGCTCGCCGACGAACACCTGCTGGAACCGGCGCTCGAGGGCCGGGTCCTTCTCGATGTGCTCGCGGTACTCGTCGAGGGTCGTGGCCCCGACCAGGCGCAGCTCGCCGCGGGCGAGCATGGGCTTGAGCATGTTGCCCGCATCCATGGCGCCCTCGCCGCCGGCGCCCGCGCCGACGACGGTGTGCAGCTCGTCGATGAAGGTGACGACCTCGCCGTCCGACGCGGTGATCTCCTCGAGCACGGCCTTGAGGCGCTCCTCGAACTCGCCCCGGTACTTGGCGCCCGCGACCATGCCCGCCAGGTCGAGCGCGACGAGGCGCTTGCCCTGCAGGGACGTCGGGACGTCGCCCGCGACGATGCGCTGCGCCAGGCCCTCGACGACGGCCGTCTTGCCGACGCCGGGCTCGCCGATGAGGACGGGGTTGTTCTTGGTGCGGCGGCTGAGCACCTGCACGACGCGCCGGATCTCGGAGTCGCGGCCGATGACCGGGTCGAGCTTGCCGTCGCGGGCGCGCTGCGTGAGGTCGCTGCCGTACTGCTCCAGCGCCTTGTACGTGCCCTCGGGGTTGGGGCTGGTGACGCGGGACGAGCCGCGGACGGCGGGCAGCGCCGCGCGCAGGGCGTCGGCGGTCGCGCCCGCCTCGGTCAGCGCCTGGGCGGCGGCGGACTGCCCGGCGGCGAGCGCGATGAGCAGGTGCTCGGTCGAGACGTACTCGTCGCCGAGCGCCTCGGCCTCCTTGCCCGCGTTCTCCAGCACGGCGCTCATCGCGCGCGACGGCGCGGGCTGCGCGACGGCGGAGCCGCTCGCCTGCGGCAGGGCGACGAGGGCCGCGCGGGCGCGCTGGCCGATCTGCTGGGCGTTCGCGCCGACGGCGTCGAGCAGGCCGACGGCGACGCCGCCGCTCTGCTGGAGCAGCGCCTGGAGCAGGTGCACCGGCTCGAGCTGGGGGTTGCCCGCGGCCGACGCCGACTGGACGGCGTCGCCGAGCGCCTGCTGCGACATGGTCGTGAGCTTGATGTCCATGGGACCTCCGGGATGACGTGCGGTGATACGGGTCAGACTCCTGTCGGGGGAACGCCGCCAAAGTTGAGTCTATTCCGCTCAACTTTGAGCGCAAGGCGCCCGGGGTGCCGGGTGGCTCCCCGGCGGCCGCTGCGGGATGCTGGGCCGGTGACCACTCCAGCCCGCGGCCCCGTGCGCCGCCTCCGCACCGCGATCGCGGCGGCCCTGGCCGCCGTCGGCCTCCTCGCCCTCGCCGGGTGCATGAAGGTCGACATGGACATGACGCTGTCGGAGGACGACACCGTCTCCGGCTCGATCGTCATGGCCGTCTCGAACAGTCTCGCCGAGACCATGGGGATGGAGCCCGGCGAGCTGTGGAAGCAGGCCGGCGGCGAGCTCTCCCAGAACCTGCCCGAGGGCACGTCCCAGGAGCCGTACTCCGACGACGAGTACACCGGGACCAGGTACACCTTCACCGACGCCCCGATCAGCCAGATCTCCGGCGAGGGCGGCGAGGACCTCACCATCACCCGCGACGGCGACGACTACGTCGTGGACGGCACGATGGACCTCTCCGAGGGCGCCGACCAGCTGGAGTCGCTGCCGCAGAACGTGCAGGACGCCTTCGACGTCCGCCTCGCCGTCACGTTCCCCGGGCCGGTCAGCGACGCCACGGGCACCGTCGACGGCAACACCGTCACCTGGACGCCGAAGGTCGGCGAGAACACCGAGATCCACGCGGTCGGCTCGGCCACCGCCGGCAGCAGCTTCCCGTGGTGGATCGTCGGCCTCGTCGTCGGGCTGGTCGTCATCGGCCTCGTCGTGTGGTTCGTCGTGCGGAACAACCGCCGTCCCGCGACGTCGACGGGGACGGTCACGGGCACCGCGACGGGCGACGCCGCGTTCGCCGCGCAGGCCGCCCCCGGGGCCGTGCCGGCCGCCGGCTCGACGCCGGAGGAACAGGTCTTCGGCACGCCCGCGGCCCCGCCCGCCGAGCCGACCACCGGCCCGGTCGCCGAGCCGCTCGAGCCGGAGGCCGCGCCCGAGACCGCCCCGCCCGCAGGCCCCACGACCGGCCCCGTCGCCGAGCCGCTGGAGCCCGGCCGCCCGGGCGAGGAGGACACGGTCCGGCAGGAGCCCGCCGGCGGCGCCACCGAGCCCGACGTCGAGCCCGACGTCACGGGCACGCCCGACGACCGCCCCGGCGACGAGGACCGTCCGTCCGGTCCCGCGCAGGGTGCCTGACGCGCCGGCCGCGCCGCTCCCCGGACCCGGGGCGTGGCGCGAGGACGTCCTCGGCCCGGAGTTCCGGGCGCGCACGCTGCCGCTGCCCGGTGGCGCGGAGGCCGTGCTGGTGCGGCACGTGCCGTCCACGCCGGCCGACGACGGCACGCCGGGACCTCGCGGCGCCGTCGCGCGCACGGCGGTGCTGTACGTGCACGGGTTCGCGGACTACTTCTTCCACCCGCACCTCGCGGCGGCCGTCGCCGCGCGCGGGCTCGCGTTCTACGCCGTCGACCTGCGCGGGCACGGGCGCGCCTGGGACGCCCAGGTGTCCGCCGGCGGCGACCCGAACCAGGTGCGCGACATCGCCGTGTACGCGCAGGACCTCGACGCCGCGGCTGCCGTCGTCCGGGCCGCGGGGCACGAGCGGCTCGTGGTGCTCGGCCACTCCACGGGCGGGCTGGTGGCCCCGCTGTGGGCCGCGGCCCGGCCGGGCCGGGCGGACGCCCTGGTGCTCAACAGCCCCTGGGTCCAGCTCAACAAGCCCCGCCCGGTGCGGGTGGCCGCCACCGCGCTCGTCGAGGCCCTCGGCGTCGTCGCTCCGCGCGCCGTCGTGAACCACCTCGACGACGGCTACGCGCGGGCCCTGCACCGTGCCCACGGCGGCGAGTGGGACTTCGACGCGGCGTGGAAGCCGCACGAGCCGTTCGCCGTCCGCGCCGCCTGGCTGCGGTCGGTGCTGCGCGCGCAGCGCCGCCTCGCGCGCGGCCTGGGGCTCCGGATCCCGGTGCTGGTGCTGACCTCCGACCGGTCCACCACGGACCAGCACCTCACCACGGACACCGTGCTCGACGTCGCGCACATGCGCGAACGGGCGCGGCGGCTCGGGGGCGACGTCACCGTGCGCACGGTCGCGGGCGGCACCCACGACCTGGCCCTGTCACCGCGGCCCGCCCGCGACGCCTACCTCGCCGCCGTCCTCGACTGGATCGAGGCTCTCCCCTAGCGCCCACGATCGTGTCCGATTCCCGCTAGCACCTGGTCGGTGGGGCGCGTGAGGATGGGGACATGACGACGACAGCCCGCCCCGACGCACGGGAGTTCGAGGAGCGCTACCGCGCCATCGCCGCGCGCGACACCCGGTTCGACGGGCAGTTCTTCACGGCGGTGCGGTCCACCGGCATCTACTGCCGCCCCTCCTGCCCGGCGCGCACGCCCAAGCCGGAGAACGTCACCTTCTACCTCACCTCGGCGGCGGCGCACGAGGCGGGCTACCGCGCCTGCAAGCGGTGCCTGCCCGAGGCCGCGCCCGGCACGCCCGCCTGGGACCTGCGGCACGACCTCGCCGGTCGCGCGATGCGCCTGATCGCCGACGGCGTGGTGGACCGCGAGGGCACGGACGGGCTCGCGTCCCGCCTCGGGTACAGCGCGCGGCACGTGCACCGCCTGCTCGCCGCAGAGCTCGGCGCCGGCCCGCTCGCCCTGGCCCGTGCGCAGCGCGCGCAGACCGCGCGCAGCCTCGTCGTCGGCACCGACCTGCCGCTCGCGGACGTCGCCTTCGCGGCCGGGTTCGGCTCGATCCGCCAGTTCAACGACACGATGACCGAGGTCTTCGCCGTCGCGCCGAGCGAGCTGCGCGCGCGCAGCCGCCGCCGGGCCCGCCCCGACCACCCCTTCCGGCAGGCGACGGACGGCGGTCACGGCGCCGACGTCGCGCGGGTCCGCCTCGACCTGGAGCTGCCGGTGCGCGAGCCGTTCGACGCCCGCGGGGTCGTCGCCTTCCTCGCGGCGCGCGCCGTCGACGGCGTGGAGGTCGCGGACCTCGACGGCGACGACGTCCGGTACGCCCGCACGCTGCGGCTCCCCCACGGGCCGGGCGCGGCGGAGGTCCTGGCGGGGCCGGGCGTCGGGCCCGGCCGGGTCGCCGTGCGCCTGGAGCTCGCGTCCGCCGCCGACGTCTCGGTGGCCGTCGCCCGCCTGCGCCGGCTGCTCGACCTGGACGCCGACCCGGCGGCCGTCGACACCGCCCTCGCCGACGACCCCGCGCTGGCCCCGCTCGTCGCCCGCACGCCCGGTCTGCGGCTGCCCGGCACGGTGGACCCGCACGAGATCGTGGTGCGCGCCATCGTCGGCCAGCAGATCAGCGTGGCCGCCGCGCGCACGCACCTGGGCCGGCTGGCGGCCGGCGCCGGCACCCCGTACGACTCCGCGGTGCCGGGGCTCACGCGCCTGTTCCCGACGGCCGCGCAGGTCGCGGCCGCGGCGGCGGACCACCTGCGCCTACCCGCCCGGTCGGTCGCGACGGTCGTCGACACCGCCCGCGCCCTCGACGACGGCACCCTCGCCGTCGGGGTGGGCGACGACGGCGAGGCCCTGCGCGCCGCGCTCGTCGCGCGGCGCGGGATCGGGCCGTGGACCGCCGCCTACGTGGCGATGCGCGTGCTGCGCGACCCGGACTCCTGGCTCGACGGCGACGTCGCGCTCCTCGCGGGCGCTGCCGCGGCCGGCGTCGACCTCGGCCTGCCCGACGACGCCCCGCGCACGGCGCGCTCGCGCGCCCTGGCCGCCCGGGCCGAGCGGTGGGCGCCGTGGCGCTCGTACGCCGCCCTGCACCTGTGGCGCGCCGCCCTGCCGCCGAGCATGCGGTAGCGCACCTTCTCAGCCGTCAGTCCGAGCGCAGCCGCATGCTCGGCACCCACCCCAGACCCCGGAGGTTCCGATGACCGCCACGACCACCGTCCCCACCGCCCGCACCACCACCCTGAGCACCCCCGACGGCCCGTTCACCGTCGTCGTCGACCCGGACGGCACGGTCCTCGCGTCGGGCTGGACGACGGACGCCGACTCCCTGGTCGGCCTCGTCCACCCCGACGTCCGGCCCACGGCCACCACGACCGTGCCCGACGACGACCCCGCGGTGGCCGGCGCCGTCGCGGCGGTGCGCGCCTACTACGCCGGCGACGTGCACGCGATCGACGCCGTCCCCGTCCGCCAGGTCTCCGGCCCGTACCGCGCGCACGCGTGGGACGTGCTGCGCACCGTCGACGCCGGCGACCCCGTCACCTACACGCGGTACGCGGAGCTGTCCGGCCGTCCCGCCGCGGTCCGCGCGGCCGCGGGCGCGTGCGCGATGAACGCCGCCGCCCTGTTCGTGCCGTGCCACCGGGTGCTGCGCACCGACGGCAGCCTGGGCGGCTTCCGGTACGGCCTGGACGTCAAGCGCAGCCTGCTCGCCCACGAGGCGCGGCACGCGGGCTGATCCCGGGGCCGGGGCCGGTCAGAGCGAGGGCTCCTCGGGCGTGGACACGGTGAACACCGCACCGGCGATGACGGGGACCCGCGTCGCCGCCCGCTCCAGGTCGTCCAGGCGCCGCGCGACCGTCTCCTCCGGCTCGTTACCGCTGAGGTCGACGCTGGCCACGAGGTACAGCGACCTCGGCCCCACGTACTCGAGCCGCAGGTAGGTGACCCGCTCCACCTGCGGCATCGTCACGAGGTGCGCGAGCACGGCGGCCCGCGTCTCGGGCCGGGCGGCCTCCCCGACGAGGAACCGCCGGTTGCGGTCCACGAGCACGAGGGAGACGACGGCGAGCACGACGCCGACGACGATCGAGCCGACGGCGTCGGGCACCGGCGACCCCGTGAGCTGGTGCGCGAGCACGCCCCCGAACGCGACGACGAGGCCGACGAGGGCCGCGGCGTCCTCCGCGTAGACGGCGCGCAGCGTCGGGTCGGAGGTGACGAGCACGTGGTGCAGCACGTCGTGCTCGGCCTTCTTCGCCTCGGCGCGCGCCTGCCGGCTTGCCTGGAGGAACGAGAAGCCCTCGAGCACGAACGCGAGGCCGAGCACGGCGTACGCGACGCCGAAGTCGCTCGCGGGCTCGGGGTGCACCAGCTCCTGGATGCCGTGCGTGATGGACACGCCGGCACCGACGGCGAACAGCCCGATCGCGGCGAACATCGACCACACGTAGGCCTCGCGGCCGAAGCCGAGCGGGTGCTCGCGGTCGGCGGGACGGCGGGAGCGGCGGTCGGCGACGAGCAGGAAGATCTCGTTCCCGGTGTCCGCCCAGGAGTGCACGGCCTCCGCGAGCATGGACGCCGACCCGGTGATGGTGGCGGCCACGGACTTCGCGACGGCGACGAACGCGTTGGCGGCGAACGCGATGATCACGGTGACGGTACTCTCGCCGCCGGCGTGCGCGTCCTGCACGACGCGCGGGCTCGCGAGGGGTTCCGGCGGCGCGGCGCCCGGCTCGGTGTCGGCCGGGCGGCTCAGCGCCTCGAACGGGTCCGGCGTCGCGGAAGGGTCCGGCGCGGCGACGTGGTCGGGCTCGCGATCGGGTCCGGGCTCGGCAGGGGCCATGCGCCCGGTCTACCAGCCGTGGGTCAGTCGGGCTCGCCGAACTCGTTGGGACGCAGGTCCTCGGGGTCGACCTTGCCCGTGCGGAACCCGGCCCGGCCGACCATGTGCGCGGCGACGGGCGACGTGACGAGCTGGAACGCCACGACGAGCACGAGCATCGCGACGGCCGACCAGCTGCGCACCCTCAGCGCGAGCGCCGTGAGCAGGAGGATGAGGCCGAGCACCTGCGGCTTGGTGACGGTGTGCATGCGGGCCAGCAGGGACGGGAAGCGCACGAGGCCCAGCCCCGCGCCGAGCGTCAGGAACGCCCCGGCGAGCAGGCACACCGCGGCGACGGTGTCGGCGACCGTCGTCCACACACCCGGGTCGACGTGGGTCATCTCGGCGCACCTCCCGCGCTCTCGGCGTCGTCCTCGGCATCGATGGCGCGCGCGCCGTCCCGCTGCTCGCCCCGCGGCACGTCCGCGGCACGCGCCTGGGCGGCGACCTCCTCGGGCGTCCGCACGCGGCCCTCGTCCTCGGGCTCCTTCGCGGCGAACCGGGCCATCGTCACGGAGCCCACGAAGCCGACCATCGACAGCGCGACGAGGATCGGGATGGTCTCCGTGCGCCGCGACCAGATCGCCTCGATCGCGATGGCGCACACGAGCGTGACGGTCAGGGTGTCCAGCGCGACGGCCCGGTCGAGCATCGACGGACCCCGCTCCACCCGCACGAGCGCGAGCAGCGCGGCGACGGCCACGAGCACGGCGGCCGCGATCACGGCGGCGAGCATCATGCGTCCCCCCTCCCTCGCCCGGACGGCGGCGTCGCCGCGGCGTCGAGGGCCGCGGCGGCGTCACCGGGTGCCAGTCCGCACCGGGCCAGCACGGCGTCGCTCGCGAACGCGCGCAGCACCCGCTCCTCGAGCGCCAGCGTGTCGCGGCGCACGGCCTCCGCGCCGCCGGAGCCGTCGATGTCGAGCACGTGCAGGTAGACGACGCCGGTGCTGCGGCGCGCCTCGACGACCAGCGACCCCGGCACCAGCGACGACATCACCGCCGTGATGGTGAGGTAGGCGTCCTCGGGGTTGCGCAGCCGGACGGCGACGATGGCGCCGTGCGGCGCCGGGCCCGGCCGGACGGCCTTCCACGCCACCTCGAAGGAGGCGACGAACAGGTCGGCGACGAACCGCGCCACGAGCACGACGGCCCGCCACGGTCGCACGGTGCCCTGCATGTCGATGGCCGGCAGCGGGAACAACGTCAGCACGGCGCTCGCGATCACGGCACCCGCGATGACGTTCGCCCACGACAGGTCGCCCCACAGGAGCACCCACACGGCGGTGAGCAGCACGAGCGCGTGCCACTGCGAGCCCAGCCGGCGCAGCAGGTGGGCGGGTCGGCGCGACTGCGGGCTCATCCGTGCCCACCTCCCTGGTCCGCGTCGGCGTCGGTGTCGTCGCCCACGACGACCGACTCGCCGCGGCCGCGGTCCGCGCCGTCGGGGAAGACCGCGTCCACGTAGCTGTGGCCGTCCATCGACGCGGTGGCGGCGCGCTCCGCATAGCCGTACAGCGGGCCGGCGGCGACGGTGAGCAGCAGGCCGAACGCGACGAGCGCGCCGGTGGGCAGCACCATCCCGCGGGGCAGCGGCACGTCGGACTCGATCTCCTCCGACGGCGCCTGCCAGAACGCCTTGTTCCACGCCTTGACCACCGCGTACAGGGTGAGCAACGACGTCACGACCGACCCGACGACGAGCACCCACGCGAGCCCGGTCCCCACGGTCGCGCCCTCCGTGAGCAGGCCGACCTTGCCGAGGAACCCGGACAGCGGCGGGATGCCCGCCAGGTTGAGCGCGGGCACGAAGAACAGCACCGCGAGCCCCGGCGCGAGCTTGGCGAGCCCGCCCAGCCGGTCGAGCGACGTCGACCCGCCCCGCCACTCGACGAGCCCCACGACGAGGAACAGCGCCGTCTGGACGGAGATGTGGTGCACCACGTAGTAGATGGCCGCCGCCGTGCCCGCCTCGGTGGCGAGCGCGATGCCGAAGATCATGTAGCCGATGTGGCTGACCAGGGTGAACGACAGCAGACGTTTGACGTCGTTCTGCGCGACGGCGCCCAGGATCCCGATGACCATCGTGAGCAGCGCCAGCACCATGAGCACCTGGTCCACGGTGGGGTTGTCCGGGAACAGCAGGGTCTGCGTGCGCAGGATGGAGTACACGCCCACCTTGGTGAGCAGGCCCGCGAACACGGCGGTGACCGGCGCGGGCGCCGTCGGGTAGGAGTCCGGCAGCCACGCGGACAGCGGGAAGATGGCGGCCTTGATGCCGAACGCGAGCAGCAGCAGGAGCTGCAGCGCCGTGCGCACGGTCGGGTCGATCTCCGGCAGCCGCTCGGCGAGCTGCGCCATGTTCACCGTGCCGGTCGCGCCGTAGATCAGCGCGATCGCGGTGAGGAAGAGCAGCGAGGAGACCAGCGTGACGATGATGTACACCGACCCGGCGCGGATGCGCTCGGCCGTGCCACCCAGGGTGAGCAGCACCGCGGACGACGCGAGCAGGATCTCGAACCCGACGTAGAGGTTGAACAGGTCGCCGGTGAGGAACGCGTTCGCGACGCCGGCGGCCAGGATGAGGAACGTCGGGTGGAAGATCGCGACGGGGATCATGTCGCCGCGCGTGGTGCCCGGGTCGTCCTCCCCCTCGGGCACGCCCTGCCCCAGGGAGTACAGGAGCACGCACAGCAGCATCACGAACGAGACGGTGAGCATCACGGCGGAGATGCGGTCGGCCACCAGGTCGATGCCGACCGGCACGGCCCAGCTGCCGACCTCGACGACGATCGGCCCGCCGTCCGCGGCGACGAGCAGCCCGACGGACGCGGCGAGCGCGGCGGCGAGCGCGGTGACGCTGATGATGCGCTGCACGCGGGCGTACCGGTGCAGGGCGAGCGTCAGGCCGGCCGCGAAGAGCGGCAGCATGACGGGCAGCGGCACCAGCGTGGCGGAGTCCCAGGGCATCAGGGGCGCTCCTTGTGGCCGGCGGCGCCGTGAGGGGCCCGGTGACCGTCGCCGTCGCCGTCGCTGTCGTCGACGTCGTCGTACACGTCGGCGGCCTCCTCGTCGAGCGTCCGGTCGGGCTCGGTGTCGTCCGCGTCCTCGAACGCGGGGGCGTTGAGCGCCGCGTGCCGGGCGACGCGCCGGTCCTCGACGTCGTCCGCGACCTCGTCGTGGCCGTGCAGCTGCCACGACCGGTAGGCCATGGCCAGCACGAACGCGGTGAGCGCGAGGGTGATGACGATCGAGGTGAGCACCATCGCCTGCGCGAGCGGGTCGCTCATGCGCACGCCGTCCGGGGCGTTGCCGATGATGGGCGACGCTCCCGACCGGCCGCCCATGACCAGCAGCATGAGGTTGACGCCGTTGCCGATGAGCACGAAGCCGAGCAGCACCCGGGTGAGCGGGCGCTCCAGCAGCAGGTAGACGCCGGTGGCGAACAGCACGCCGATGGCCAGCACCAGGATGGCCGGCGGGGTGTTCTCGAGGACGACCATCAGACCTCGACCTCCTCACGTGCGGGTCGGGGGTCCTGGCGGTCGATCTCGGCGCCCAGCGTGCGCAGCAGGTCGAGCACGAGGCCGACCACGACGAGCATCACGCCGATGTCGAAGAACAGGGAGGTCACGAGGTGCACCTCCCCGAGGACGGGGATGCTCAGGTTGCGGATCGTGCTCTGCAGCACCTCCTGGCCGCCGACGAGCGTCGCGAGGCCCACGCCGGCGGAGAGGAACAGGCCGGTGCCGAGCAGCACACCGGGGTTGATCGGCGCCGCCTCGCCCAGCTCGTACCGCCCGCCCGCGAGGTACCGCACGGCGAACGCGATGCCCACCACGAGCCCCGCCGCGAAGCCGCCGCCGGGCGCGTTGTGCCCGCTGAACAGCAGGAACAGGGCGAACACGATCATGGCGTGGAAGATCACGCGGGTGACGACCTCGAACAGGACGGACCGGCGCTCCGGCTCCAGCGTGCTGCCCGCGGCGAGCCACACGCGGCGCGTGTGCGGGTCGGACCGGCTGACCTCGTCCACGCGGGACAGCCGCAGCACCTCGCCGCTGCGCTGCCGCAGGAAGATGAGCGAGGCGACGCCCGTCGCCGCGACGAGCAGCACGGAGATCTCGCCGACGGTGTCCCAGGCGCGGATGTCGACCAGGGTCACGTTGACGATGTTCTTGCCGCCGCCCCACGTGTAGGCCTCGTCGGGGAAGTGGGTGCTGATCGGCTCGGCGACGCGCACCAGCGGCGCGGCGACGGTGAACGCCATCATGACGACGCCGGTCACCACGGCCAGCGCGAGCCGCAGCCAGCGGCTGGCGGCGAGCGGCCGGTCCGTGAAGTACGGGGGCATGCGCCGCAGCACCAGCACCATGACGACCAGCGTGATCGTCTCGCACAGCACCTGCGTGAGGGCGAGGTCGGGGGCGCCGTGCAGCATGAACAGGGTCGCGTTGGCGTACCCGGCGACACCCACCAGGACGACGGCCTTGAGGCGCCGACGCGCGCGGGCGGCGAGCACGCAGGCGACGACGACGACCGCGACGACCGCCGCGTCGGCGGGCCGGTCCCACAGCACGAGCTCCGTCCGCGGATGGCCGTTGAGCAGCCCGGACGCGATGACGGTGCCCGGCGCGACGGCGAGGACCACGAGGATCACGCCGAGGTAGACGGGCAGCGAACCGCGCTGGGTGGCGGCGGTGACGTCGGCCGCGAGGTCGTCCAGCCGGCGCATGGTGCGCCGGTAGGTGACCTCGGCGGAGCGCGGGGACCACAGGAAGTCCTGGGCCTTCTCCACGCGGGCGCGCTGCCAGAAGAGGACGGCGCCGGCGAGCAGCACCAGCACGGTGAGGGCGAGGACCGGCGTGAAGCCGCCCCACAGGGTCAGGTGGCCCGGCTCGCCGCCCGGGTAGCGGTCCGCGTACGGGGCGAGCAGCCGCTCCCCGGTCGCCGGCACGAGCGCCACCGCCAGGCCGAGCACCGCGAGCACGAGGGGCGGGGTGACGAGCAGCCACGGCTGGCGGCGCACCGGCGTCGCGGGCGCGGGCTCCGCCGCGGCGTCGCGGGTCGTGGCCGGGACGCCGGCCGCGGCGACGCCCGGACGCCGCTTGGTGCCGAACGCGCCCCACGCGAACCGCAGCCCGTAGGCGACGGTGAGCGCCGACCCGACGACCACCGCGAGGAGGGCGATCCACTCGACGGCGCCGGCGCCGTGCGTGACGTCGTGCCACAGCCCCTCGAGGGCGGCCTCCTTGGCGACGTACCCGGCGAACGGCGGGAAGCCGATCATCGAGGCCGTGGCGAGCACGCCCGCGACGGCGGTGAACGGCATCGTGCGCCACAGCCCGGACAGCTTGCGCAGGTCGCGGGTGCCGGTGGCGACGTCGACCGCGCCGACGACGAGGAACAGCGCGGCCTTGAACATGGCGTGCGCCCCGAGCATCGCGAGGCCGGCGAGCGCCAGCGCCTTGCTCCCGAGCCCCAGGAGCAGCACGATCAGGCCGAGCTGGGAGACGGTGCCGAACGCGAGGACGAGCTTGAGGTCGTGCTGCCGCAGCGCCTGGTAGCCGCCCAGCAGCAGGGTGCCGCCGCCCAGGACCAGCACCAGCCAGCGCCAGACGGGCAGGTCGGCGAACGCCGGGGCGAAGCGCGCCACGAGGTAGACGCCCGCCTTGACCATGGCCGCCGCGTGCAGGTAGGCGGACACCGGCGTCGGGGCCGCCATCGCCGCGGGGAGCCAGAAGTGGAACGGGATGAGCGCGGACTTCGTGGCGGCGCCCGCGAGGAGGCACACCGCCGCCCAGGTGACCGCGGTGCCCGACGGCGGGTTCGCGACCAGCTCGGAGACCCGCCAGGAGTCGCCCACGACGCCGAGGATGATGAGCCCGACGAGCATGGCCAGGCCGCCCGCCGTCGTCACGACGATCGCCTGCATGGCCGCCCGGCGGGAGGCCTTGCGGTCCGCGTAGTGGCCGATCAGGAGGTAGGAGAAGACGGTGGTGAGCTCCCAGAACACGAACAGGAGCAGCAGGTCGTCGGCGACGACGAGGCCGACCATGGCGGCGGCGAACGCCGTGAGCACGGCGGCGAACCGGCCGAGCCCGAGGGCGTCGCGGGCGAAGTAGGCGGAGCAGTAGAGCAGCACCAGGGCGCCGACGCCGCCGACCACGAGCAGCATGAACCACGCGAGCGTGTCGAGCTGCAGGGTGATCGACAGGTGCAGCCCGGGCACCCAGGGGACCTCGGTGGTGGGGAAGTCGCCCGCGGTCACCCGGGGGGTCATCGCCAGCGCGTACGCAGCGGCGGAGGCGGGCCCGAGGGCCAGCAGCCAGAAGGCTCTCCTGCCCACCCACGCCACCAGAGCCGGCGCCGCGAGGGCCAGCAGG
This sequence comes from Isoptericola sp. NPDC058082, assembly GCF_042885055.1. Lineage (NCBI taxonomy): Bacteria > Bacillati > Actinomycetota > Actinomycetes > Micrococcales > Promicromonosporaceae > Isoptericola > Isoptericola sp. NPDC058082. The sequence continues at coordinate 192,991 of NZ_JBHVSQ010000007.1, read as the reverse complement.
AAGGTGAAGAGCAGCACTGAGAGCACAGCACTCCGTCCGGTCGAGGGGCGGGGCGTCGGCTTTACTTTACCGGCATCGGGCGATGGTCCGACCCTGACGAGGTGACAGGTCGGTGTGACCTGGGTCGCTCGACCCCGGGACCGGACGCAGGGACTACAGGTCCTCGGGGGCCAGCAGGAAGTCCGCCTCGTCCGCGATCTCGCCGCCCACGGCGGCGTGGATCGCCACCGCCATCTTCCCGACGAGGTCGGCGGCGCGCCGCCGGGCGACGACGTGCGCCGCCTGCGGGAACTCCTGGTTCGCCTCGAACAGGTCCGGCGGGTCCCAGCGCACGTGGTAGCAGACGGCGCCCGAGGCGGCCCACGGCAGCTCGCGCACCAGCAGGGGCAGGGTCTCGTCGCCGATCACCTCCACGGTGACGGAGCCGTCGAGGCCGAGGTCGGTCGTCAGGCCGTAGGCGTCGAGCACCATCGGCGCCTGCAGCGCCTCGATGTCGACGTCGTCCGCGCGCTCGTGGATCGCCTTGCGCACCTCGGGGTCGAGCGGCTCCCCCGGGTACAGGGGCCGGTCCGCGATCCCGGCGGGCGGGCCCTGGTACGGCTTGCCCTCCGTCGCGAGCCGGACCCGCGGGTGCGTGGCCTGCAGCACGCGGTGCGCGGCCTGCGGGTCCAGCCAGATGTCGGAGTAGACGGTGAGGTCGACGGCCCGGTCGGGGTCGGGGGTCAGCACCACGCCCGGGCCCGTCGCGCGCCGGCCACCGTCCGCGTCGTCCCAGGTGCCCGCGACGTCGAGCCGCACCGAGCCGCCGAGGCGGCGCGCCGCCTGGAGCAGCCAGGCGACGACCCGCTCCTCCTCGCGGTTCGGCAGCGCCGCGGGGAACGCCCGCCCGAGGCCGTCCCGGTCGCCGCCGAGGCGGGCCGCGTCGTCCCAGCGCTCGCGCGGGCACACGACGTCGAAGACCATCGCGGTGCCACCGGGCAGGCCCGCGTCGACCCCCTTGCCCGACGGCGCGTACGGGCCGGAGACGACGCTATGCCGCGACAGCCGCAGCACGCCCGGCTCCCCCGGGTTCGCCATCCGGCCCACGGGGACGTCCGCGCCGGGCAGGTCCTCGGGGACCACGTCCCAGCGCGTGCCCACGAAGCGCGACATCGCGAGGACCTCGATCTCGTCGACCACGACGTCCGACGGCACACCCAGCAGGTGACGCGCCTGGTGACCCTGTGCCGCCACCTGGGGCAACGGCGGCAGGGCGGGCTGGTTCTGGGCCACTTGGCGGAGCTCCTTCCGGGACCGGGGCGCGCCGGTGCCGGCGCGGCGGGACCGAGCGTAGCGACGTCCCGCCCCGTCGCGGAACGCCCCGTCAGGCGCCCCGGTGCCGCGGCCGCGCGCGGCGCTCAGACGTCGCTCCGGTGGAACGACTGCCACGACCGGCTGGCCGTCGGCCCGCGCTGCCCCTGGTACCGCGAGCCGTACGCGTCCGAGCCGTACGGGTGCTCCGCCGGGGACGACAGGCGGAAGAAGCACATCTGGCCGATCTTCATGCCCGGCCACAGCGTGATCGGCAGCGTCGCGACGTTGCTCAGCTCCAGGGTGACGTGCCCGGAGAAGCCCGGATCGATGAACCCGGCCGTGCTGTGCGTGAGCAGACCCAGCCGGCCCAGCGACGACTTGCCCTCCAGCCGCGCCGCGACGTCGTCCGGCAGCGTGACCGACTCGAACGTGGAGCCCAGCACGAACTCGCCCGGGTGCAGCACGAACGGCTCGTCGGGCGACACCTCGACGAGCCGCGTGAGCTCGGGCTGCTCCTGCGACGGGTCGATGAACGGGTACTTGTGGTTGTCGAACAGCCGGAAGTACCGGTCGAGGCGGACGTCGATGCTGGAGGGCTGGAGCATCGCCGGGTCGTAGGGGTCGAGGACGACCCGCCCGGCGTCGAGCTCGGCCCGGATGTCGCGGTCGGAGAGCAGCACGGGGACACGGTAGTCGGGTCGGCGGGCGCGTGCCCCGTCGTCCCGATGACGGGGCACGCCGCGTCGTCGTGTACCCTGGGTGCCGCGCATGCCGCGGGATCCGACCCCGGCACTCTTCGGTACCTCGCATCGAAGCCAGGTCCGCGCGCAGACGGCAGTCCCGCCGTCCACGACGATCTCCGCCCGACGAACCGAACACCGACGTCACGCGGAGCGAGAGCAGAGCAGAGAGCATCACTTCTTCCACCATCGCCAGGCCCACGTCCGCATCCGCATCCGCGGCAGAGGGCAGCACCCGACCTACCCCCGTGTGGCGCCGGGCCGACGACGACCTGTGGGTCGCGACGGTCGACGGCGAGTACGGGGGCATGATCACCCGACTCCCGGACGGCTACCACGTGCACGACCGCTTCTCGCGGCCCGTCGCCGTCGTCCCCACGCTTGCCCAGGCGACGGGGCTCCACGCCCCGTCCCGCCACGGCACCCCGCGCGCTCGCCGAGCCCGCGCCCACACCGTCCGCACCCGTCCGGGTGCGACGACCGGACCCCGGTTCGCGGGTCCGTCGCATCAACGAGAGAAGACACCATGACCACCGGAACTGTGAAGTGGTTCAACGAGGAGAAGGGGTTCGGCTTCATCGCCCCCTCCGACGGCACCGCCGACGTGTTCGCGCACTACAGCGCGATCTCGGCCAGCGGCTTCCGCACCCTCGCCGAGGGCCAGCAGGTCGAGTTCGAGGTCACCCAGGGTCCCAAGGGTCTCCAGGCCTCGGACATCCGTCCGCTCTGACGCCGCCGCCGGCACGCCGTCCGCGGCGTGCCGGCCACCGGTTCGGAGCATCACCCCCGGTTGGGTATGATCGGGGCGCGCACACCGTCAGGTGCTGCTACGCGGGTGTAGTTCAATGGTAGAACTTCAGCTTCCCAAGCTGACAGCGCGGGTTCGATTCCCGTCACCCGCTCCATCACGAGGCCCGGACCGTTCGGTCCGGGCCTTCGTCGTCCCCGGACCGAGCGCGGGGTGCCGCGCCGACGGGACGACGACCGCCGGCGCCGATACGTTCGCGGGCATGAGCCTCGCGTCCCGGCTGCTGCGCACCCGCTGGTTCGTCCGCGCCCCGATCGGGATGTTCCGTGCGGGTCTCGGCTTCCTCGCCGGGGGCCGGTTGCTGATGATGCAGCACCGCGGACGCCGCAGCGGGGAGCGGCGGTACGTCGTGCTCGAGGTCGTCGCGCGGCCGGGGCCGGACCGCGCCGTCGTCGTCGCCGGACTCGGACCGCGGTCGCAGTGGTTCCGCAACGTGCGGGCCGACCCGCGCGTGCTCGTGTCGATCGGCACGCGGCTCGACGTCCGGTCCCGCGCCGTCGTGCTCGCTCCGGACGAGGGCGCCGCGATCCTGCGCGCGTACACCGCCGCGCACCCCGGCCCTTGGGCGACGCTCGGCCCGGTCCTCGCCGAGTGGGCCGAGCCCCTCGCCCGCGAGCGGGGCGAGACGGACTGGCTCCGGGTCGTGCCGGTGGTCGAGCTGCGCCTCGGGTGAGCGCCCCGGGCGACGATTTCACCCGCCGGCCGGCCCACGTCACCCCCGCTCCGGTGGGCGGCACCGCAGGGTGGGTGCCTACGCTTCTGGGGCCGATCGCGCCCTCCCGGCGCGCATCCGGAGCCCAGGGGGAACCATGCAGGCACGCGCGATCACCGTCGTCGCCCTCGTCACCGCCGCGCTGCTCGCGGAGCCGCTCGCGGCCGTCGGCGCCCCGGCCGCGTCGGGCGCCGTCCCGAGCGCCGTCGCCCACGCCCCCGCCCAGGCCCTCCCCCAGGCCCCCGGCATCGACGACACGGTGCCGGACGACGTGGTCGACGACACGGTCCGCTGGCAGTCGTCCGTCACCCGGCCGGACCTCGCGCGTACCGCCGCCGCACAGACGGACCGCAGGGTGCACCGGGTGGACGTCGCGGTCGCGACGCCGCGCTGGATGTCGAAGACCCGGGCGTCGCGGCTGATCCGGGACGCCGACGTCGACGCCCTGCTCGCCAAGGTGTCGACGTACTGGTCGACGCAGTCGGGCGGGCGGGTCCGGTTCGTGCGCTCCTCGGCCGTGAAGCGCGTCGAGACCGGCGACGGCCGGTGCACCACGACCGGTCGCATCCTCACGCAGGTGAAGCGCGGCGGGCGAGCGCACTACGGCGCCGACTGGATGGACTCCACGACGCGCGGCCCGGGCACGCGCGAGCACCTCGTGGTGCTCTTCCCGTACCTGCGGGGCGACTACCCCGGCGGCCCGCGCGAGTCGGAGACGTGCGGCGGCACGCTCGGGCTCGGCTCGCTGCCGAGCAAGGCGAGCCGGGACAACCCCGGCGGCTGGTCGTTCTCCCTGTTCGGCGGCCCGGGCGGCGCGACCCGCAGCTCCCGGTTCACGCACCCCCAGTACCGGACGGCGGTGTCCACGCTGGCGCACGAGCTCGGCCACAACATGGGCCTGGAGCACTCGGGCGTCGGCTGGTGCACGGGGAGCGTCCCGGACCGGACCTTCACGTCCTCCCGCTGCGGCGCGGTCGAGGGGCTCGACCCGATGGACCTCATGGGCGCCGACTTCGCCGCGGTCGGCACCGCCCCGCTGTCCGGCGCGCAGAAGAAGCGCCTCGGCGTGCTCCCGGCGTCCGACATCGTGACCGTCACGAAGAAGGGCGGCGCCCGCACCGTCACGCTCGACGCCCGGCACCGGACCACCAGCCGCCCCACCCTGCTGCGCGCCGTCGACCCGAAGACGGGGCAGTACTACTACGTGGAGCTCCGGCGCCCGTCCGGGGCCACGTACCGGCGCCTCGGCGGCATGCCGTGGCGGGCGGCGGGCAACTACACGGTCTCGTACGGCGTCACGGTGAGCCGTCTCGGGTGGCGGGGCTCGACCTGGGCCTATCCCGGCGAGCACCTGATCGTGCCGATGGGCAAGGAGTCCGCCCGGCGGTCGACCCTGCGCGAGGGGTCGTCGTTCACGACCCGCTCCGGCGCGATGCGGCTCACCGTGCGCTCCTCGTCCGCCGGCGTCGCCACCGTGCGGGTGACGTTCCCCCGGGCCTGAACCGCGCCGTCAGCGCCGGGTGCGCGGGCGCAGCCGCACGTCGGGCAGCACCGGCGCGCGCAGCGGCCCGCTCGCGTAGCCGTGCACCTCGCCGAACCGGCGGCCCGCGGCGCCGTCGGCGTACCGCGTCGGGGTGCCCTCGCCGGAGTCGGCGACCTGCGCCATCCAGTCCGCGCGGGCCCGCGCCACGTCGTCGTGCGTGCGCCCCACGAAGTTCCACCACATGACGACGTCCTCGGTGAACGGCTCCCCGCCGATGAGGACGGCGCGCACGGGCGAGGCGCCCGCCGTCACGACGAGCCGGTCGCGGCCGGGGGCCACGTAGCCGAGCTCGGCGGGCGGTACGACCTCGCCCTCGAGGCGGGCGTCACCGGCGTCGACGAGCAGGGCGTGCTCGAAGCCCGGGGCGGTCCCCAGCGTGACGCTCCCGCCCGCGGGCAGGTCGAGCTGGGCGCCGACGAGCGGCGTGTACGTGCGGGCCGGGGACACGAGCCGCTCCCCCGCGACCTCGAGCTCGCCCATGAACACCTGCACGCGCGCGCCGTCCGCGGTCGCCACGGGCAGGTCGCCGTGGTGCTCGAAGTGCGGCTCGGACGTGCGGTCGGCCTCGGGCAGCACCGTCCACAGCTGGACGCCGTGCAGCCGGGGCGGGCGGCCCTCCGCGGGCGACTCCTCCGAGTGCGAGATGCCGACGCCCGCGGTCATGAGGTTGAGCTCCCCGGGCCGCACCGTCTGCAGGGACCCCACCGAGTCGCGGTGCAGGATCTCGCCCGCGAACAGCCACGAGACGGTCTGCAGCCCGATGTGCGGGTGCGGCGGCACCTGCATCCCCGCCGACGTCGACACGTCGTCCGGCCCGTAGTGGTCGCAGAAGCACCAGGCACCCACGAGGGACCGCTGCCGCTGCGGGATGGTGCGCCGCACGTTCATCGCGCGGGGACCGCCGAGGGGGACGTCGCGGGCGGTCAGCAGCTCGACGCCGGCCGGGCGGTCGCCGGCGGTGCAGGTGCGCTCGGCGGGACGCGTCTCGAGGTTGCTCATGGCCCGAGCGTAGGCCGCGCGGTGCGGCCGGCGAACCCAGGACCCGGGAAATGCCGAGGCCCCCCGGGGCGGCCGGGGGGCCTCGGAGAGAACCGCGTACCCCTGATCGACGGTCCCGGGGACCAGGGGTGCCGTGGCGACGTCACGACCCCGACCGCTCGCCGTGTCCCGTCGAGGCCTGGTGCGTCGTCGCCTCTGCAGAACCCGTTCTCCACGAACAGCCGGACGCGGGTGGTCTTCCGGCCCCGTACAGGCACCTGTGTCGTCACCCACAACCCGCACCGCGGTACGGGACGGCCCGTCGTTCTCCGGTCGACCGTGTCCCGTGGAGCGGGCAGGCGGCCGCCCTCTCGGGTGATCGTCGACCCGATCTCCGCAAGACCGGTACGCACGTTTCTAGACCTGCTACGGGTGCGGTGCAAGGGGTGTGGAGCAGGTTTTCCGGGTGGATCCTCCGGCCACAGGCTCGTCCACAGGGCGACCCGCGGAATCCCCACGTCACCCACAGCCCTGTGGAAGAAATTTGTGGACGACGCGCCGGGCGCGACACGCCCCACCCGCCCGCCGGGTCGCCGCGCCGCCCGCGACAGGCCCGGCGCCGCCCCGCCCGGCTCGACGCACGATCCGCAGGATCTCGCGGTTCCCGCGGGGGTTCGGTCCGTCCGGCCCCGCACCTCCGCACGACCGACGTGAGCCCACCGCACACCGTTCCACGGTGGAACGTCGCAGGTGAGGGACCACGGGAAGGCGGTCACCGTCCACCCCGCCCTGTGGACAGAGGCTGTGGACAGCGGCTGTGGACGACGCTCCTCACACCCAGGCGCGCGACCCCGGGGTCGGGCTCGCGCGGCGCAGCTCCAGCTCACGGGCCGTCACCTCGAACCCCGCGTCGTCGAGGACGGCGCCGCCGGCCCGGCCGAGCAGCAGGGTCGCGACCCTCGCCAACAGGGCCCGCGCCCGGTCCCGGGCGATGACGTGCAGGCCCGACGGGTCGGAGACCTGGAGCTCGTACGGGTCCTGCGGCCGCCACTCCAGGCGGACGACGGTCGCGGGAGCCCCGTCGGGCCACGACCGGGTCTCGAGCGCGCGCGGCAGCCCGCCCGCCGCCTCCTGGGTGACCACCAGGTCGCCGTCGTACGCGGTCCGGGCCAGCACCCGGTGGCCGGGGCCACCCGGCACGGCCGCGAGCGTGGCGGTGGCGACCACGGCCCGCACCACCTCGAGCAGCTCCCCGGCGGGCACCGGCCGCGCCGGCCGGACCGAGAGGTCGACGGAGGCGCCGGGGTCGGGGCGCAGCACCTGCCGTCCGTCGGCGAGCAGCAGCCCCGAGGTGCGCCGGGCCACCGCGACCGCCCAGCCGACGAGCCGCAGCTCCTCCCCCACGGGCAGCGCCGCGGCGAACGCCCGTGCGATCCCGTCGCGGTCGTCGTGCACGGCGGGCCGGCCGCCCCGGACGTCGAGCGCGCCGTCCGCGCGGCCCAGCGCCCAGGCCTCCGCCGGGTGCGCGCACCCCAGCGCCGCCGCCGCGTCGGCGTCGAGCGGGAAGGGCCCCGTGGCGCGGTGCTCCTCGCCGAGCCGCAGCACGCCGGCGGCGGGCCGGGCCGCGGCCCGCACGCCGTGGAACCGCGCCCCGCCCGCGGGCCGGGCGGGCGCCGCGGTGGACGGTTCGCTCAGCCAGCGGACGTCGTCGAACCAGGCCGCCGCCAACCCGGGCACGTCGTGGCTCGGCCCGACGCCGTCGTCGGCCGGGCGCGGCACGACGAGCACGTGGTCGGAGGTGTGCTCCGCGGGGACGAGCGCCGGGACGGAGGCCATGGCGCGGACCGTACCGGTCGCACCGTCACCCCCGTGTCACGACCGTGTTGCGAACGTGTGACCTGCGGAGACGCGCGGGCGGTGCCGTCCGTCAGGCGCGCACGTCGTGCAGGTGGTGCACCACGTCGTGCAGGAAGTACCGCCCCAGCGTGCGGACGGTGAAGACCGAGCCGTTGGACCGGCGGCCGGTGCGCTCCGCCTCGCCGGGCGCGACGGCGTCGAACGCCGCGGCGACGGCCGCGCCGTCGGCGTCGAGCTCGGCGACCAGGGTCGCGACGTCCTGGTGGGCGTAGTCGCCCTCGAGCGCCGCGACGTCCTGGTCCCAGTTCGCGAACGCCGGGTCGTCCTCGGCGAGCATCAGCGCGAGGCGCTCGTCGAAGATCCGGAAGACGTCGCGCACGTGGGCGCCGTACTCGAGCGTGGACCACACGTCGGGACGGGGCCGCTCGGCGACGTCGGGGCGGCCGAGGGCGGCGCGCCAGCGGGGCAGCGTCCCGCGCACGGCCTGGCCGACGTCCGACGGCTCCACGCCCGCGGCCGAGAAGCCGCACTCGGGACAGGGGCGCTCGAGCACCCAGGTCCAGTCCTTGGTGTCCGGGACGATGCCGTCCGGCTGTGCGGTGGGGTCGGTCACACCGGAACCCTAGCGTCCCGAGGTGCTGACAACGGATGCCTATGATGTCAGCATGCCCAAGATCATCGGGAAGAGCCTGCACGAGCACCGCCAGATGACCCGGCACAAGCTGTTCACCGCCCTCTCGACGCTGATGTCCGAGCGGGGGTTCGACTCCGTGACGCTGGCCGACATCGCGACGGCGGCCGGCGTCGGTCGCACCGCGGTCTACAACCACTTCCCCGACAAGGAAGCGCTGCTGCTGGGGTTCATCACCCACGAGACCGAGCAGTACGCACAGACCCTGGAGCGGGCCCTCGCCGAGGTGGACGATCCCGTCGAACAGCTCCGGACGTACATCCGCCAGCAGGCTCAGCTCACCCGCGTCTTCCACCTCGCCCCCGGCCCGGACCTGCGCACCGTGCTGTCGCGCACCACCCAGGCGCGGCTGCGCGAGCACGCGGAGATCGTGGAGTCCATCCTCAAGCGCATCCTGCGCGCGGGGATCGCGGAGGGAGAGTTCCCCGAGCAGGACATCGAACCGACCGTGCAGCTGGTCAACGCGTGCCTGTCGGGCCGGCTCATCCCGGACGACCCCGCCGCGCGCGAGCGCGCGATCCGCGCCACGGAGGCGTTCGTGCTGCGCGCCGTCGGCGCCCGCGTCGCCGCGGCCTGAGAGCTCCGCCCGGCCGCCGTCCCCCGCCTGCCCGGCGGCCTACCAGGCGTCGGCGGGCAGGTGGTGGTGCTCCGGCGGGGGCGGCTGGTACGGCTCCGGCACCGGCGCGAGGTGCGCCCGCGCGAACTTCAGCGCCGCCTGCAGGTCGGCGTGCCGCTCGCTCGCGGTGCGCGCCTTGCGCGTCGAGATCTCGACGACGACGTCGCCCGCGTAGTCGCGTCGCGCCAGCTCCTCCAGCACCTTGTCGCACGCCATGTCGCCGCGGCCGGGCACCATGTGCTCGTCGCGGCCCGACGCCGTCCCGTCGGCGAGGTGCACGTGCCGCAGCTTGTCGCCGAAGCCGTGCACCAGCGCCAGCCCGTCCTGGTGGGCGATCGCCGCATGGGAGAGGTCGAGGGTCACGGCGTCGTAGTCGTGGTCCGCGGGGTCCCATCCGGGCAGGTAGGCCTTGAGCTCCCGGTCGCCGCGGGAGCGCGGCTTCCACGGGTACATGTTCTCCACGGCGACGGTGACGCCGTCGGCCTCGTGGACGCTGGCCTCGTTGAGCTCGTGGACGAGGTCCTGGAACTGCCGTGCGTACTTGTACTGCCACCGGAACGGCGGGTGCACCACGACGGTCGGGGCCCCGAGCTCGCCCGCCATGTCGACGGCGCGGCGCAGCTTGTCGGCCGGCGACCGGCCCCACACCCGCTGGCTGACCAGGAGCGTCGGCGCGTGCACGGAGCGGATCGGCATGCCGTGCTCGTCGGAGAGGCGCCGCAGCGCCGCGGGGTCCTGCGTGGCGGGGTCGGACCACACCATGACCTCGACGCCGTCGTACCCGAGCTCGGCCGCGACCTCGAACGCGAACGCCGCGCGACGTGGGTACACCGAGGCGGTCGACAGCGTCACGGGGACTGCCTGTGCTTCGCGCGGTTCGGCCATGCTCCGCACGATAGCCGCCGCAACTGGACGGAGGCTGACAAGCGGCTGTCCCCCGCCCGCGCGCACGACGACCGATAGGGTCGCGGCATGGTGCGTGCGGTGGTGTTCGACGTCGGCGAGACCCTCATCGACGAGACCCGGATCTGGACCCGCTGGGCCGACCGCCTGGGGGTGCCCGCACTGACGTTCCTGGGGATCCTCGGCGGGTGCGCGGCCCTCGACCTGTCGCACCGGCACGCGTTCGAGATGGTGCGACCGGACCTCGACGTCCCCGCCGAGATCGAGCGGTGGGCGACGGACGACCCGACCGGCCTGCGGGAGAACTTCGACGCCGACGACCTCTACCCCGACGTGCGCGAGGCGCTGGCCGCGCTGCGCGCCGCCGGGCTCGCCGTCGTCGTCGCGGGGAACCAGCCGCCCCAGGCGCGCGCCGCGCTCGAGGCGATGGATCTGCCTGTCGACGCGATCCGCACCTCCGACGAGTGGGGCGTGCAGAAGCCCGCACCGGAGTTCTTCGCGAAGGTCGCCGAGCTCACCGGCGTGCCCGCCACCGAGATCGCGTACGTCGGCGACCGGCTCGACAACGACGTCCTGCCCGCCGCCGACGCCGGGATGGTGCCGATCCTGGTCCGGCGCGGCCCGTGGGGCTTCCTGCACGCCGAGCGCCCCGAGGCGGCGCGCGCGACCGTCGTCGACTCCCTCCTCGAGCTGCCCGCGCTCCTCGCGGGCTGAGCAGCCGCTACGCTCGCGCGCGTGCTCACCAAGACGGCGGTCTCCGACGCACAGGTCGTCGCGCTGCTCGCGCCGCTGGGCGTCGTGCGACGCGTCATCCCGCTGAGCGGCGGCCTGTTCGCGAGCGTGCTGCGCGCGGACCTCGCCGACGGGCGGACGGTGGTGGTCAAGGTGACCGGCGCGGACACGTCCCGCCTGCTGCGCTACGAGCACGGCGTGCTCGGCACGGAGGCGGCGGTCGACCGGGTGGCCCACGCCGCCGGGCTGCCCGTGCCGCGGGTGCTGCACCTCGACACGACCCGCGCCCACGTGGACGGCGACGCCCTCGTCACGACCTTCCTCGACGGCGACCTGTGGAGCACCCTCGAGCTGGACGGGGCGACCGCCGGCCGGGCCCGCCGCTCCCTGGGCGCCCTCATGGCCCGGCTGCACCGCCTCGCCCGCGACGACGACGCCCGCGACCGGTTCGGCTACCCGGCGCCCGAGTCGGGGCTCGCCGCCGCCACCTGGCCGGAGGCGTTCGCCGGGATGGTGCGCGCCGCCCTCGACGACGCCGCCCGCTGGGGCGTCGACCTGCCCGCCGGCCGGCTCGTGGCCGCCGTCGAGCGGCACCACGACCTGCTCGCCGCCGTCACGACGCCGCGGCTCGTGCACGCCGACCTCTGGCCGGGCAACCTCCTGCTCGACCCCGCCGACCGCACGGTGGTCGGGGCGATCGACGCCGAGCGGGCGCTGTGGGGCGACCCCCTGTTCGAGCTGGTCGGCGCCGACCAGCTCGGCGCCGGCGCGGTGGACGCGGACCTGCTCGCCGGGTACCGGGACGCCGGCGGGGACCTGGGCGTCGGCGACGGCACGCCCGATTCGGGCGACCCCGACGCCTGGCAGCGCCTGCGGCTCTACCGGGCGTACTTCGCCTGCCTCCTCGTCGTGGAGATCGTGCCCCGCGCGTACGAGGGCGACTGGGTGGCCGGGTACGCGCGCACCGCACGCGCCAACCTCCAGCGGGTGCTGGACGAGCTGGACGCCTGACGCGTCAACCGGTCCAGCCGAGCCGGCCGAGGGCGTTGAGGGCGAGCAGCACGCCCAGGATCCCGAGCGCCCACCCCGTGAGCTCGGCGGCGTTCCTCGACAGCCACCTCTCCAGCCGTGCCAGCAACGGCTCGACGAACCGTGCGGCGACGAGCCGCCCGCCCAGCAGCAGCAGCGCCGGCAGCACCATGACCACGCAGTACGCGGCGAGGACGCCGAGGCTCGTGCCGGTGCCCAGGTCCGACGTCGTGATGAGGCCGATCGCCGCCAGGTACGGCAGCATCGTGCCGACCTCGAGCGCCACCGCGCCGAGCGCCAGGCCCAGCAGCGGCAGCAGCGACGCGTGCGGCGCCGCGACCGTCGACGTCGGGGTCGTGCCGGGCAGCAGGCCCGGCACGGGGCCGCCGGGCGTCGTCGTCCCCGCCTCGATGCCCATCGCCCGCGCCCGCCAGCGCACCAGCCGCCCGGACTTCGCGCCCTGGCGCGCGGCCCGGGCCTCGGCCTTCTTGCCGTCGAAGCGCCAGCTGATGGCGAACAGGAAGACGCCGAGGGCGAGCTGCAGCAGCATCGCCGGCCGCGAGTCCAGCGCGTCGCCGTACCGGTCCAGCAGGGCGCCCGCGCCGAGCATCACCGCGATCCCCACGGCGAGGTAGAAGCCGGCGACGGTGCCGAGGTAGGCGAGCAGCCGCGCCGGGCGGGGGCGGCCGGGCGCCATGAGCAGCCACACGGGGATGAGCAGGGTGCCGAAGCTGGTCGAGTCGATCAGCGCCAGCACGACCAGCGCTCCCGCGAGCACGCCGAGGCCCGCGCCTTCCAGCCCGCCGACGTCGATGAGGTCCATGCCGACGATCCTCGCGGCGCGGCACGGATGCCGTCGTCGCCCGAACGACTGATCCTGCACCGTGGTGGGACACGCGGCACGGGTACACCCTTCGACCGATCCGCCGCGGGACGCCCTGTGCTGGGATGGTGCGGTGACGACCGACCGCCCCGCCCCCACCCTCCTCGGGAGGCTCGTGCGGGTGTGGGGCGGCGACGACCGGCGCGGCGACGTCACGACCGCGGTGACGCTGTTCCTCCTCGGCTGGCTGTTCCTCGAGGTCGGGCTCGTCGACCTCTACACCTGGGACCCGCCCCTGACGGCCCAGGCCGAGCCCTGGTGGCGGGTGGCGCTCCTGGCGGTCGGCTGCGCGATCACCCTCGCCAAGCGGTCGCGGCCGATGCTGGCGCTCGCGGGCGGCGCCGTCGTGACGGCGGTCGACGTCCTGTGGGGCGGCAGCCTCGCGATCATGCTCGTGTTCTGGGACCTGCTGTACGCGGCCGCGCTGTGGACGGGCCCGACGGCGCGACGTTGGCTGTGGAGCACGGCGCTCGTGCTGGCGGTGGGCGGTGCGATCGCGGTCGGCGAGGTGACCCGGGACGCGCGGATGTTCGTCTACGCGGGCCTGCAGTTCGGCGCGATCCTGCTGGTGCCGATGTGGTGGGCCGACAACGTGCGGCAGAAGTCCGAGCTCGCGGCGGTGGAGCGCGCACGGGCCGACGAGGCTGCCCGGGCGGCGGAGCTGGAGCGCAAGCGCGCCTCGGACCTCGAACGGATCGCCGAGCTCGACCGGCACGAGGCCGTGCGGGCGGAGCGGGCCGCGATGGCGCGCGACCTGCACGACGTCATCGCCTCGCACCTGTCGACGATCGCGATCCACTCCGGCGCCGCCCTGGCCGTCCCGCCGGACGTCGCACGCGACCGCGGAGCGCTGGAGCAGGTGCGGGCGAGCGCGGTCGCGTCGCTCACGGAGATGCGGTCCATGATCGAGCTGCTGCGCGCCGACTCGGCGCGCGACCCGCTCGCCGCCCCCGGGCGGCTCGACCGCCTGGACGACCTGCTCGACCTCGCCCGGGCGGGCGGCACGGTCGTGACGGCCGACGACCCGGACGGGGTCGCCCGCGCCGAGCTGCCCGCCGCCGTCGGGCACGCCCTGTACCGGATCGCGCAGGAGTCGCTCACCAACGCCCGCAAGCACGCGCCCGGGGCGCCGGTGACGGTGCGCCTGACCCGCGAGCCCCGGCCCCGCGGCGGTGCGGTGGCGCTGGAGGTGCGGAACGCGGCTCCGCCGACGGGGCAGGGTTCGCCCGCCGGCGCGGCCGGGCTGCCGCTCAGCGCCGGGACGGGCATGCTCACGATGCGCGAGCGTGCGGAGGCGCTCGGCGGCACCTTCGAGGCCGCCGCGACGGACGACGGCGGGTGGGCCGTGCGCGCGCGGGTGCCGGCCGGTGCGGAGAACGGCCGAGAGAACGGGGGAACCAGGAGATGACGACGCCAGCGACCCGGGACGGCGCGGCAGGCGGCACGGCGGGCGGCACGGCAGGTGGCACGGTCCGCGTGCTGATCGCGGACGACCACGCCGCGATCCGCGCCGGGCTGCGGATGCTCCTGGACGCGGCGGACGACGTCGAGGTGGTGGGCGAGGCGGCCGACGGAGACGCCGCGGTGACGAACGCCCGCGCGCTGCGCCCCGACGTCGTGCTCATGGACCTGCGCATGCCGGGGACGGACGGCATCGCCGCCACGCGCGCCATCGCCGCCCAGGGCCTCGCGGACGTCCTGGTGCTCACCACGTTCGACCTGGACGAGTACGTGGACGGCGCGCTGCGCGCGGGCGCCGCCGGGTTCCTGCTCAAGACGGCGGAGCCCGCCGCGCTGCTCGACGCCGTGCGCCGCGTCGCGGCCGGCGACGGCGTCCTCGCGCCCGAGGTCACCCGCCGCGTGCTCGCCCAGCTGTCGGGGACCGGCGTCGCGCCGGCCGCCATGCCCGCCGCCGGGCCGCCGAGCCTCGTGGACCCCCGGCTCGGGGACCTCACGCCGCGCGAGGTCGACGTGCTGGGCGCCCTGGGCCGAGGGTTGTCCAACCAGGGCATCGCGGACGAGCTGGTGATCACGGAGGCGACGGCCAAGACCCACGTGTCGCGCGTGCTCGCGAAGCTGGGCGTGGTGTCGCGGATGCAGGCGGCGATCGTCGCGCGGGACGTCGGCCTGGCCTGATGCCCCCCTGACGTGATCGACGGCGCCGGCGACGTGAGCGCCAGCGCAGGGAGACGCGTCAGCCGGCAGGCGCGAGGCCCGGGCTGCGCACCACCCGCGCGGCGTGGGCCGCGGCCGCGGCGAGCGCCTCGGCGAGGTCCGCCCCGCCCAGGTGGGCGTCGAGGAAGCCGGCGAAGAACCCGTCGCCCGCGCCGTTGGTGTCCACGACGTCGTCCACCGGTTCGGCGGGGGCGTCCACGAAGCCGTCGGCGGTGAGGGCCGTGGCGCCGCGGGCGCCGTGCGTGCACACCACCAGCCGGGCCCCGGCGTCGAGCCGCTCGGCCATGAAGGCGCGGTGGTCGGGAAGCCGGTCGGAGCTGAGGAACACGTGCGTGCCCGCGTCGGCCCACGGGCGGTGGAACGCGGTGACTCCGTCGTAGTCGTGCAGGTCCACCCACACGTCGCGGCCCCGCTCGGCGGCCGCGACCAGGACGGGGACGGAGTGCGCCGCGAGGTCGACGACGACGGCCGCGGCGGCGTCCACCGCCGCGAGCGCCGCGTCCCAGCCGGGCCCTGTGGCGGCGACCTCGCCGGGCGCGCGCAGGTAGACGGACAGCCGGCCGCCGCCGGTGTCCATGAGGTTGAGGTGGCTCTCGGTGCGCCCGTCCGGGGACGGTTCCGCGAGCACGCGCACCCCGGCGTCGTCGAGCACCGCGCGCACGCGGGCGCCCTCGTCGTCGTCCCCGAGCACCGTGCGCAGCACGACGCCGCGCCCCAGGCTCGCCAGGTTGAGCGCCTTGCCGGCCGAGGTGCCGCCGACCGTGTCGTACGCGCCGCGCGCGAACACGGTGTGGGGCGTGGGATCGGGCAGCGCGTCGAGGTGCACGATCCGGTTCCAGGACGCGGGGCCGGCGACGAGGACGTCGGCGGTGCTCGGTGTGGTGCTCGGTGTGGTGCTCGGTGTGGTCACGACCGGCACCCTAGGGTGCCGCGGCCTCGGCCCGCGTCAGCCGCGCAGCGGCAGGCTGAGCGTCGCGTCGCCGTCGGGCGTGACGCGCACGGGCACGCCCCAGTCCTGCTGCGCCAGGTGGCAGGCGGGGAAGACGTCGGGGTCGGGCTCGCCGTCCGGGCCGAGAGGGACGACGTCGCACGACGCCGCCTTCGCGGTCACGTGCAGCACGCCCTCGGCGACGTCCGGGTTCAGCACCAGCACGCGGTCCAGGTCGGTCCCGTCGCCCGCGCCGTCGAGCAGCAGCTCGGGCGGGGTGGCGCTGACGCGCAGCTCGGTGGACGGGCCCCAGCGGACGTCGAGCTTCTGGCCCGGGGCGGGCACGAACGGCACGTCCAGGCGCAGCTCGCCGGGCGCGACCTCCGTCGCCGGGCGCGCCACCCGGTGCGCACCGCCGTCGAGCACCTGGCCCGCGACGTCGGCGGGCAGCGCGACCCGGGTCAGCCGGTGCGCGGCGGACTCCACGACGAGCAGGTGGACCGCGTCGTCGGACGTCTCGACGAGCACGTCGCTCGGCTCCGCGAGGCCGGTGGCGAGCGTCGTCACGGTGCCCGCCGCCGGGTCGTACCGCCGCAGCGCGCCGTTGTACGTGTCGGCGACGACGACGCTGCCGTCGGGGAGCGACGCCACGCCCAGCGGGTGCTGCAGCAGCGCCTCGCCGGCCGCGCCGTCGCGGTGGCCGAAGTCGAACAGCCCCTGCCCGACGGCCGTGCTCACGGCGACCGTCCCGTCCGCGGCGGGCACGACGCGGCGCAGGGCCGACGTCTCGGCATCGGCGAGCCAGAGCGCGTCGGCGGCGTCGGGGCCGCTCGCGGCGGCCAGACCGGACGGCTGCGCGAACCACGCGTCGGCGCCCGGCCCGTCCTCCAGCCCCTCGTTCATCGTGCCGGCGAGCAGGCGGATCGAGCCGTGCCCGTCGCTCGCCACCGGGTCGAACGCCCACAGCGTGTGGTTCCCGGCCATCGCGACGACGAACGCGCCGAGGCGCGGCGACCACGCGACGTCCCACGGGGAGCTGAGGCGCACGGCGGCCGCGGGGTAGGTCGCGGCCGGGTCGAACGCGTCGGTCGACCCGACGACGTTCTCCTGCCCGCCCACCATGAACTGCTCGCCCGTGCCGGCCACCGTTCGCACGCGCCCGGTCGCCAGGTCGACGCCGCGCAGCGCGTGGTTCACCGTGTCGGCGACGAGCACGTCGTACCCGAGCGCCGGGCGCAGCTCGTCCGGCACGCGGCACAGACCGTTCGGCTCGCTGAACCGCGCCTCGTCGGGGGCCGCGTCGCCGCGGGAGTCGGCGAGCCCGCGCTCGCCGGAGCCGATGCGCCGCACCAGCGTCTCGCCGTCGGGGGCGAGCTCCGCCAGCGCGTGGTGGCCGGCGTCGGCCACGAGCAGGTTCCCGGACGGCAGCGCGACCGCCTTGGCCGGGAAGCGCAGCGTGCCCGACGTGGGCTCGGGCGGCACGTACGGCCCGTCGCCGCGGTGCAGCGTGCCCTTCGCGTCGTGCTCGGCGACCAGCTCGTCCACGATCGCCTCGATCGCCGACGCGTGCCCCTCCCCCGCCATCTGCGCCACGACGTACCCCTCCGGGTCGACGACGACGAGCGTCGGCCAGGCCCGGGCCGTGTACGCGCCCCACGTGACCAGCTCCGGGTCGTCGAGCACCGGGTGGTGCACCTCGTACCGCTCGACGGCGGCGGCCAGCGCGTCCGGGTCCGCCTCGTGCGCGAACTTGGGCGAGTGCACGCCCACGATCACCAGCTCGTCGCGGTGCCGCTCCTCCAGCTCGCGCAGCTCGTCCAGCACGTGCAGGCAGTTGATGCAGCAGAAGGTCCAAAAGTCGAGGACGACGATCTTGCCGCGCAGGTCGGCCAGCGTGACGTCGCGGCCGCCGGTGTTGAGCCAGCCGCGGCCGACCAGCTCGGAGGCACGGACGCGGGGCAGTCGGGAGGAGCTCACCGATCCATTCTGCGGGATCCGCCGGGTGCACCCGTGTCGCGGCGGCCCGGCGACGCTTCGGCAAACTCGGGCTGCCGACCGAGACCCTCCAGTCATGAGACCGCTGTGGTATCCCTGCTCGCCGCCCAGACCTCCCCGGAGTTACGCCCTTCCCGCCTCCCGGTGTCAACCACCACGGGTTACCTTGAGCAAGTCCGAAGGAAACTCAGTCAGATTTGACATACAGCAACCAATGGGGCACCCACCTGCCCGGAGGGCGAGGTGCTTCGCATATCGGATCGAGTCATTACCCACTGGAATTCGCAGTGGGTTACCTAGATGGATGTCTAATCGAGTTCATCACCGTCATCAACGACTTCTCCATCGCCCTTGCCGCCAGACGCGAAGGCCTTTCCGTTGGTAATAGCCATCCCGCCACGATAGAGCATCGGCACCTTATATGTCGGCCCGGTCTGCTCAAGAAACCCGAGTCCTACAAGGCGCTTTATCGCATCGCCATTCTCCGGTCCGAGTATTGTCGCAAGGCTTTCCGGATTATGTTCCGCCTTGCCATTCTCAAAAAGCCGCACCGTAGCCGCGGCGGAACCTGCCTCTGCAAGTAGCGTGTCCTCAACACGCTCTTTACTAAGTTCAAGCAGGGCGCGCTTCAGCGCGTCACCCGTAAGAAGCGGTTCGCCGGCAACATAGTTTCGACCCGCGCTGGCCTCGCGACGTTGCTGTGCAGCTACCGCCTTCGTGACGAGGTCGACAAGATTTCGAGGTGACTTTACGTCGTTGCCATCTCGAATCCGAGTAAGAATCCATTTCCATGTCGTCGGACGTCGTAGACCAGGATCAACCTGGGCAGGAAAAACTCGGTCGAAGATTTCATCGTCGCTCATTCCATCGAGATCGGCCGCGGCAACAAAGTCGCGCGATTCTTTGATGCGCTGAATCAGCAAGGCATAAAGATCGGCATCCTCCCAGGTGATGGTGATTTTTCGAGCATTTACGTGGGTAAGGTTGACGAAACCGCCGACGATCACACGTCCGAGGAGATCGTTCCTGATGAACAACTTGGGTCGAACATGCGTAAAGTCCTGCATGTCAAGGTACGCGCGAAACAATGCGCGCAGTGCAGGGTGCTCGACATCTGGCGTCGCCTGAAAAGCCTCATCCAGCCGATCCAAGACAAGCCACAGCTTGAAACCGGTCTCTTCGAGACAGTTTTCGAGCAATCGCAACGCATCGTCGTGCCGCACGAATTCAGCGGGCTCCAGGGCCCGGCTTCCGCGTCGACCAAATGAAGCCTTCGTGGCAACGAGCGGTATGCCGTCTGGCGAGATAGTCCACGTTGATTCGACTGTTTCGGGCCGGAGAATATCGACCAACTGGGAGAATAGTGATTGCGGCGCCGAGTTGTTCGAACGCATCCCCCCCTTGGTCAGCACTTCATCAAGACGCTTTAGTGACCCGGGGCGAGCATCGCCATGCAATTCAAGGAGCCAGTTCCCTGCCAACATGAGGAAATAGGCTTTCCACACTCGCGTGTACTCAGGCTCCTGCAGCACGCCGGCGTCGAGGAGGCGCTGGAAGACGGGGGTCCCGGCCGGGTTGAATGCGGGGAGCACTTCGACATCGCCTA
This sequence comes from Isoptericola sp. NPDC058082, assembly GCF_042885055.1. Taxonomy (NCBI): domain Bacteria; kingdom Bacillati; phylum Actinomycetota; class Actinomycetes; order Micrococcales; family Promicromonosporaceae; genus Isoptericola; species Isoptericola sp. NPDC058082. Next base: position 173,502 of record NZ_JBHVSQ010000007.1, on the reverse strand, counting down.
GATCGGCGTAAGAAGTGTAACGCTCCTTGAGGATCCTAAAAAGGGCAGATTTTCCGGTTCCTTTGTCCCCGGCGACCGTGTCGCCCTCATCACGCCTTAGGCGGGCAAACGTGTCGGTTTCAATGAAATAGTCCGCGAGAGCGGTGTCGAACTCGGCGACGGGTGAACCTAGGGAGATCTTGCTCAGCAGAGACGCCACCGTCGGGGTTTCGTTTGAGGTCACGAGGACATGCTGGCGGGCCTTCTCACATCAGGCAAGGGTGGCGCGTGGCAATCACCCGTAGGTACCCGGCTTCCGCGCCGCGGCCGCCGGTGTTGAGCCAGCCGCGGCCGACCAGCTCGGAGGCACGGACACGGGGCAGTCGGGAGGAGCTCACCGATCCATTCTGCGGGATCGGCCGGGTTCACCCGTGTCACGGCGGCCCGGCGACCGGGACGGCCGCCACACTGTGCCCATGACCGACGACGCCGGCGCGCCCGCTGCAGCTCCCGTCCCCGCCGCCGGCGGTTCCGTCGACCCCGAGTTCCCGCCCCGCAAGCCGTCCGCCACGGCGCTGGTGGTGGGGATCGTCCTGCTGGTCGTCGGGCTGGTCCTGTTCCAGGCGGGCCAGCAGATGCTCGTCGACGGGATGGTCGTCCTGGAGGACGAGCAGCCCCCGAGCGGCGACGTGCCGTACTACCTCGGCCTGATCACCGCGGCGGTCGGCCTGGTCGTCGTGCTCGCCGAGGTCTGGCGACTCGCCAAGCAGCTCGACGTCGTCTACAACCGGGCGATCGGCGCTCCCCCGGGCGGCGAGTGACGAGCCGAGGTGACGAGCGCCCGTGACGCCGCTCAGGCGGCGTCGGGCAGCTCGACGGCGTGGGCCGCCCTGTGGATGGGCGCCGTCATCGCGGCCATCATGCGGTCCTTGCCGGGCAGCCTGTCCATGACCCGCAGCATCGCGAGCGAGGCGCGCACCTGCCCACGGGTGGCGACCACCATCCGCTTGATGTTCGCCGGTCCGAGCGCCTGGTTCGCCGCCACGAACGGGCGCATCCGGCGCTCGTAGTCCGCGAACGCGGCGACGGGGTCGTCGTGCGCGTCGAGGGCGGCGGCCAGCACGTACGCGCCGACGAGCGCCAGGCTCGTGCCCTGCCCGGACGCCGCCGAGGCGCAGTACGCGGCGTCGCCGAGCAGCACGGTGCGGCCGGCCGACCACCGCTCGGCGCGCACCTGGCTGAGGGAGTCGAACAGCAGGTCGGGCGAGGCGGGCACGTCGGCCAGCAGGCCGGGCACCTCCCAGCCCTCGCCGGCGTACGCGTCGGCGAGCAGGCGCTCGCGTTCCGCGCGCCCGAGGTCCCGGTGGCCGAGGGGCCCCGACGACCACAGGAACATCGCCCGCGCGCCCTCCTCCCGCGCCGTGGCGTAGACCAGGGCGGTGCGGCCGGGCCCCACGTAGGTGACCTCCTCGCGGTCGAGGCCGAGCCGGTTGGGGACGGTCGCCACGGCGACGTAGTACCCGAGGTCGACGACGTGCCGCTCGTCCGGCCCGAGCACCAGGTTCCGCGTCCGGGAGCGCAGCCCGTCGGCGCCGACGACGACGTCGTAGCGCCCCGTGCGACCCGAGGCGAGCTCCACCTCCACGCCGTCGCCGGTGTCCACCAGGGACCGGATCGAGTCGCCGTGGACGTGCTCGACGCCGGCCGCCCCCTCGCGCAGCAGGCGGTGCAGGTCGCCGCGCAGCAGCTCGACGTCGTCGTGCACGCGCCCGCCGAAGGTGTCGCCGTCCATGCTGGCGGCCCGGCGCCCGCGGGCGTCGACGACGGTGCCCGCGCGGACCTCCGTGCGCAGGCTCCGCGCCTCGTCGAGCAGGCCCATGCGGTCCAGGACCTGTAGCGCGGCGCCCCGCACGTCGACCTTGTAGCCGCCGTCGCGGGGCGCGGGCGCCTGCTCGACGACGGTCACGACGTCGCCGCGGGCGGCGAGCCGGTGCGCGAGGGCGAGGCCGGCGACGCCGCCGCCGGAGACGAGGACGGAGCGGTTCATGGGAGTTCTCCTGACCCTGGGAAGGTGGCGCGCACCACGCTAGACCCGATTCAGACGATCGTGCAAGACGTTCGTTTCAGACGTTCGAGCTAGCATGGGCACCATGCGCTCCACCGACAACAGGGCCGCGCTCCTCGCCGCCGCCCGGACCTGCCTGCGCGACAAGGGGTACGCCCGCACGTCGGCACGCGACGTCGCCACCACCGCGGGCGTGAGCCTCGCGGCGATCGGGTACCACTTCGGGAGCAAGGAGGCGCTGCTCGACGCGGCCCTCGTCGACGCCCTGCGCGACTGGGGCGACGCGTTGGAGGCCATCGGCGCCGAGGACCTGGGTGCGTCGCCGGGCGAGCGGTTCCGCGCGGTGTGGCAGCGGGTCATGGCGTCGGTCGCCGACGACCGCGCCCTCTGGGCGGTGCAGCTCGAGCTCGTCGCGGCCGCCGCGCGCGACCCGGAGCGGGCCGCCGCCGTCGCCGCCGACAACGCGCACGCCCGCGCCGCGCTGGCCGAGCTCTTCGGGGTCCCCGACGCCCAGGGCGCGCTCGTGCAGATGCTGCTGCTGGGGGCGGTGTCGCGGGTGCTCCTCGACCCCGACGACGCCGTCGGCGCGGACGAGCTGCTGGAGCAGGTGGCCGCGCTCGCGGCGCTGGCCGCCTGAGCGTCAGGACGTCAGAGCGCGGTGACCGCGCCGACCACCGTCACCTGCACGGGGACGCCGTCCACCTGGGGCGGCACGTCCTTGCGCGCGCTGAGGGAGACGACGTTCACCTGCAGCACCCAGTCCGTCTCGTCGCCGCGCTGGGCGAGGCCGACGCCGCGCACCCCCTCGACGCTCTCGAGCGCCTCGCGCAGGGCGGGCTTGGCGGCGCGCGCCTCGTCGATCGTGACCATGGAACACCTCCGACCCCTCCATTGTGCGCCACCCGCCGACAGGGCCGCAGTCCGGGTGCCGTGACCTGCGCCCCTATCGCACGGTCGGGCCCTCGACCTCCACGGGGCTCTGCGGGGACCGGCGTTCGATGCGCAGGTCGAGGGTGCTCCGGGACGTCGGGGCGACCGTGATCCGGGCCTCGCCCTCGCCGGCGTCGATGGCGCGCACGTGCAGGTGCCCGTCCTTGAGCTTGATCGCGAACTGGTTCGGCCCCGCGACGAACCGCACCTCCCGGTCGTCGTCGATCACCGTGGGGCCCAGGGGGAGACTCTTCGCCATGGGTACAGCATGCCTGCCACCCGGGCCGCCCCCGCCGGCCCTGGTCGACGGTACAGGTCTCCGTGTACCGTCAGCGGGGTGACGAGCCTCCCGCTGCACCCCCTGCCGTCCGCCCGCCGCGCGCTCCTCGAGCGCCGGGTGCGCTGGATCGTCGCCGCGACGATCACGTACAACGTCGTCGAGGCGGTCGTGGCCATCGCGGCAGGGCGCGCGGCGTCGTCGTCGGCGCTGGTCGGCTTCGGCCTGGACTCCGTGGTCGAGGTGCTGTCGGCGGCCGCGGTCGCCTGGCAGTTCGCGGCGCCGGACCCGCACCGCCGCGAGCGCACGGCGCTGCGGCTCATCGCGCTGTCGTTCTTCGGGCTGGCGCTGTTCGTCACCGTCGACGCCGCCCGCACGCTGCTCGGCGCGGCCGACCCGGACCACTCCCCCGTCGGCATCGCTCTCGCGGCGGTCAGCCTCGCGGTGATGCCGTTCCTGTCGTGGGCCGAGCGGCGCACCGGCCGCGAGCTCGGCTCGGTGTCCGCCGTCGCCGACTCGAAGCAGACCCTGATCTGCACGTACCTGTCGGCGGTGCTGCTGGTCGGGCTCGTCCTCAACGCCACGCTCGGCTGGTCGTGGGCCGACCCGCTCGCGGCGCTCGTCATCGCCGGGTTCGCGGTGCGCGAGGGCGTCGAGGCCTGGCGCGGCGACGCCTGCTGCACCCCTGTCGGGGCGCTCCTCGCAGGTGACGAGGGGTGCGACGACGACAGGTGCGACGACGGCTGCTGCGCTCCCCCTGACGGCGGGGCGGCCGGTCCGCGCTGACCGTGCGGCGGCGCCGTCGCCGCCGGCCACCCCGCCGGGTCGTGCGGTCTCAGGCGGGCACGCGTGCGTGCCGCTCGCGCAGCCCGGCGTCGAGGGCGGCGAGGACCTCGCGCGCCTGCTCGACGTCCCACCTCGTGCCCTGGAGCTCGAACTCGAGCAGCACCGGGCGCCCGGACGCACGCGCCACCTGCCGCGCCGCCGCCTGGTAGTGCGGACCGAAGTTCCGGTTGCCCGACCCCATCACGCCCACGAGCCGGCGTCGCGTCACGGGGTCGCGCAGGAACCGGCGCACCGGCTCGGGGAGGGTGTCGTTGTCCGGGTTGCCGGTCTTGTACGACGGCGTCACCAGCACCCACGGACCGTCCGGCACCGCACGGCGCACCGCGCGGTCGCCGAGGTCGTGGGCGGGGCGGCCGAGGCGCTCGCAGAACTGGCGCACCATGCCCGACGCGGACGACGCGAAGTACACCTCGACCTGGTCGGACGGTGCCTGCTCGGGCGACATCGGGCCTCCTGACTGGGCGGCTGCGGGCCGCCGGGACGACACCTCCAGCGTGCTCCCGGCACCCGTGGGACGGCGACCCCGGGCGCCATGGGATCGATCACGCAGCGCCGTCATCTCGGCGGCGCGCCCCTCACCGGCGCGGACGCGATCTCGCTGCGGCACCGCCCCGTCCGCGACAAGATGGGTGACATGAGCACCGAGATCCCGTCCCTGCCCCTGAACAACGGCACGTCGATCCCGCAGCTCGGCTACGGCGTCTTCAAGGTCCCGCCGGAGGAGACGCGCGAGCTGGTGCTGACCGCCCTCGAGGCGGGCTACCGGCACATCGACACCGCGCAGATGTACCGCAACGAGCGCGGCGTCGGCGAGGCCATCGCCGCGGCCGGGCTGCCGCGCGACGAGCTCTTCGTCACCACCAAGCTGAACAACGCGTTCCACGAGCACGACGCCGCGCTGGAGGCGTTCGACCGGTCGCTCGAGGAGCTCGGCCTCGACCACGTGGACCTGTTCCTCATCCACTGGCCGCTGCCCGCCGTCGGTCGGTTCGTCGAGGCGTGGGGAGCGCTCGAGGAGCTGTACCGCTCGGGCCGCACCCGCGCGATCGGCACGTCGAACTTCCAGCCGCACCATCTGCGCCGCATCCTCGCGGAGGGCACCGTGGTGCCCGCCGTCAACCAGGTGGAGATCCACCCGTGGTTCGGCAACGAGGAGGTCCGCGCGTTCGACGCCGAGCACGGCATCGTCACCGAGGCCTGGTCCCCTCTGGGCCGCGGCCGCGTGCTGGAGGACCCGACCCTCGCCCGCATCGCCGCCGAGCACGGCCGCACCCCCGCCCAGGTGGTGCTGCGCTGGCACGTGCAGCGCGGCGACGTCGTCTTCCCCAAGTCCGCGACGCCGTCGCGCATCCGCGAGAACCTGGAGATCTTCGACTTCGAGCTCTCCGGCGGCGACATGGCCTCCATCACCGGCCTCGACCGCGGCGAGCGCATCGGCTCCCACCCCGACGAGATGAACAACACCGGCCGCTGACCGATCGCCGCGAGCACGAAGGGCGCCCACTCCCGCTCGCGAGAGCGGGCCCCCTTCATGCGCACAGCACGTCACACGGCCTTGCGGGTGGCGCGGATCCCGACGAGCAGGCCGACGGCGCAGGTGGCGGCCGCGGCGACGACCCCCCACAGGACGGCGCTGTCGGCGAACGTGCCGCCGAACAGCACGCGCTCGGCGTCGACCATGTAGGTGAGCGGGTTGAACTTCGCCGCGGTCTGCATCCACGACGGGCCGGCCTCGAGCGGCAGCATCATCCCGGACAGGATGAGCAGCGGGAACAGCAGCGACTGCTGCACGCCCCAGAACAGCCACTCCCGGTTCTTCGACGCCAGGGCCAGGGCGTGCGACAGCGCCCCGATCCCGACGCCGAACACGCCGAGCAGCACCAGGCCGGCGAGTGCGGGCAGCACATGGAACGTGAACCCGAAGGGGATGCACACGACGGCGATGAGCAGCCCCTGCGCCAGCAGCGGCGCGAACTCCTTGAGCGCGCGGCCCACGAGGATCGCCGAGCGGTCCAGCGGCGTCGCGAGCACCCGCTCGTAGGAGCCGGTCATGATCTCGTACAGCAGGTTCGAGCCGGTCATCGAGGTGCCGAACAGCGAGATCATGACGATCACCCCGGGCACGAACCACTGCAGGGTGTCCGCCGTGCTCGCTCCCCCGCCGCCGAAGCCACCACCGAACGTGCCGGTGAGCAGCGGCCCGAACAGGCCGAGGAAGATCAGCGGCTGCAGCAGCGAGAAGATCAGCGTGAACGGGTCGCGCAGCACCAGCAGGATCTCGCGGGTGAAGACCGCCCCCGTGTCCGAGACGAACTTGCCCGGCCCGGTGCGCGTGACGATGCGCGGCGCCTCGTGCTGCGCCGTCGTCGTGGTGGTGCGGGTCTGCTCGGTCATGCTGCCGCCTCCTCGCGCAGGCTCCGGCCGGTGAGGTTGAGGAACACGTCGTCGAGGCTGGCCTGGCGGGCGCTCGCCGACGTCGTGGCGATGCCGGCCACCCGGAGCGCCTCGATGACGGCGGGCAGCGCCTCGGCGCCCTGCGCCGTGCCGACCCGCACCTGCAGCCCGGCGTCCTGCGCCGTGAGCTCGACGTCGCCGAGAGCGTCCGGCAGCGCGGCCCGGACCGCCCCGCCGTCGTCGGTCGCGACGACGACGGTGAGGGTGTCGTCGGCGTACCGACGCTTGAGCGCGTCGGGCGCGGCGTCCGCGATGATCTCGCCGTGGTCGATGACGACGACGCGCTCGGCCATGCTGTCCGCCTCGTCGAGGTAGTGCGTGGTGAGCACCACGGTCATCCCGTACCGCTCGCGCATCGCCGTGATGTGCCCCCACAGGTTGGCCCGCGAGTGCGGGTCGAGACCGGTGGTGGGCTCGTCGAGGAACAGCAGCGGGGGGTGGTTCATCAGCCCGAGCGCGACGTCGAGCCGGCGACGCTGGCCGCCCGACAGCGACTGCACCGACCGCTTCTCGAGGCCGCCCAGCTCGAGCGCCGCCATGAGGTCAGCGGCGCGCTCCCTGTAGACCTCCGGCGGCAGCCCGTAGAAGCGGCCCTGGTTGTGCAGCTCGTCGGCCACCTTGTAGCTGAAGCCGCCGCCGTTGCCCTGCCCGATGAAGCCCAGCCGGGCCCGCACCTGCGCGGGGCTCTTGACGACGTCGTACCCGGCCACGGTGGCCTCGCCCGCCGTCGGCTCCAAGAGCGACGTCAGCATCCGCAGCGTCGTGGACTTGCCGGCCCCGTTGGGCCCGAGGAAGGCGACGAGCTCGCCCTCCGCCACGTCGACGTCGATCGCCTTGACCGCCTCGACGGTCTCCTTGCGACGGCTGAACGTCTTGGTCAGCCCTCGTGCTCGAATCATCTCCGCACCTCTTCCACCCTCATCTCTCGTACGCTGTACTGGAACTAGTCTCGACTCTAGCCAGGGGGTCCGACAAGACCCGTGCGCGAGGACGGGACCGCCGGGATGGGAGGATGACGAGCCATGTCGAGCACTTCTCCTCAGCCGCCGGACGACGGCGTCCCCCGCCCGCCCGAGGTCGTGCGGCGGCTGGCACTGCTGTGGGACCCGCCGCAGCCGTCGGGCCGCGGCCGCCGGGCCCGGCTGACCCTCGACGACGTCGTCGGCGCGGGCACCGCGATCGCCGACGCCGACGGGCTGGAAGGGCTGTCGATGCGGAAGGTCGCGGCACGTCTCGGCGTCGGCGCGATGTCGCTGTACACGTACGTGCCGGGGCGCACGGAGCTGCTGGACCTCATGATCGACCGGGCCTTCGCCGAGCTCGGGCTGCCGCCCGCCACGGCGACCTGGCGCGACGGCCTCGCCGCGTACGCCCGCGCGCACTGGGAGCTGTTCCAGCGCCACCCGTGGATCCTGCAGACCAACATGTGGCGCCTGCCCCTCACCCCGTCGGTCCTCGACGCGCAGGAGTGCGGGCTGCGCACCCTCGTGGACACCGGGCTGCCGGAGCGTCAGGTGGTGGAGATCGTCGGGCTCGTCGACGCGTTCGTGCGCGGGCTGGCGCGCTCGACCGTCGCGGAGTCCGCGGAGAAGGACGCCTCCGGGCAGAGCAACGACGAGTACTGGACGTCAATGAGCAGCTTCTGGGTGGACCACTTCGACCCGCAGCGCTACCCCACCATGCTGCGGATCTGGGACGCGGGCGGCTTCGACGCCGAGGCCACGCCGTTCGAGGCCTCGCTGGAGCGGCTGCTCGACTCCGTGGGCATGGCGATCGACCGCGCGCGCGGGACTTCCCAACCCGGCGGCCCGTCCCTACGATGAACTGGTCCAGACCACCGTCCCGGAGGACCCCATGGAACGCACCGTCGTCGTCGCCATCACCGAGGGCCTGCACGCCCGCCCGGCCGCGCTCTTCGCGCAGAAGGCCGGCCAGCAGCCGGTGCCCGTGAAGATCGCCAAGACCGCCGGCGGCGACGCCGTGGACGCCGCGAGCATCCTCGGGATCATGACCCTCGGCGCCTCGGTCGGCGACGAGGTGGTGCTGCGCACCGAGACCGACGGCGACGACGCCAGCACCGCGCTCGACGCCCTCGTCGAGTTCCTGTCGCAGGAAGCGGTGGCCTGACGGACAGGCCCGCCCGGCCGAGCGGGTTCTTCCACTCGGCCGGCTGGCTGTTCGGCGAGATGCTCGTCGGGGCGCTCGTCGGGCTCGTCGCGGCCTTCGTGCTGTCGGTCGACGCCGTCGAGCTCGCGGCGAACCCGGACGCCGCGCTGGCGTGCGACATCAACGCCGTGATCTCGTGCGGCACGGTCGGCACGTCGTGGCAGGCCAGCCTGTTCGGCTTCCCCAACGCGTTCCTCGGGCTGATCGCCGAGTCCGTGGTCATCACCGTGGCCGTCGCGGGCCTGGCCGGCGTGCGGTTCCCGCGCTGGTTCATGACGGCCGCCCAGACCGTCTACCTGCTGGGGTTCGTCTTCGCGTACTGGCTGTTCTGGCAGTCGATGTTCGTCATCGGCGCGCTCTGCCCGTGGTGCCTGACGATCACCGTCTCCACGACGCTGGTCTTCGCGTCGATGCTGCACTGGAACATCCTCGAGGACAACCTCTACTGGCCCGCCCGGATGCAGTCGTGGGCGATGTCGCTGGTGCGCTCCGGCGCGTTCGGCATCCTCACCGCCGCCTGGTTCCTGCTCCTCGCCGCCGTCGTCCTGCTCAAGTACGGCACGGCCCTCTTCGCCTGATGGCGTGGACAGGAAAGAGGGCCCCCCCGTCAAAGAGTAGGACAACCGCCCACCCGCCCCACACCGGCGCGTGGCAGAGGAAGAGAGGACA
>NZ_JBHVSQ010000007.1:138597-164106 GCF_042885055.1 Isoptericola sp. NPDC058082 | reverse complement strand
ACCTCCGCTTGTTTCTTGCCCCTCGCCGTCGTCTTTTTGCGAAAGGACGGCCCGGCCCTTTTCGTTGGGGGGGGGGGGGGGGGGGGTGCCCCCTTTTGGGGGGGGGTGGCCCCCCCCCCCCCCCACCGCACCCGGGTCGGTGTCAGAGGCCGAGGGGATCCAGGACGTCGACCAGCTCGCGCCGCACGGCGGACCGGGCGGCGTCGGCGTCGGGTTGCTCCAGGGCCACGCGGGCGAGCTCGCGACACCGCACGAACGACACCTCGGCCAGCACCGCCGCGACGTCCGCGAGCGCCCGCGGCGTCATGGACAGCGACTTCACGCCGAGGCCCACGAGCACGGGCGCGAGGACGGCGTCGGCCGCCGCCTCACCGCACACGCCGACCGGCCGGCCGCGGGAGTGCGCGCCCTCGCAGGTGGCGCGCACCAGCTCGAGGACGGCGGGCTGCCACGACGTGGACAGTGCCGCGAGGTCGCCGAGCATGCGGTCGGCGGCCATCGCGTACTGCGTGAGGTCGTTGGTGCCGATGCTGCCGAACGTGGCGTGCTCGAACACCCACCGCGACCGCAGCGCGGCGGCGGGGACCTCGATCATCGCGCCGGCGCGCCGCAGCCCGTGCGCCTCGCACGCGGCGACGAACGACCGCGCCTCGTCCGTGGTGGCGACCATCGGCGCCATGACCCACACCTCCGCGGACTCGGCCTCGGCGGCCGCGGCGATCGCCTGGAGCTGCCGGTCCAGCACCTCGGGGTGGGCGACGGCGGTGCGCAGGCCGCGGACACCGAGCGCCGGGTTGGGCTCGTCGTCGGCGGTGACGAAGGGCAGCGGCTTGTCCGCCCCGGCGTCGAGGGTGCGGACGACGACCTTGCGGCCGGCGAACGCGGACAGGACGCCGCGGTAGGCGGCGACCTGCTCCTCGACGGTCGGCTCGACGTCCCGGCCGAGGAAGCAGAACTCGGTGCGGAACAGGCCCACGCCCTCGGCGTGCGCGGCGACGGCGGCCTGCGCGGCCTCCGGGTCGGCCACGTTGGCGAGCAGCTCCACCCGGTGCCCGTCAGCCGTGCGGCCGTGGCCGTCGAACTCGCGCTCGACGCGCACCGCGCTGCGCGCGGCCTCCACGTCGGCGTCCGACGGGTCCCGCAGCACGGTGCCGGCGCCGCCGTCGACGACGACGGTCTCGCCGTCGACGAGGTCCTCCGCGCCCCGGGCCGCGACGACCGCGGGGATGCCGAGCGCGCGCGCCAGGATCGCCGTGTGCGAGGTGGGGCCGCCGCCGCTGGTGACGATGGCGACGACCGCCTCCGGGTCGAGGGTCGCCGTGTCGGCGGGCGCCAGATCCTCGGCGACCAGCACGAACGGGTGGCCGGGCGAGGGCACGCCCGGCGGCCGCACCCCGGTGAGCTCGGCGACGATGCGGTCGCGCACGTCGCGCACGTCGCGGGCCCGCTCGCTCAGCGGCGGGCCGAGCGGCTCGAGCTGCGCGGCGAGTGCGTTCGCGGCGTCCCACACGGCCCGCTCGGGGGTCGCGCCCGACTCGCGCACGCGCCGCTCGGCGTCGGACGCGAGCGTGGGGTCGGCCGCCATCGCGGCGGTCACGGCGAGCACGTCCGCCGCCGTCCCCGTGGCCTGCGCCGCCTGCGCGGCGAGGCGGTCCCGGACGGCGGACGTCGCGGCGCCCAGGCGGGACACCGCGTCGTCGGCACCGGAGCCGTCGGACGTGTCGAGGGCCGCCGCGGGGGGCTCCGGGACGGGGGCCGGCATCGTCACGACGACGCCGGCCGCCCGCCCGGGGCTCACCGGGGCACCGGTGAGGGTGGTGCTCATCAGACGGAGCCCTTCTCCTTCGCGGCGCCCTCGCCACCGGGGGCGCCGCCGGCCGGCACCGCGGCGGCCTCCTTCTGGTCGGTCACCGCCTGGTCGCCGACGACCGCGGCCGTGGCCTCGGGGTCGTCCTCGCGCCCGGGGGTCCGCAGGTTCCACTTCGTGATGACCCACCGGAACAGGAAGTAGTAGAGGACCGCGTAGCCGAGCCCGATCGGGATCAGCAGCAGCGGCATCTCCGCGATGCGGAAGTTCAGCAGGTAGTCGATGACGCCCGCGGAGAATCCGAAGCCGTCGCGGATGCCGAGCGCGTTGACGAGAGCCATCGAGGTGCCGGTGAGGACCGCGTGGATCGCGTACAGCGGGTAGGCGACGTAGACGAACGCGAACTCGAGCGGCTCGGTGACGCCGGTGACGAACGCGACCAGGGCGGCGGAGCCCATGACACCGGCGATGACCTTGCGGTTCTTCGGCTTCGCCGTGTGGATGATGGCGAGCGCCGCGGCCGGCAGGGCGAACATCATGATCGGGAAGAAGCCGGTCATGAACGTGCCGGCGGTCGGGTCACCGTGCAGGAAGCGTGCGATGTCGCCGTTCCACAAGGCTCCGGACGCGTCGGTGTAGGAGCCGAACTGGAACCAGGGCAGCGAGTTGAGCAGGTGGTGCAGGCCGATCGGCAGCAGCAGGCGGTTGAGGGTGCCGTAGACGAAGGCGCCCAGCACGGTGGAGCCGGTGACGAAGCCGCCGATCTGGTCGTTGATCAGCCAGTTGAAGGCCGGGTAGATCAGCGCGCCGACGACGGCGATGAGCACCGACATCCCCGCGGTGACGATCGGGACGAAGCGGCGGCCGCCGAAGAACGCGAGGTACTGGGGCAGCTTGATCCGGTAGTACTTCTGGTAGAGCAGCGCCGCGGTGAGACCGATGACGATGCCGCCGAGCACGCCGTAGTCGATCATCAGCTGCTCGCCGTTGTCGTCCAGGCCGAGGACGTACGGGGACAGCACGTCGGTGACGCCCGTGAAGACGAGGTAGCCGATCAGCGCGGCCAGCGCGGTGGAGCCGTCCGACTTGCGGGCGTACCCGACCGCGACGCCGAGCGCGAAGATCAGCGCCAGGTTGGCGAACAGGGCGTTGCCCGCGGCGCCGAGGACGTCGGCCACCGGCTGCATCCACGAGAAGGTGCCGGCGACACCCGCGGGACCACCGAGCATGTCGGGCTGCCCGAGACGCAGCAGCAGGGCGGCGGCGGGCAGCGAGGCGATGGGCAGCATCAGCGAGCGGCCCACCCGCTGCAGCTGGGCAAAGCCGGGGATGCTCCGCTTCTGCTTGGTCTCTGCGACCGTGGTCATGGTTCTCCTCCGATGGATGGCCCGGGGGCGGGCGTGTCCTGCAGGCCCGTGCCTGCGTCGTCCGGCGGCAGTGTCGCGACGTCGGGGCGTCATTGCCGGTGCTCCACACGCTGCCACCGGCAGGTTGTCTGGACCACTTGCAGGAAGAGTGGTCTAGACCTCATGATGTGTCAACCCCGCGGTTCGGCGGGGAGGACACCGCACCGGGAGCGGGCCGCGACGCCCGATACTGGTCCCGATGTCGCACAGCACGCAGATCGATGCCGATCACAGGGCAGGACAGGACACGAGGATGGTCAGGGAAGGCGCTCGCCCCGGCGAGCACAAGTACCTCGCGGTGCGCGCGTACCTCGCCGACCTCGTCACGACCGAGCTCGCCGTCGGCGACGCGATCCCGTCCGAGCGCAGCCTCACCGAGAAGTTCGGCGTGTCGCGGATGACCGTGCGCCAGGCGATCGACGCGCTCGTCACCGAGGGCGTGCTGGAGCGCGCGCAGGGCCGCGGCACGTTCGTGGCCCCGCCGCGCGCCGACTTCGAGATGCGCCTGACGACGTTCGGCGAGGAGGCGCGGCGCCGTGGCCTCGTCCCCGGCGCCACGGTGCTGCGGCGCGAGCAGCTGCCCGCGCCCGCCGTCGTCGCCGAGGCGCTGGACCGCGAGGTCGGCACCCCGGTGCACCACGTGGTGCGGCTGCGCACCGCCGACGGCAACCCGATGAGCGTCGAGGAGTCGTGGATCCCCGTCGACCTCGCCCCCGACCTGCTCTCCGGCGGCGTGCCCGACAGCATCTACGCGGCGCTGCGCGAGCGCGGCCTCGACCCCACCTGGGGCGAGGAGGTCATCACCGCCGCGGACGCCACCCCCGAGGAGCTCGAGGCCCTGCAGATGCAGGGCTCCCGTGCCGTCATGCGCACCGCCCGGCGCACCTTCGGCGGCGACGCCGCCGTCATGTACTCGCGTGCCAGCTACCGCGGCGACCGGTACAGCGTCTTCGTGCCCCTGCGCGAGGCACGGCCCACGCTCGTCCCCCGCACGCGGTCCGCCGACCCCGGCACCGACGCCGGCCGTCCCGTCCAGCCTTCCGAACGCCCCGGACGCATCCCCGAAGGGAGCCCCCGATGAGCACGCCCGACCCCGACGCACAGCTCGCCGCCTCGATCCTCGCCGGCCTCGGCGGGGTGGAGAACATCGAGGAGATCGACCCGTGCACCACCCGGCTGCGGTCCCTCGTCAAGGACCCGGCCCTCGTCGACGCCGCGCTGCTGAAGCGCGCCGGCGCGTTCGGCGTGATGATCAACGGGCGCGTCGTGCAGGTCGTCGTCGGCCCGCGCGTCGACACGATCGCCTCCGACCTCGCCGAGCTCATGTGAGCGCGGCCCCGCACCCCACGCCCCCCGGAATCTCCACCCGGACCCCACCAAGGAGCATCATGAGCAAGGCACAGCAGATCCTCGACGCGCTCGGCGGCGACGACAACATCATCGACCTCGAGCCGTGCATCACCCGGCTGCGCGTCGAGGTCGAGGACCCCGCCAAGGTGATCGACGCCGACCTCACGAAGGCCGGCGCCATCGCGGTCGTGCGCTCCGGCGTCGCCATCCAGGTCATCGTCGGCCCCGAGGCCGACACGCTCGCCTCGGACATCGAGGACCTCCGCTGATGACGGCGCTGACCGTCCTCGCGCCCGTCACCGGCACCGTCGTCGACGTGTCCGAGGTGGACGACCCGGTGTTCTCCGCCGGCCTCGTCGGCCCCGGCCTCGCGATCGAGCCCGACGGCGTCCGCGGGGGCGAGGCGGTCGCGCCCATCACGGGCACGATCGTCAAGCTGCACCCGCACGCGTTCGTCGTGCAGCACGACGACGGCCGCGCCGTGCTCGTGCACCTCGGCATCGACACCGTCAAGCTCGGCGGCGAGGGCTTCACGACCCACGCGTCCGAGGGCGACGTCGTGCAGCGCGGCACCGTGCTGGTCACGTGGGACCCGGCGGCCGTGCGCGACGGCGGCAAGTCCGCCGTCTGCCCCGTCGTCGCGCTCGAGGCCACGCCCGACGCCGTCGACCACCTCGCGCAGGTCGGCACGATGGTCGAGCACGGCGAGGACCTGCTCACCTGGGGCTGACGCACCCGCCGAGGTAGTTCGCAGGCCCGCGAGGTAGTTCGCTACCTCGCGAGGGCTCGAACTACCTCGGCAGATCTCGAGCTACCTCGGCGGGTGTGGACTACCTCGGCACGAGGGTGACGCCCAGGGCCTCGAGGACGGCGTCGACCGGGTTGCAGTACGTCAGCCCGGTGCCGTCGGCGCCGCCCGTCTCGGAGCCGGCGAACAGCAGGCCGAGCGCGACGCCGTCCTCGCGGTAGACCAGCGACCCGGAGTCGCCGCCGCGCGAGAACGCGCCGCCGGTGCCCTCCACCTCGATCTGGTTGTCGAAGGACAGCGCGCCGAGCTCGTCGCCGTACCCGACGACGACGTCGTCCATCTCGATGGCCGTGACCCGGCCCTGCGTGTGCGCCGTGGTGCGCCCGATCTTTGCCACCGCCTCGCCGCCCACCGCGACGGCCGTGGTGGTCACCGTGCCCACCGGGTACGTCGGGTCGATCTCGACCCCGTCGTCCAGCACGGCGAGGGCCGCGTCCACCGTGGCCGGCTCGCCCGGCGTCAGCGGCACCACCTGCGCGAGGGTGCCGACCCGGTCCTGGGGCGCGCGGCCGCCGTCGGCCGGGCCGGGCTGCACGACGACGTCCCCCACCTGCGCGGACGGCGACCCCGCCAGCACGTGGAAGTTGGACAGGACGTACCGCGCGGCGTCGTCCGCCTTCACCACGAACGCACCGAGCGTCCCCGCGGTGACGTCCACGTGGGCGATCGAGACGCCCGGGCGCAACGGCCGTACCCGGTCGGTCTCCCCGAGGGCCCGGGCCGTGGCGACGGGCGGGCGGACCTGCGCCCCGAGGGTGCGGATGCGGCCGGTGCGGCGCACGTCGACGGCGTCGCCCGCCTCGGCGGCGAGCTTGCGCACGAACGACCGGGCGGTGGGGACCCCGAGGCGGTAGCGCACGGCGATGCCGAAGCCCCCGTCGCCCTGGGGCGCGAGGCCCAGCGAGAGGGTGGGCGCGCGCACCACGTCGGCGGGGGTGGCGTCGTCGCCGACCGCGTACGGGCTGGCGGGCACGCCGTGCCGTTCGGCCAGGTCACGGGCGAAGTCGCTGAGCTGTGCCTTGGTCTCGCGCGCCTGGGTGAGGTCCATGCGGCGAGTCTGGTGCAGACCGGTGACACACCTCGATGTCACAAACCGGCGAGTCGGACATCTCTCCCCGCGTGAGACCCGCACCAGCCCTGCTCGCGCCCGACTTCGACGACGTCCGGCGCGCCCTCACCTGGGCGCTCGACCACGACCTGCACGCCCTCCTCGAGCACCGCCAGGTCGCTCACCTGGGCCACGCCGCGCGACGACGCGCCGACGCCGTCCTCGTGCTCCGCTGGCAGCGCGCCGCCGCCCGCGCGAGCCACGGGCTCTGAGCGCGGCGCAGGCCGCGTCGCCGCTGCTCGGCGCGCGGTATCGCGGGGGCCGTGGCACGGTGAAGCGTCAGGCCCATCCCTCGCCGACGTGGGGCCTTTGCGGGTCCTGACCTTCTTCATCGCTCGGAGGAGAGGCCGCATGACGCACGACGTGACGACCGCACGGACCCGCCGGACCTCGCGGGTGGCCGCTGCGGTCGCGAGCCTGGGGATCGTCGGGCTGCTCGTCGCCGGGGCCACGGCCCCGCCGCTCGCGGGTGCCGAGGTGCCGCCGGTCACGACGACCACGTCGGTCATCACCGTCAAGACGGGCGCCGACCGGCAGTCGACGTCGGAGGTCTCCCTCCTCCCCGGCGTCGGGCTCCAGCTGCGCTACAGCAACCAGGCGGGTGCCGCGGGCGACCTCGTCACGGACGACTGGGGCTTCTGCACCTCCGACGCCGACGGGGACTGCAGCTTCGTCGTGCCGCAGACGGACACGGCCACCGGGAGCGGCGGCAACCGCGGGCGGTACTTCCTCGTCGAGCAGACGGGCGCGCCCGCCGGCTTCACGACCAACGCGGCGCTCGGCACCGGCACCACCGCGTCGATGACGTCCCTTCCGTACCGCTTCCTCACCCCGGCCATGCAGGCGGGCGTGACGTACTCCTCCACGGGCGCGCCGGGCACCACCCCTTTCATGGTGTCGACCGGCGCGGGCCCGACGGCCTCGGGCGGCGTCTGGCAGTCGTCCCGCTCGAACCCGCCGGCACCCGAGCAGTGCGGCATCGACGTCGCGCTGGTCACCGACGTGTCCGGCTCCGTGGCCGGTCAGATCACGTCCCTCAAGGCGGCGGCGACCCAGTTCGTCGGCGCGCTCACGGGCACGCCGTCGACGATGGGCCTGTACACGTTCGCGAACACCGCCCCCGCCAACACGAGCAACAACGCGAACGTGCCGCGCACCCCCGTCTCCAGCGCGACCAACGCCGCCGCGCTCACCGCCTCGATCAACGGGTACACGGCCGGCGGTGCCACCAACTGGGACGAGGGCCTGTACCAGGTGGTGCCGGAGGCCGCCCAGTACGACATGGTCATCGTCCTCACCGACGGGAACCCGACGCTGTGGGGCAACGGCCAGGGCAACGGGAGCAACACCCGGTTCCGCGAGACCGAGCGGGGGATCTTCTCGGCGAACGCCCTCAAGGCCGCCGGCACCCGGGTCGTGGCGTTCGGCGTCGGCGACGGGTTGACGGCCGAGGGCAGCCGGCAGAACCTGGTGGCCATCTCCGGCACCGTCGAGGGCTCCGACTACTTCCGCACCACCGACTACGCCCAGGCGGGGGCCGAGCTGCGGGCGATCGCGCTGGCCGGCTGCACCCCGTCGATCAGCGTGGTCAAGCAGGTCGTGCCGCCGGGCACGCCCGACGGCGACATCACCGGGGCCGAGCTCATGCCGGGCTGGACCTTCGACGCCGCCTTCGACGGGGACGCCGTCTCCGAGGGGGACGCCACCGCCGTCACCGACGCGACCGGCGGCGTGAACTTCCAGTTCGGCTTCCCGGGCGAGACCGGCTCGGGGTCGGTGACCATCACCGAGACGCTACAGGGCGGCTTCGTCCCGCACCCGACGGACGGCGACGACGACGGCACGCTCGACAACGCCGTCTGCCGGGACATCTCGCAGCCGGGCGAGCCGCAGGTCGTCCCGGTGGAGAGCAGCGACGACGGGACGGAGTTCACCGCCGACGTGGACCAGGGCTCCGTCCTCACCTGCACCGTGTACAACGAGTCGCCGGTGCCGCCCGCGTCGGTGGTGGTGGACAAGCAGTGGTCGATCAACGGCGCGGACCCGGTGGCCCACGGGTCGCAGCCGTCGGAGCTGACCGCCGGCGCGCTGCTGAACGGCGCCTCCGTGCCGTGGGGCGGCGCCGGCACCACCGGGTTCGCCGAGGGCGACGAGGTGACCGTCGACGAGACCCTCGGGGAGACGGGCGCCGGCATGCCGCGCTTCTGCACGCTGACCGACAGCTCGGTCACCGGCCCGGGCGGCGCGGAGGGGGAGCTCGGCGGGTCGTTCACGCTCGACGAGGGCGTCAACACGTTCCTGGTGACCAACGAGGTGGAGTGCACGACGCAGCTCTCCCTGGTCAAGGAGGTGCGCGGCGGCGGCCCGGCCGCACCGGAGCAGTGGACGCTCACGGCCCTGGACCCCGACGGCGCCGAAGCGCTCAACGGCACCACGGGCGTCGAGGGCGACGTGATCCCGCAGACCCTGTACACGCTGACGGAGTCGGGCGGCGACCCGCGGTACGCGCAGTTCGTCGACCCGACGGCCACCCCGAGGCCGGGCTCGTCCGGCAGCTGGGTGTGCCGGGAGATCGACGCCGACGGCAACCCCGTGCCCGGCTTCTCCGACGGCCTCAACGGCGGCGTGCAGGTGTTCTTCGGCACGCACGTGGAGTGCACGGCGTACAACGACACGGCCCCGCTGCGCCTGCGCAAGGCGGTGGACGACTCGTTCGGCGGCACGGCCGTGCCCGGCGACTGGGAGCTCACCGCGACGCCCCTCGGCGACGACCTCCCGGAGAGGCTCGGACCCCAGACGGTCACGGGCTCCCTCACCGGTGACGAGGTCTTCCTGCGACCCGGGGTCGAGTACCTCATCACCGAGGACGGGCCGCTCGGCTACGAGCTGGTCGACCAGGTGTGCCGCATCAGCGACGGCGGCGACCGCGTCGGGGACCGGCTGTTCACGATCGAGCTCGTCTGGCCGGAGTCGGCGGACTGCCTGCTCACCAACCGGGCCGTGGGCGCGAGGCTGACGCTCGTCAAGGAGGTCGTCAACGACGACGGCGGCACGGCCGAGCCCGAGGACTGGACGCTGGCGGCCGACGGCCCGACGCCCGTCACGGGCGTGACGGGCGCGGACGAGGTCACCGGGGCCGAGGTGGCGCCCGGCGACTACGCGCTGTCCGAGGACGGGCCCGCGGGCTACACGTCGCTCGGGTGGACGTGCGCCGCCGAGGGCGACCCGCTCGCCGTCGAGGACGACACGGTGACCCTCACCGGAGGCACGGTCGTGACCTGCACGGTGGCGAACGACGACGACGCGGGACCGACCCCCTCGCCGAGCCCGACGCCCTCGGTGACCCCGACACCGACGGCCAGCCCGTCGCCGTCGCCCAGCCCGTCGGCGACGCCGACCACCGCGCCCACGACGCCCCCGTCGGCGGGCCCGGGCGCCCCGGGGAGCGACGGCGGAGACGCCGGTCCGGGCACGTCAGGTGGACCGTGGGGCTCGCTGCCGGTCACCGGGTTCGGCGGCGGCCTGCTGCTGCTCGCCGTCCTGCTCCTCGTGGCGGGGACGGTGACGCTCGTGGTGCGGCGGTCGCGCTCCTGACGACCGCCGCCCGCGGGATCAGGCGCGCAGCAGGCGCCGTACCCCGAGCCGCCGGCCCCGCGCGGTGACGAGGGCCGCCAGCGCGAGACCGCCCAGCCCCCACAGCACGAGCAGGGTCACGCCCATCCCGAGACCGCCGGCCGCGGGCACCACGACCGCCGTCAGGGCGTCGCGCGCGGCACCGATCGGCAGCGCGTCGACCAGCCCCTGCAGGGCGGCGGGCACGGTCGCGACGACGCCCGTCGCGATGAGCAGGACGGCGATCAGCAGGCTGATGCCGCGGCCCAGGTTGCCGAGCCAGCCGAGGAAGCCCTGGTGCACGGCGACGAACGCCACCGACGCGACCGCCCCCACGAGGATCGACCCGACCCATCCCCCCGCGTCGAGCTTCTCGACCGCCGCGAGGATCACGCCGATCAGCGCGCCCGTCCCGGCCCCGACGGCCGCCGGCAGCCAGAACGCGGACAGGGCCAGCCGCACCGAGTCACGCGTCGAGCCCAGGGCCCGCGCCATGACCGGCGGGAACACCGTCATGAGGGCCAGCGCCCCCAGCCACAGCGCCACGACCGCGAACAGCGGGCCCGACGCCCCCGTGCTGATGCCGGACGCCGACGGCGCCGCCACGGGCTCCGCGACCACCGACGCGAGCGTCTGACGCTCGTCGTCCGTGTACGTCGGGATCTGGTTCTTCGCGTCGTCGAGCCCGGAGGCCAGGTCGTCCGCGCCCGACGCGAGCTGCCCGACGCCGCCCGCCAGGTCACCGGCGCCCGAGGCGATGCCCTCGGTGCCGGTCGCGAGCTGGTTCGCGCCGCCCCCGAGCTCGTCCACGCCGGAGGCCAGCCCCTGCGTGCCGGTGGCGAGCTCCCCGGCGCCGCCCGCGAGGGTGGAGGCGCCGGTGCTCAGCGAGCCGAGCCCGTTCGCGAGGCCCCGGGCACCTGCCGCGAGGTCACCGGCGCCGGACGCCGTCTCCTCCATGCCGCCGGCCAGGCCGTCGGCACCCTCGGACAGGTCGTCGACGCCGCCGGCGAGCTCGCCGAGGCCGGTCGCCATCGCCTGGTTGCCGTCCGCGACCTGCCGGGCGCCGTCCTGCAGCTGCCCGAGCTGGTCCGTCTGCGCGGCGAGGCCCGCCTGGGCCTCCTCGATCTGCGCGCAGGCGTCGGCGCTCTGGCCGGCCAGAGCCTTGCCGAGCTCCTCGAGCTGCTGCGGAGTCAGGAGGTCCGCGACCTCCGGCGGGAGCAGCTCCCCCGGCGTGCCGTCGCAGCCCAGCCGGTCGGCCAGGTCCGCCAGCGCGTCGTCGGCCGTGCCGGCCGCGCCGGTGAGGCTGTCGACCAGCCCGTCGACGCCGACCGCGACGCCCGCCGACCCGTCGGCCAGCTGCTGCGCCTGCTCCGGCAACGCGGAGACCCCGGGTGTCTCGGGGGTGCCGTCGTACAGCAGCGCGAGGCCGTCGGAGAGGTCCCTCGCGCCGGCGGCCAGCCCCTTCGTCCCCGCGGCGAGGTCCTCGACCCCGCTCGCGATGCCGTCCGCGCCCGACGCGCTCTGCGAGACGCCGCCGGCGAGCTGGTCCGCGCCCCCGGCCAGGTCGTCCGCGCCGGAGGCGAGCTGGTCCGCGCCGGTGCCGAGCTCGCCCACGCCCGAGGCGAGGTCGCCCGCGCCGTCGGCGACCTGGCCCGCGCCGTCCGCGAGCTGGTCGGCGCCGTCCTGCGTCTGGCCCGCGCCGTCGGCGAGCTGCACGGCGCCGTCCTGCGCCTGCCCGATGCCGTCGGACAGCTCGTTGAAACCGACCAGCACGTTGTCGACGTAGGTCTCGGTGAGCGTGCTCGACATGACGGACGTGGCGGTGGCGGCGACCACGCGGGCGAGCGCGTCGTCGGCCACGCGGCCGCCGGGCGGGGTGCTGACGTCGATGGTGGCCTGCCGGGCCTCGGACGGGTCGTCGTTCCCGTACGAGGTGGCGGCCGCGGAGAAGTCCTCCGGGATGGTCACGACGGCGGCGTAGGTGCCGTTCGCGAGCCCGTCGGCGGCCGACTCCTCGTCGGTGATCGTCCAGTCGAAGTTCGTGGCGTCCTCGGCCGGCTGGGCGGCCTTGGCCCCGTCGGCGGTCTCGCCGCCGCTGACCAGCCCGGACGCGAGCTGGCGGCCCAGCGGCACGGTCTGCCCCTGGACCTCGACCGGCTCGTCGAGGTTGACGATGGCGGCCGGCACCTGGTCCAGCCGGTCCTGCGGGTTCCACAGCGCCGCGAGCAGCAGCCCGAGCACCATGATCGGCAGCAGCGCGACGGCGGCGATGCGCCAGGGGTCGCGGCGCGTCCGGGTGTCGATGGTCGGGGCGGTCATGCCCGCACCTCCTGCACGTGGGTGTCACCCTCGATGGGGTCGTCGATCTCGTCGGTGGCCGCGGGGTCGGGTTCCGCGGGCGCGGGGTGGTTCTCGTCGGCGGGCGCGGGCGGGGGCGGGGGCACGTCCGCGCCGGTGAGCACGCTCGGCGCGCCCCAGCCGGCGCCGACGTCGAGCACGGCGACCTCGCTGCCGGTGCCGTCGTCGAGCAGGTCGGTCGCCGCGACGCCGCTGGCGCCCAGCAGCACCGCCGTCCCGCCGCGCTGCGCCCGGGCGAGCGCGGCGGCGAGCGCCTCGCGGGCTGGGCGGTCGGCGACGGCGTCGGTGCGGTCCACGACCACGACCCGCGCGCCGTCGCGCACCGCGGCGTCGACCGTCGCGGCGGGGCGACCGTGCTCGGCGAGGGCGTCGACGACGGCGACGCGGCCGCGCACCGTCATCGCGCGCTCCGGCAGCACCAGACCGGTCACCTTGACCGCCCCGGCGTCGGGCGACATGCGCCCGGCGAGGGCGAGCAGCAGCGCCGACACGGGGGCCGCGGCGTCGCCGTGCACGCACAGCGCGCCGCCGTCGGGCACCCGCACGCTCACCGGCCCCACGACGGGCGCGTCGCTCCCCTCCGGCCCGGCGACCTCGAGGTCGCGCGCGGCGACGGCGTCCGTGGCGTCGGGCTCCGGCCACGACGCGAGCCGCAGCTCCTTGGTGAGGCCCTCGCCCTCGACGTCGAACGTGGGCAGGACGCGGTCGAGCCAGCGCGGCATGTGCCAGGCCCGGTCGCCCAGGAGATGGAGCACGGCGGGCACGAGCGTCATGCGCACGACGAACGCGTCCACGAGCACGCCGACCGCGAGGCCGAGCGCGATGGGTTTGAGCGTCATGTCGCCCTCGGGCACGAACGCGACGAAGACGGCGAACATGATCACCGCCGCGGCCGTGACCACCTTGGCCGAGCCGAGGAAGCCCGAGCGCACCGCGCGGCGGGCGTCGCCGCCGTGCACGTAGTCCTCCCGGATGCGGGACACGAGGAAGACCTCGTAGTCCATCGCCAGGCCGAACAGCACGCCCATGAGGATGATCGGCATGAAGCTGATGACGGGGCCCAGCTTCGTGACGTTGAGCGCGTCCGCGAGGACGCCGTTCTCGAACACGAGCGTCACCACGCCGAAGGCCGCCCCGACGGACAGCAGGTAGCCCAGCGAGGCCTTGATCGGCACCCAGATCGAGCGGAACACCATCGTCAGCAGCACGAGCGACAGTCCCACGACGACCAGGCCGAACGGCAGCAGCGCGGCGCCGAGCTTGTCGGAGACGTCGATGCCGACCGCGGCGAAGCCGGTGACGGACAGGTCGACGCCGTACTTGTCGAGGTAGTGGTCGTGCTGGTCGCGGATCTCGTTGACCAGGTCCTTGGTCTCCTGCGACGTCGGCCCGCCCTCCGGGACCACCTGGACGATGCCGGTGTCGGCGGTCTCGTTGGGGGTGGAGAGCGGCACGTCGGCGACGCCGGGCAGGTCGCCGATCTCGTCGCCCAGCTCGTCCATGAGCTTCACGGGGTCGTTGCTGGTGACGATCGAGCCGGTCACGATCAGGGGGCCGTTGAAGCCCTCGCCGAACTCCTCGCCCACCAGGTCGTAGGTCACGCGGGCGCTGTTGTCCTCCGGCAGCGTGCCGGCGTCGGGCAGCGCGAGGCGGAGGTTCGTGGCCGGCCAGGCGAGGGCGGCGATGGCGCCCACGACGAGCACGATCGTGAGGACCGGGAAGCGGGTGGCGCCGCGCACCCAGCCGTCGAAGAACCGGTTGCGGTGGACGCCCGCGGCCGGCGCGGCGGCGCGCTTGGCCTTCCCCTTCGGCTTGCGGGCGGCGCGCGGGGCACGCGGCCGCAGCCGTTCGCCGGAGAAGGACAGCAGCGCGGGCAGCAGCGTGAGCGAGACGAGGACCGCGATGCCGACCGCCACGGCGGCGGCGATGCCCATCACGGTGAGGAAGGGGATGCCGGCGACGCCGAGGCCCACCAGGGCGATCATCACCGTGAGGCCGGCGAAGATGACGGCCGAGCCCGCCGTCGCGGTGGCGCGCGCGATCGACTCGTCCACCTCGAGCCCGGCGGCGAGCTGCTCGCGGTGCCGGGACACGATGAACAGCGCGTAGTCGATGCCCACCGCGAGGCCGAGCATGAGGCCGAGCATGGGCGTCGTCGAGTTGATCGGGCCGAACACGGTGGCGGTGAGCAGCAGGAGCATCGACACGCCCACGCCCATGAGCGCGTTCACCAGCGGCAGGCCGGCCGCGACGAACGAGCCGAGCGTGATGATGAGGACCACGAGCGCGACGACGACGCCGATCGCCTCGATGATGCTCAGGGCCGGGAACTCGACGCTGAACAGCTCGCCGCCGAGGCTGGTCTGCGACCCCGCCGGCAGGGCGGCGGCGAGGTCGTCGCTCGCGGTGTGCAGCGCGTCCTTGGTGTCCTCGGTGATGACGGACTGGTCGCCGTCGAGCTGGATCGTCAGCAGCGTGGCGGTGTCGTCGTCGTTGACCGACGCGGCCATCTGGTCGTCGTACGGGGAGGTGACGGCGGCGACCTGGTCGAGCTCGCCGAGGTCGTCGACGG
This sequence comes from Isoptericola sp. NPDC058082, assembly GCF_042885055.1. Classification (NCBI taxonomy): domain Bacteria; kingdom Bacillati; phylum Actinomycetota; class Actinomycetes; order Micrococcales; family Promicromonosporaceae; genus Isoptericola; species Isoptericola sp. NPDC058082. Next base: position 149,085 of record NZ_JBHVSQ010000007.1, on the reverse strand, counting down.
TGTCGGTGATCGGTCCGCGCACCGCGTCGTCGTCGATCGTGGAACCGTCGGGGGCGACGACGATGATCTGCGCCGAGGAGCCGCTGACCTGCGGGAACGTGGCGGACAGGCTGTCGAGCGCGTCCTGCGACTCGGTGCCCGGGATGGTCACGGAGTTGTCGAAGCCCTGGTAGAGCAGGCCGGCCGCTCCGCCGACGACGGCGAGCACCAGCACCCAGCCGATGACGACGAGCCGCCGGGCACGGGCGGCCCAGCGGCCGAGGGAGTACAGGACGGAGGACACAGGCTCTCCCGGGACGACGGAGCAGGGATTCGATACGGCACTGTATCCGATGCACGAACGTATCCGATACGTCGCTGTATTGGCTAGAGTGGGCCCGGCCGGGCGCGGCGCCCGCACCGTGCCGGTACCGGCAGCATCCCGAGGAGGACCCCCTGACCACCGAGAGCGTGACTCCCGACGAGGCTACGGTCGGCCCCGGTCGCTCGCCCCGGCGCGAGCGCACCCGCGAGCGCCTGCTCGACGCCGCGTTCCAGGTGTTCGCGCAGGTGGGCGTCCAGGCCGCGTCGATCGAGGCGGTGTGCGAGGCGGCCGGTTTCACCCGCGGCGCCTTCTACTCGAACTTCGCGAGCAAGGAGGAGCTGTTCCTCGCGCTCACGGAGCGCGAGGCGCGCGGCCACCTGGGCGCCCTCGAGCGCGCGGTGACCACCGTCGACCCGGCGGCCCTGCAGACGCCCGAGGGGTTCCGCGCCACCGTGCGGGAGGTCATCGCGTCCGTGCTGCCCGACCCCGCCGCCAAGACGTCGTGGTGCGTGATGGAGCTCGAGTTCGAGCTGCTCGCCCTGCGTGACCCCCAGATCGCGCAGCGCTACGTGGACCAGCAGCAGGTGCTCCGCGGGGAGATGATCGCCGCGCTGAACCGCGTCATGGCCGCCCTCGGCCTGCGCTTCGCCGTCGACGACCACGTGGCCATCGACCTGCTGCTGGGCGCCCACGAGGCCGGCCAGCGGGCGTCGATGCTGCCCGCCGTCACCGCCCGCAAGGACGCGAGCGCCATGCTCGAGGTCCTCGTGGACCTCATCGTCACCCCCGCCTGACCGCCCGCCGCCGGCCGGCTACAGGAAGGCGGGCAGCTCCGGCCCCTCGTCCAGCACGTGCTCGCCCAGGAACGCCAGCACCACCTGGTACCAGACCTTCGCGTGCTGCGGCGCGAGCACCCAGTGGTTCTCGTCCGGGAAGTACAGGAACCGGTGCACGGTGGTCCCGTCGTCGGCGGCGGGCAGCGCCGAGTCGGTGAGCAGCTCGCGCCACAGCCGCAGCCCCTCGCCGATCGGCACGCGGTAGTCCTTGTCGCCGTGCACGACGAGCATCGGGGTCCGGATGTCCGCGACGGACCGGTGCGGGCTGTTCGCCTCCGCCATCTCCGGCGTCATCTCACGCAGCCAGTAGTAGGCGTGGTCGGTGGTGGGGCCGAACTGGTCCAGCGCCCACAGGCTGGCGTGGGTGACGATCGCGCGGAAGCGGTCGGTGTGCCCGGCCACCCAGTTCGCCATGTACCCGCCGAACGACCCGCCCATCGCGGCGGTGCGGCTCTCGTCCACCTCCGGCAGGGCCTCGACGGCGTCGGTGATCGCCATGAGGTCGGTGAACGGCGCCCCGCCCCAGGCGCCCCAGCCACGCTGCACGAAGTCCTGCCCGTACCCGGTGGACAGCGCCGGGTCGGGCAGCAGGACGGCGTACCCGCGGGCCACCATCAGCCACGGGTTCCAGCGCCAGCTCCAGGCGCTCCACGTGCTCAACGGGCCGCCGTGGATCCACAGCAGCAGCGGCGCGGGCGCGTCCGCGGCAGCGCCCTCGGGCAGCGCGAGCCAGGCGCGCACCCGCGCACCGTCCGCCGTCGTCGTCTCGACCTCGGTGAGCGTGCCCGGCAGCGCGGGGGCGGGCACGGGCCCGCGCAGCGCGTCGGCGGCGACGGGGGTGCGCCCGCCGGCGGCGCCGGTCGCGAGGAAGGCAGCGAGATCGACCCGCACCGGCTCCGCCGGTGCCGCATAGCTGCTGCGCAGCGCGTACAGCGCCGAGCCGTCGGGAGCGACGCGGACGTCGCTGAACGACGCGTCGTCGCTCGTCACGCGCTCCACCGTGACCGGCTCCTGGCCGCCCGGGCCGCCCGCGCCGAACGTCAGCAGGAACACGGGGCCGCGGCCGTCCTCGTCGGCGGTCACGACCAGCCCCGAGCCGTCGGGCAGCCACGCGACGGACGTGGGCCAGCGGTCCCAGTCGTCGGCCAGGATCTCGGGTGCGGCGAGCTCGCCGTCCTGGTCGTCGAGCCGGACCAGGCCGAGCCGCACCTCGGGCGCCTGCTCCGGCGTCGTGATCGTCTCGGACCCGAACGCCACCCACCGCCCGTCCGGCGACACCGCCGGCGCGAAGGCGTCCGCGTCCGGGTCGTCCACCAGCGTCCGGCGCTCCCCCGACGCCGTGTCGACCGCGACCAGCGTGACCCGCCGCGCCGCGCCCGGGTCGGCCACGCCCCACGTCGTGACGAGCGTGGTGCCGTCGGCCGTCAGGTCGGCCTCGTGCTCGTCGAGCTGACGCCCCGGGCCGGTCAGCGGGCGCAGCTCGAGCCGGTCACCACCGCCGAGCGAGCCGGCGAACCGGCGTTCCTCGTCCGGGCCCAGGTCGTGGTCCCAGTGCCGCACCGGGTAGCCGGCGTGCAGGATCGCCGAGAGCTTGCGGTCCGTGCGGTCCTTGCGCAGCGCCGCGTCCTCGGCGAGGCCCGCCGCGCCCGGCAGCACCGGCGCGGAGACCGACACGACGTCGGCCGCGCGGGCCGAGAGGACCCCGCCGACCCCGCCCGGAGCCGTCGCGACGACCCGCGCCTCGCCGCCCGCGGGAAGCAACCACAGCGCCGCCTTCGGCTCGTCGTCGTCCTGCTCCGCGTCCGGGTCCGGCCGCGCCGACGTGAACAGCACGTCGCCCGACGCCGCGAACACCGCCGACGACTCGCCCTTGCGGCTGCGCGTCAGCCGCCTCGCCGGGGCGACGCCGGCGGGATCCACCTCCCAGACGGCGGTCGTCCAGCCGGTGCGCTTCGCGTCGAGCGTCTGGACGGTCGTGACGAGGCGTGTGCCGTCCGGGCTCAGCGCGAGCCCTCCCACCCGCGGGAGCTCCAGGTAGCGGTCGAGGTCGTCGAAGGGCGTGGGGGCGTCGTCGTCCTGGCTCACGCGCCCGGTCTACCACAGCCCGCGCCCCCCCGGGCGGTCGGGCGGCCGCCACGGGGAACACCGGATGAACGTTCGCTGAACTTGTTCGCGGGGGCGCCTCCTGCGGTTGAGCGGGCGATGCCCGATCGGGCACGGTCTGGTCGTGAGACCGTCGTCGCCCCGCGCCGCCCACCTGCCGCCGCTGCCCGCCACCGCCGACCTGGTCGTCGTCGGGGCGGGGATCGTCGGGCTCGCGCACGCCCTGGAGGCGCACGCCCGCGGGCACTCGGTGCTGGTGGTGGAGCGCGACCCGCGGCCCGACGGCGCGTCCGCCCGGCGCAGCGGCCACGTCGCCGTCACCACGCAGGACGCCGCGACGCTGTCGTGCGCGCTGGCGTCGCGCGAGCGCTGGCTGAAGCTCGGCCGGGAGGCCGGCTTCTGGGTCAAGGACACCGGCGCCGTCGTCGTGGCGCGCTCCGAGGACGAGCTCGCCGTGCTGGACGACCTCGTGGCCGCCCGCGACGGCGACGCGCTGCTCCTCGACGCCGCGCAGGCAGGCCGGCGTGCCGGGCTGACGAGCGCGGGCGACGTCGTCGGCGGCGCGTTCCTCCCGCTCGACCTGCGGGTCGAGCCGCGCGACGCCCTCCGGGCGCTCGCCGCCGCGCTCGGCTCCCGGCCGCGCGCCGACGTCGCGTGGTCGACGACGGCGCTCACCTTCGAGGCCGGCACGGGGCGCACGCTGGTGCGCACGTCGCGCGGCGAGGTCGTGGCGCGCCGGGTGCTGGTCGCCGTCGGACCCGACCTGGACCGGTTCTTCCCCGACGAGGCGGCGCGCGCCGGGCTGCGGCCCGACGTGCGGCAGGTGCTCCGGGTGGCGACGCCGGGCCGCCGGCACGACGCCGGCGGCCCCGCGGTGCTGGGCGGCACGACCCTCCTGCGCGACGCCGCCACCGCGCACTCCCCCGCGCTGGCGGACGTGCGCGAGCGGCTGCGCACGAGCGCCCCGGAGCTGCTCGATGCCGGCGTCCACCTCGCGTTCACCCCGCACGGCGACACGCTGCTCCTCGGCGAGGCCCGTCGCACGGACGCCGACCGCCGCGACGGCGCGGGCCTCGACCGCGACCCCGAGCGGTCGGAGACCGCCGACTCGCTGCTGCTGCGCGAGGCCGAGGCCCTGCTCGGGCGGCCCGTCGAGGTGCGGCGGCGCTGGTCGGTGCCCGACCTCGCGGTGCCCCGCCCGCGCCGCGGGCCGTTCGCCGGCACGCCGTTCGTCGTCACCGACCCCGCACCGGGCGTCACCACCGTGACCGTCGCGGACGGGCTGGGCACGACGACGGCGCTCGGCCTCGCGGCGAAGGTCGTCGACGGCCTGCTGTAGTCCTCAGCCGCCCAGCCCCGCGCGGATCGCGGCGAGCGCGCGGTCGAGCTCGGCGTCGTCCACCCCGCCGAACCCGACGACGACGCCGGTGACCTCGGCGGTGCGGCACAGGTCGGACAGCAGGGGCAGGTCGAAGCCCGCCCGCCGCGCGGCGTCGCGGGCCGACAGCGCGGCGTCCCGCGGCAGCAGCCACGTCGAGTACATGCCGGCGGACGTCGCGGCCGGCGCGGCGCGCGGCGCCAGCACCGCGGCGACGCGGGCCGCCCGCTCGGCGTACACGCGGCGCGCGGTGCGCAGGACGGCGTCGAGCCAGCCGTCGCGCAGCAGCGTCAGCAGGGCCCGCTGCGTGGGCCACGCCGCGACGTCGTGCACGACGTCGCGCTGCCGCACCACGTCGTCGAGCATCGCCGGGGGCGGCACCAGCCACCCGATCCGCAGCCCGGGCGGCGCGGACTTCGACGCCGTGCCGAGGTAGGCGACCCGGTCCCGGCCGAGCGCCGCGAGCGCCGGCACCGGGGCCACGTCGTACCGCAGCTCGGAGTCGTAGTCGTCCTCGACCACCACGGCTCCCGTGGCCCGCGACGCGGCGAGCAGCGCGCGGCGGTCGTCGGCGGGCATCACCCGTCCCAACGGGTGCTGGTGCGCCGGCGTCACGTACACGGCGGCCAGCCCGCGCAGGGCGCCCTCGTCGTGGCGGGCCTCGGCGGGCAGGTCGACGACGGTGCGGCCCACGGCGTGCGCCGTCGCGACGGCGGCCCGGTAGCCCGGGTCCTCGATGCCCACGGGCCCCGCGGGCAGCACGCCGAGCAGGTCCCGGAACCCGGCCGTGGTCCCGGCGGTGACCACCACCTCGTCGGCGTCCACGACGAGGCCCCGGGTCCGGCCGAGGCGTTCCGCGAGCGCCGCCCGGAGGTCGGGCAGACCGCACGGGTCGTCGTACCCCCGCGGCGGCGCGGTCGCCGACACCTCCCGCCACGCCCGCCGCCACCCCGCGCGGTGGCGCGGGTCGATCCACGGCTCGCCCGTGCTCAGGCGCACGAGGCCGGTGGCCGGCCCGGCGGCCCGTCGCGGTCCGGTCGTGGGACGGGGCACGGCGTCGGCGGCGACGAAGGTGCCCGCGCCGCGGCGTGCGGTCAGCCACCCCTCGGCCATGAGCTGGTCGTACGCCTGCTCGGCCACCGAGCGGGCGACGCCGAGGTCCGCGGCGAGCGCACGGGTGCTGGGCAGCCGGTCGCCGCGCCGCAGGGTGCCGCGGGAGACCAGGTCGCGGACCTGGGCGGACAGCTGCGCGCCGAGCGGGTCGCGGCCGCCGCGGTCGAGGCGGACGGGCAGCGCGGACATCAGGACTCCTGACCGGGGCGGGCGACAGCGGCCCCCGAAAGTGGCCTAGCAATGCGGCCTGGCGAAAGTGGCCTGTCGAAACGTGCGAGGAATGGCTCGTGACGACGGGCCACCCAGGGTTCACGGTAGTGCCATGGACGCCCTCTCCCCCACCCCCAGGTCCACCGTCCGGCGCGGCCGGAACCGTGCCGTGGCCGACCGGGCCGCGCTGCACGCCCTGCTCGCCGACGGGCTCGTCGCCCACCTCGGCGTCGACGTCGGCGAGGGCGCGGACCGGCACCCGGTCGTGCTGCCCTGCGCCTACGCCGTCGACCTCGACGGCCCCGACGACGACGGCACCCTGTACGTGCACGGGTCGGTGGCGGCGCGCTGGCTGGCCGGGGCGACCGACGCGACCGTCTGCGTCACGGTCACCGAGCTCGACGGCCTCGTGCTGGCGCGGTCCGGCTTCCACCACTCGATGAACTACCGGTCGGCGGTGGTGATCGGCACCGCACGCCTCGTCACGGACGACGCCGAGCGCGCCCGCGCCCTGGACGCGATCGTCGACCACATGGCGCCGGGCCGGTCCGCGACGCTGCGCCCCGCGACCCGCAAGGAGCTCGCCGCGACGGCGGTGCTGGCCGTGCCCCTGCGCGAGGCGTCGATGAAGGCCCGTGCCGGCGCGCCCGTCGACGACCCGGCCGACGTCGCCGCCGGGGGGTGGGGCGGGCACGTGCCGGTGCGGCGCGTCGTGGGCGCCGCCGTCCCCGACGCCGACACCCGCGAGCCGGTCCCGGTGCACGTGGAGCTCTTGACGGACTCGCGCGAGGTGGTGCAGTCCTCCGCGAGGTAGTTCGCAAGCCCGCGAGGTAGCTCGCGCTACCTCGCGGGGTCGTGGACTACCTCGGCGGGGTCGTGTCGTCGCGGTCCGCCATCTTGGCGAGCATCTCGTTGTACGCGGTGAGCTCGGCGTCGCCGTCGCGGTCGGCCTTGCGGTCGCGGCGGCGCGCCTCGCGCTCGTCGGACGTCGTCCACTGCACGGCGACGGCGATGGCGAGCGCGAGCGTCGGCAGCTCGCCGATGCCCCACGCGACGCCGCCGCCGCGCTGCTGGTCCTCGATGGCGGGCAGGCCCCACGGCCGGCCCATGTTGCCGAACCAGTCGGCGACGAGCAGCGAGGTGCCGGAGGTGAGCACGACGCCGAAGAAGGCGTGGAACGCCATCGTCGCGAAGAGCAGCAGCAGCCGCTGCGGGTAGGGCGGGCGCTTCGGGCCCGGGTCGACGCCCACCAGCGCGTTGGCGAACAGGTAGCCGACGAGCGTGAAGTGCACGATCATCCACACGTGCCCGGCGTGGTTGCGCAGCGCGAACTCGAACGCGGGCGTGTAGTAGAACGCGATCATGCCGCCGGCGAAGAGCACCGCGGCCACCACGGGCCGGGCGATGAACTGGCCGAACCGGGAGTGCACCAGGCCGAGCACCCACTCGCGCGGCCCGCGGCTGCCGTCCTTGCGGGCCGGGATGGCGCGCAGCAGCAGCGTGACCGGGGCGGCCAGCACGAGGAACAGCGGCACCAGCATCGCGAGGATCATGTGCTGCACCATGTGGCCGCTGAAGATCACGTGCCCGTACACGGCCGGGCCGCCGCTGGTCACCCAGAACATCACGACCATGCCCAGGCACCACGACACGGTGCGCCCCACGGGCCACTTGTCCCCCCGGCGCGCGAGCCGCAGCACCCAGCGCAGGTACACGACCAGGCCCGCCACGCACGCGAACGCCAGCAGCGGGTCGAGGCTCCACTCGGTGAACCAGCGGGCCATGGTCGGCTCGGGCGGCAGCGCCTGGCCGGTGAGCTGGAAGGCGGGGGTGACGTCGACCGGCACCTCGTCCGGGACGGGCGGGGCGGTGGACCCGAGCGCCACGGCGACGCCGGAGACGGCACCGATGACGAGCAGCTCGACGGCGAGCAGCCGCCAGAAGAGACGGCGGACGGCGCCGGCGGACCCGGCCCGGCCGAGCCGGTCCACGACCCACATCCGGTGCGCGAACCCGAACCCGCCCAGCGCCACCATGAGCAGCGCCTTGACGAGCAGCAGCACGCCGTACGGGGTCAGCAGGTCGCCCCAGGACTCCATGCGGAGCCACGCGTTGAGGATGCCGGAGAGGCCCACCGCGGCGAAGCACCACCCCGCGACCGGGGAGAAGCGCGCGACGGCGGCCGCGGCGGTGCGACCCTCGTCGCGCCCCTCCTCCCGCGTGAGCACGGCCACGAGCAGCGCGCCCAGGCCGCCCACCCACACGGCGGCGCCGACCAGGTGCAGCAGCATCGCGCCGACGGCGAGCTCGTGGTTCGCGGCGCCGGACGCGTGGCCGGTCGTGGACTGCATGGCGAGGGCCGCGAGCGGCAGGACCGTCGTCCACAGCGCGCCGACGGGCCCGCGGACCGCCATCGCGAGCGCGGACGTGAGCGCGGCGACCACGATGATCGCGAGGTAGAGCCGGCCGAGGTCGAGGTCGGTGACGAACTGCGCGAGCCCCTGCCCGAACGCCGGCGAGGCCGGCGAGGTCCCGGAGATGTTCGCGTACCGCAGCACGAGCTGGAGGACGGCGGCCACGGCCCACACGGCGCTGGCGGCGCCGGCCGTCGTGAGCACCCGCGTCTGGGTGCGGCCTGGCGGCACCAGGCACGCCGCGACGAGGAGCGCGCCGACCGTCACGGAGACGCCCAGCTCCGTGAGCACGGTCGTCACGGGCAGGCCGTAGCGCACGATCGCGCCCGGGTCGGTGAAGCCGCTGAGGGCCTGGAACGCGCCCGAGTAGGCTCCGCCGCACAGCACGGCGAGGACGGCGGCGAGGACGGCGGCGGGCCCGGCGGCGACGAGCCACCAGGGCCGCGGCGGCACGCTCGGGGTACCGCCCGGCCGCTGCACGGCGGGGGCTGCGGAGGTCACCCGTCCAGCCTATGGGCGGCGGGCCGCGCCCCGGGACGCCCCCGGTGTGAGATCACCTGTCCCGGGCACCTTCTTCCCAATCCAACGATTATCGATTAGTGTCCCAGACGTCCCTCCACACCGGACGTCATCCACAGTCGTCAGCCCGAGCGCCCGGAGACGCGAAGCAGCGTCCCCGGCGGGCGGCAACCCGAGAGGATCAACGATGATCAAGCACCGCACCCTGGCGAGCGTGGGCACGCTCACGGTCGCCGCCCTCGCGCTCACCGGCTGCGCCGGCTCCGACGACGACGGCGGCTCCGGCGGCACCACCGAGGTGAGCATGCTCGTCAACGTCACGCCGAACCTCACCGAGGAGTACTGGAACGAGCTGGTCAAGCCGTTCGAGGACGCGAACCCCGACGTCGACGTCGTCATCCAGAACCCGGGCGCCGAGGGCGTGACCGCCGCGCTCCCCCGCCTCCTCACCGCGGGCGACGCACCCGACGTCGTGCAGTCGCTGCCCCCGACCACCGACCTCGCCCCCGAGCTGGTGGACCTGTCCCAGTACGACTGGGCGACGTCCGGCCCGCTCGCGGACCAGTACTCGATCGACGGCAAGTACTACATGGCCGGCATCGGCTTCCAGCTGCAGAGCCTGTGGTTCTATAACAAGACCGCGTTCGAGGAGGCCGGGATCGCCGAGGTCCCGACCACCGTCGACGAGCTCACCGCCGCGCTCGGCAAGCTCAAGGACGCGGGCTGGACCCCGATCCAGACCAGCGGCGACTGGGCGACCAGCCACTCGCTGCAGACGCTCGGCCTCCCGTCCGTCATCGGCCAGGACCCGGAGTGGTTCGCCCGGATGAGCGCGGGCGAGGCCACCTTCTCCGGCACGTACGGCGACGCCGTCGCCACCTACGCCGACTGGGTGGCGAAGGGCTACGTCCCCAAGGACGCGCTGGGCATCAAGTACCCCGACGCCGAGCAGGCCTTCCTCTCCGGCAAGAGCGCGATCTACCCGATGGGCAGCTGGTTCGCCGGCACCGAGGCGAAGGCGGAGGAGAAGGCCGAGATCGGCGTCTTCCGCGCCCCCGCCGTCGACGGCGTCGCCAGCCCGGCCATGGGCGCGAACATCGCCAGCCCGTACTCGATCCTCAAGGCGAGCGAGAGCCAGGACGCGGCGGCGAAGCTCGTCGAGTTCCTCGTCACCGACCAGGACGCCGTCGCCAGCCAGCTCGAGGTCGACGGCAACTTCCGCGACGGCTACGAGTACGAGATGGACGACCTGGGCAAGGAGCTGCTGCAGATCGTGGCGGACACGCCCGCCGAGGCGTACACGCCGACCGGCCAGGGCTACGGCGAGCGCACGCTGCCCACCGGCTACTCGGACGAGATCAACGCGCAGACGCAGGCCCTGATCGGCGGCACCGCCCCCGACAAGGTCGACACCGCGATGGACGGCTGGTTCGCCTCGACGATCGGCTGACGCCGACCGCACCCCACCCGCCCGGGGGGGGGGGGGGCGGCGGGGCCGGGGGGGGAAAAACCCTGGGAGGGACGGTGGGGGGGAAACCCCACCCAGAGGGGACAGGGTCGCCCAGTTGCCGACGACCCCCAGGGGGGGGGGGGGGGGGACGCTCTTCCCGC
>NZ_JBHVSQ010000007.1:0-138587 GCF_042885055.1 Isoptericola sp. NPDC058082 | reverse complement strand
GGAGTGGGTGTGTTTTTTACCCCGTGGTTCGGCTGACCCGCCTCCCCCCCCCCCCTCTAGCGGTACGCCCCCCCCCCCCCCCCGGGCCCGCACCACCCATGGAAGGCCCTGCGATGGCAACCCTCACCGCGACGCGCACGGTCCCGCCCGTGCGCCGACGCCCCGCGGCGCGCGTGTGGCGCGACCGCCTGCCCGGCATCGTCATGGGCGGCCCCGCCGTCCTCGTCTTCCTGGCGATGTTCATCGTGCCGATGGTCCTGGCGTTCGTGCTGAGCCTGACCGACTGGAACGGCTACAGCCTGAACTTCACGTTCATCGGCTTCGAGAACTACGCGGAGGCCTTCCGCAACCCCCGCACCGTGGACGCGGCGGTCTTCACCGGGGTCGTCGCGTTCTGCGGCACGGTCCTGTGCAACGGCGTCGGGCTGTTCATCGCCGCGCTGATCGCCGGCAACGGCCGCGCGAACACGCTGCTGCGCACGATCTTCTTCTACCCGTACATCATCAGCGCGCTGATCATCGGGTTCCTGTGGTCGGCGATGCTCTCCCCCGAGGGCGCGGTGAACGGCCTGCTGGGGCACCTCGGCGTCGGGCCGGTGCCGTTCCTCACCGAGGTCGCGTTCGCGAAGGCGAGCGTGATCCTCACGATCGTGTGGTCGCACTTCGGCTTCAACATGATCCTGTTCCTCGCGGGCATCAAGTCCGTGCCCACCGAGTACTACGAGGCCGCCACCGTGGACGGCGCCTCCAAGTGGCAGCAGTTCCGCAACGTGACGCTGCCGCTCATCGCCCCCGTGTTCACCGTGAACCTCGTGCTCACGCTGGTGGGGCTGCTCAAGGTCTACGACATCGTGCTGGCGCTGACCGACGGCGGCCCCGCCGGGTCCACCCAGACGATCGTGTACCAGATCCTGCGGGACTCGTTCGCGAACTCGGAGCTCGGCTTCGGCGCGGCGCAGTCCGTGGTCCTGCTGCTCGTCACCGCCGTGCTGGGCCTCGCGGTCACGTTCGCCCGGCGCGGCGCGGAGAAGAAGGTGGCCGACTGATGGCGACGACGACGCACCCGACGACCCCCGTGAGCCCGCCGTCGGCCCCGGCGCCGAGCGCGCCGCGCCCGACGTCGCGGTCCCGACGCCGGCCCGCCCCGGGCGCGGGCACGATCCTCAAGTGGGTGGTGCTGGGCCTCGGCGCGCTGGTGATGCTCGTGCCGCTGTACATCATGGTGATCAACGCCTTCAAGCCGCAGGACGCGATCATCTCCTCGCCGCTGGCGATCACCCCGGACACGTTCAGCCTGGAGTACCTGCAGGCCGCGCTCACCAGCGAGAAGTTCAACGTGGTGAAGGCCTACGGCATCACGCTGCTGTTCGTGGCGCTGGTGAACCTGTGCGGCATCGCGCTCGCCGCGCCCGTCGCGTACGTCATCGCGCGCGGCCGGTCGAAGTGGCACCTGGGCCTGCTGCTGCTCTTCGTGTCCGGCCTGTTCATCCCGGGCCAGGTGACGCTGATCCCCGTCGTCTTCGTGCTGCGGGTGCTCGGGCTCATCAACACGATCCCGGGCTTCATCCTGTTCGAGACGGCGGCGACGCTGCCCGTGACGATCTTCCTGTTCGCCGCCTACCTGCGCACCGTGCCGCGCGACATCGACGAGGCGGCCGCGCTGGACGGGGCCGGCAAGATCCGGGCGTTCTGGTCGTGCATCTTCCCGATCATGAAGCCGGTCGTCGCGACGATCGTCGTGCTGAACTCCATCAGCGTCTGGAACGACTTCGTCAGCCCGCAGATCATCCTGGGCCCGAGCTCCGGCATCTACACCGTGACGACGGGCGTGTACGCGGCGGTGGGCGAGTTCTCCACCGACTACACGACCGTCTTCCCGACCCTGCTGCTGGCGGTGAGCCCGGCGATCCTGTTCTTCGTCCTCATGCAGCGGCACATCATCGGCGGCCTGGTCGCCGGCGCGACGAAGGGCTGAGGCCGACATGAGCGAGACGACCGACCCCCGCGTCCCCACGACGCCGCTGCACGAGGTCCCCGCCTGGGCCGTGCTCGAGCGCCGCCTGTTCGACGCGACGGAGGAGGCCTGGCGCCTGTTCTCCGCGCGGTACACCGGGCCCGACGGCCGCATCCTGCACGCGGGCGGCTTCGAGCACCGCGACGGCGTGGACGACCTGTACGAGCCGTTCTTCAACTGGCCCGCGTTCTACGCCCTGGGCGGCAGCGACGAGGTGCTCGCCGCCGCGAAGCAGCACTTCGAGGGCGTGACGGCGCAGCTCACCGAGGGCGGCATGCTCACCGCCGAGTACGAGAACGGGTACGACTGGTTCCACCAGGGCGAGTCGCTGCTGTTCTTCTACGGCCTGTGCGCCGCCGACCCGGGCGACGACCGCTTCGCCGAGCGCGCCCGCCGGTTCGCCGCCCTGTACACGGACCCGGCGCACGGCAACTACGACCCGGCCCGCAACATCGTCACCGCGCCGCACAACGGCGCGCGGGGCCCGCTGCCCGGGCTGGGCACCGAGTGGCTCACGTACCCGGCGTCGCTGGACTACATGGAGGCGTACGGCCTGCCGCTGCACGGGCTGCCGGGGATCACGCGGTGGTCCGACCTGGAGGACCCGGCACACGCCCGGCTCATGGGCGACGAGCTCCAGCGCCGGGCGGCGGGTGACACCGCGGTCAACCTCGCCGCGACGTCCCTCGTGGTCAACCGCTGGCTGTACGACGGCGACGCCGCGTCCGCCGCGTGGGTGGCGCGGTACGTCGACGGCTGGCGCGAGCGCGCCGCCGCGGCGGGCGGCCTCATGCCGGACAACGTCGCGCCCGACGGCGTCGTCGGCGGCCTGCACGACGGCGCCTGGTACGGCGGCCACTACGGCTGGACCTGGCCGCACGGCCTGCACTCGGTCGGCATGAGCACGCTGATCGGCGCGATCAACGCGTCGTTCGTCTCGGGGGCCTCCGGGGCACGCGACGACGGGCCGCTCGACCTCGTGCGCACCATGCTCGACACGGCGCTGGACCACGCGATCACCGCGCCCGTCACCGAGACCCCGTTCAGCCTGCGCGGCAGCTGGCTGGAGCGGCTGGGCCCGCACGCCGCCGAGCCGGCCACGCTCGTGCCGTACCGGTTCGGCGCCGAAGGCTGGTTCGACTTCGGCCCGCTCCAGCTCGACCTGCCCACCTGGCTGTGGTGGTGGACGCACGACGACGCCGACCGCAAGCGCCTGGACCGGGTGCTCGACGGCATCCCCGGCTCCGACGAGGTCCGACCGTTCCGCGACAAGGTGGAGGCCGGGCACGAGGGGCCGTGGCTCGCGTTCCTCGACGGTTCGCTGCCGGACTATCCGGAGCGCGCGCTGTCGATGGCACTGGGCCAGCTCGCCCGCCGCGTCGCCGTGATGGACGCCGAGCCCGTGGACCCCGAGACCGTGCACCTGCACTTCTGGCAGCGCGCCAACCCGGTCGTCACGGAGGTGCTCGGGCAGCTGATCACCGGCACCCCGCAGACGCTGTACAACGGCGGGCTGCCGTTCGCCGCCGTGGCCTACACCGACGCCGACCGCGGCCGCCCCGGCCTGCCGCCGGACGTCGCGGCGCTCGTCTCCGGCCTCGACCGCGACGCGGACGGCACGGGCCGCGTCGAGCTCAGCCTCGTCAACCTGTCCCCCACGCACGCCCGGCGCGTGCGCGTGCGGCCGTCGCGGTTCGGCGAGGAGCGCCTGACGGGCGTCGTCACGCGCGGCGAGGACGGCGGCGTCTGGCCCGGCCCGTCCACGGCGTCGGCCGGCCGCGCCGGCATGCGGACCGCCGCGACCCTCCCGCTGGACGCGCCCGACCTGCTCGTCGAGCTGCCGCCGTCGCACCGCGCCGACGTCGTGCTGCTCACCGCACCCGCCGGCAGCGCGCCGCGTCACCAGCAGCCGCGCCACCAGCACCACCTGCACCACGAAGGAGCCCGACCATGACCGAAGCCCTCGCGCCCGTCGACACCGTGCCCACCGACCCCGGCGCCGGCCTCGTGCGGCCCGAGATCACGCTGCCCGTGCGCGGCGGGTCCTACGAGCGCGCGGACGTCGAGACGCTGGAGCGGCTCGGCCAGGTCTCGTCCGCGACGGCCTGCGCGAAGCTGCACGGCCTCGGCATCCGGCACTCGTTCGTCGAGGGCCCGCGCCCGCTCAGGCCCGGGTACCGCGTCGTGGGCTCCGCGCTCACGCTGCAGTTCATGCCGCAGCGCGAGGACCTGGCCGCCGGCGACGAGCAGGAGTACGTGGAGCGGCACACGGCCCTGTGGCACGTGCTCGAGGCCGTGCAGCCCGGCGACGTGCTCGTGATCCAGGCGTACGGCAGCCGGTTCTCGGGCTGTGTGGGCGACATCCTCGCGCGCTACTTCCAGCGCAAGGGCGGCGCCGGCATGGTCGTCGACGGCCGCATCCGCGACTCGGGCAAGATCGCCGACCTCGGCCTGCCCGTGTGGTCGACCGGCGTCACGCCGCACTACGCCTCGCAGTCGGAGCTGTTCCCCTGGGCCTACGACGTGCCCGTCGCCGTCGGCGGCGTGCTGTGCATGCCGGGCGACCTCGTCGTCGCGGACGACGACGGCCCCGTCATCGTCCCGCGCGCGATGGCGGACCAGGTGGTCGAGTCCGCGCAGGACCACGAGGAGTGGGAGGTCTTCAGCCGGCGTCGCCTCGACGAGGGCGCCCGCCTGAGCGACTACTACCCCCTGACCCCCGACACCCGAGGGGAGTTCGAGGCATGGCGTTCCGCGCAGGGCTCCGCCCGCTGACCTCGACGGGTGCGGCCGACGCCGCCGGGGACGTCGCGGCGACGCTCGCCGCGTCGTCCTTCGGCCTCGGCTGCGCGCCGATCGGCAACCTCTTCACGCCGGTCGCCGAGGCCGACGCCGAGGCGACCGTCGGCCGCGCGCTCGAGCGCGGCCTCCGCTTCTTCGACACGGCGCCGCACTACGGCGAGGGCGTCAGCGAGCTGCGGCTCGGGCACGCCCTGGCCGGCGTCGACCGGGACTCCGTCGTCATCGCCACCAAGGTGGGTCGCGTGATCGTCGACGCCGACGGCGCGCCCGTCCCGTCGGGCGGCACCGGCGGCCCGGGCGGCACGACGGTCGGCGACCTCGGCCGCGACGGCGTGCTGCGGTCGCTGGAGGGCAGCCTCGCGCGGCTCGGCACCGACCGCGTCGACCTGCTGTACCTGCACGACCCGGCCGACGTGGACGAGGCGCTGCGTGGTGCCCTGCCCGCGATGCTCGAGCTGCGCGACCAGGGCGTCGTGCGGGCCGTGGGGGTCGGGATGGGGCGGAACGCGCCCGTGGCGCGGCTGGTCCGCGAGGCCGCCGGCGCGCTGGACGTCGTCATGCCCGCCGGGCGGGTGACCCTGCTCGACCGCACCGCCCTGGACGACCTGCTCCCGGCCGCCCGCGAGCGCGGGGTCGGCGTCGTCGCGGCGGGGGTCTACAACTCCGGGGTGCTCGCCGACCCGGTGGCGGCGCCGTTCTTCGACTACCACCCGGCGTCGCCGGAGCAGGTGGACCAGGCGCTGCGGATGGCCGCCGCGTGCCACCGCGAGGGGGTCGACCTGCCCACCGCCGCCGTCCGCTGGCCGCTGCTCGTCCCCGGCGTCGAGGCCGTCGTCGTGGGCGCGCGCACCCCCGCGGAGGTGGACGTCTTCGCCGACGCCGCCGACGCCGTCGTCCCCGACCGCCTGTGGACGGAGCTCGACGCGATCGCGAGCTCTGCCGAACAGGCGGTTGACACCGTTATCGGGTCGCATGGCACCGCATAACGGTGTCAACCGCCTGTTCGGCGAGAGCGTGAACGGGGTCGTGGACGCGCACGTGCACCTGTGGGACACGGCCGCGTCGCGGATCTCGTGGTTCCGGGACGACCTGGATCTGCCCGCCCGCGTCGGCCCGGAGGACCTGGCCCGCGCCGTCGCGACGTCGCCGGTGCCCGTCCGGGCCGCCGTCGCCGTGCAGGCCGCGGACACCGAGGGCGAGGCGCGCTGGCTCGCGCGGCAGGCAGCCGCGCACGGGCCGCTGCCCGGCCCGGTCGTGCTGCAGTACGACGCCCGCCCCGACGACCCCGGCGCCTGGGCCGGCATGGCGCAGCCGCTGGTCGACGACGGCGTCCCCGTCGCAGGGATCCGGCTCGCCGTCCCGGGCGGCGCGGCGGACCTGTCCGACGTCGCCGGGCTGGACGCGCTGTGCGAGGGCCTCGCGGCGTCGGGCCGCGTGCTCGAGACGCTGGTGCGCCCCGACCAGCTTTCGGCCGTCGCCGCGCTGGCCGGGCGGCACCCGCACCTCGACCTCGTCGTCTGCCACCTCGGCCTCGGCACGGGCGACCCCGACGCGTCGTGGCGCGACGCCCTCGCCGCCGTCGCCGCCCGCCCCCGCGCGCACGCCAAGCTGTCTGGCGTCCACACCACGGCTCCCGACGACGCCGGGCGCACGACCGCCGCCGCCCGGGTCGCCGTCGACCTGCTCGGCACCGGGCGGCTGCTGTTCGGCAGCGACTGGCCGATGTCCGCGCGGGTCGCCTCGTACGCGCAGATCGTCGAGCGCACCGCCGCCGCCCTCCCCCCGCTCGACGACGCCGCGGCGACGGCGGTCTGGTCCGGGACGGCGGCGCGCCTCTACGGCGTCGCCGCGGGGTGAGCGACGCCTACGCGAACCGCGCCAGCGCCTCGGCGGTCACCGGGGCGAAGCAGTTCACCAGCGTCCCGTCCGGGTCCCGCACCAGCAGCGACCGGTTGCCCCACGGCATGGTGGTCGGCGGGGTGACGACCTCGACCGTGTCGTCGAGCCCGGCGTGCACCGCGTCCACGTCCTCGACGCGGAACTCCACGATGGCGGTGCGGTTGCCGGCGGGTGCCGCCGAGCCCGGCCCGAACAGGCGGACGGTGGCGGTGCTGCCGATGGCGAGGGTGCCGTGCGGGGTGCGCAGCTCGGCGAACTCCGGCGACGGGCGGTCAGCGACGACGCCGGTGAGCCGCTCGTAGAAGGCGGTCAGCCGCTCGACGTCGTCGGTGATGAGGCGGACGGAGACGAGGCTGGTGGCGAGGCTGCTGGCGTGGGTCATGGTGGTGGTCCTCCCGGTCGGGGTGCGGTCAGCGCCGCAGGCTCCCCGCGGCTCCGACCAGCCTGCGCCGGCTCCGCGACACCCCGACGTCGGTGTTTTCGGGGTGCCTCCCCTCGCCACCGTCAGCCCAGGAGCGTGAGCGTCCGCAGGTCCCCGTCCGGCACCTGGATGTCCTCGGGCCGGACGACGCGCCGGGGCGCGCGCTCGGCGGTGGCCGTGACGCGGTCGACCCGGTCGAGGCGGAAGGCCCGGATCCCGTCGCGCAGCCGGCACCACGCCAGCAGGTACCACCCGGTGGACGACCCGACGAACCCGAGCGGCTCGACGTCGCGCGTGGTCGCGGCGTCCTCCCGGTCCGTGTACCGCAACCGCAGGACCCGACGCGCGGAGATCGCGTCCGCGAGGACGCCGGGGATCGCGGGTCCGTCGGCCGGCGTGCCGAGCAGGTGCACGCGGGATGCGAGGTCGTGCGCGGCGGCCGCATCGTCGTCGCGCATGGCCGCGAGGATCTTGCGCAGCGCGGTCGACCCGCCGGCGGCGAACGGCGTCCCGGCCAGGCCACCGAGGGCGACCGCGACGGCCACCGCCTCGTCGGGGCTGAAGTTCACCGGCGGTAGCGTCCGGGAGCGGTCGAGGCAGTAGCCGCCGGTCCTCCTCGGCTCGGCCCAGACGGGCACCCCGGCCTGCTGCAGCGCGGTGATGTCCCGCTCCACGGTGCGCCGGCTCACCTCGAACCGGGCCGCCAACCACGACGCGCTCCGCGGGCGGGGAGCGACCGCCCGCAGCTCCTCGACGATCGCGTACAGCCGGTCGGTCCGGTTCACGCGACGACCCTACGCGCGCGCCGCCCGCCGCCTCGCCCGCCGTCGACGCCGTGGGAGGATCGCGACGGTGCCGGCGCCGCGCCGGCCGTGACGCACGGGAGGAACGATGTTCGCGAGGTCGCTGGGCGACGACGGCGCGGAGCTGCGTCCGCTGGAGCCGTGGCACGCGGAGGAGCTGCTGGCGACGATCGACCGCGGCCGCGAGTTCGTCGGTCGGTTCGTCGGCCTGGCGGACCGCATCACGGACCTCGCCTCGAGCCGGTCGTTCCTCGAGTCGTACGCGCAGAAGGCGGCCAGCGACACCGGGCGCCTCTACGGCATCTGGCTGGATGACACCCTGGTGGGCGGCGTCCTGTTCCGCACGATGGACGTGGCACAGGGCACGGCCGAGGCCGGGTGCTGGCTGGAGCCGGCGGCCGCCGGCCGGGGCCTCGTGACGCGGGCGTCGCGCGTCATCATCGACTGGGCGGTCCGCGAGCGCGGCATCCACCGCGTGGAGTGGTGGGCGGCGTCGGGCAACGCGCCGAGCATCGCCGTCGCCCGCAGGCTGGGGATGCGGCGCGACGGCGTGCTGCGCGAGCACCACGAGCACCGGGGCGTGCGGCAGGACATCGAGGTCTGGTCGGTGCTCGCGCCGGAGTGGGAGGCACAGGCATGAGCGGCGGCCCGCACGACGACGTCGAGCTGATCGGCGGGGTCGAGAAGCGCGAGATCGTGCTCGTGGAGCCGGACCCGGCCTGGCCGGCGCGGTTCGAGCGGGAGCGCGCCCGCATCCTCGGCGCCCTGGGCCCGGTCGCGGTGCGGGTGGACCACGTGGGGTCGACGTCGGTGCCCGGGCTCGCTGCCAAGCCGATCGTCGACATCGACGTCAGCGTGCCCGACGTCGAGGACGAGAGCGCCTACCTGCCCGCGCTGCTCGCGGCCGGCTACGAGCTGCGCGTGCGGGAGCCCGGCCACCGCCTGGTCCGCACGCCCGAGCGCGACGTGCACGTCCACGTGTGCGCCGCCGGCAGCGACTGGGAGCGGAACCACCTGCTGTTCCGCGACCGGCTCCGGCACGACGCCGACGACCGCGCCGCCTACGCCGCGCTCAAGCGCGAGCTCGCGGCCCGCGACTGGCCGAGCATGAACGACTACGCCGACGCCAAGGGCGGGCTGATCGCCGAGATCACCGCCCGGGCGGAGGCGTGGGCCGCCGCCACGGGCTGGACGGCCTAGCCCTCAGCCGTCGGCGCCGTCGCGCCGTCGTCGCCCGCGCCGGTCTCCTGGTCCAGCAGCGTGCCCGCCGCGTGCGCCTCGAAGAGCGTGGACGCGGCCTCGGCGTCGCCGTCGTCGAGGACGTCGAGCAGGCTGCGGTGCCAGTCGGCCACCTGGTGCCAGTCGCCCGTGAACTCGGGGTCGCCGAGCAGGTGCATCGACCGCAGGCTGGGCTCGATGATGTCCCACATGCGCGGCAGGTAGGTGTTGCCGCTGGCCTCGATGACGGCGCGGTGGAAGCCGAAGTCGAGCTCGCGGAACGCGGGCAGGTCGGCGGCGTCGACGGCGCCGTGCATCTCGTCGATGACCTTCTCCAGGCTGGAGCGGGTCTCGGGCGCGAGCTGCCCGCACGCGAGCCGGCCGGCGAGCGCCTCGAGGGCGACGCGCGCCTGCTTGGCCTGCTGCGCCTCCTCGTCGGAGTACTGCGCCACGAAGTTGCCCTGGTGGCGCACGTGCGTCACCAGGCCCTCGTGGGCGAGGCGCTTGAGCGCGTCGCGCACGGGCGCCTGGCTGACCTGGAGGCGGCGGGCGAGCTGCGACTCGACGAGCTGCTCCCCCGGTTCGAGCTGGGACGTCTTGATCATCGACTTCACGAGGTCGTAGATCTGGTCCGACAGCAGCCCGCGCTCCAGGCCGCTGATCGAGCTGAGCGCGTCCGTCATCCCTGCAGCCTCACGTCGTTCCTCGGGTCGTTATCGACAATCGTTTGTGCGTCGTCAGCGTACGCCGCCAGCCACGCGTCCGCGATCATCCGGGACGCCGGGGGCGTCGGGTGCACGCCGTCCGGGGCGAGGGCCGCGGCACCGGCGTCCCGGGCGGCGCGGGTCAGCAGGGCGTGCAGCGGCACCAGCGCGGCCCCGGTCTCGGCGGCCAGGCGCGCGACGACGTCCCGCTTGCCGTCGAGGTCCTCGAACCAGCCCTCCTGCTCGTCGCGCACGGGGAGCAGGAACGGCTCGACCAGCACGAGCCGCGGGCTGCCCGGCACGCGCGCGAGCAGCCGCCGGTAGGTGGCCTCGAACGCCTCGGCGCTCGTCGCGTCGTCGGAGTCGAAGCGGCGCCAGGTGTCGTTGACCCCCACGTACACGGTGAGGACGTCGGGCGCCGTCGGCGCGACGTCGCGCTCCCACCGCTCCTCGAGGTCGACGGCGCGGTTGCCGCCGATGCCGAGGTTGAGCACGACGGCGTCGGGCAGGTCCGCCGCGACGAGGGAGACGTAGCCGTCGCCGAGCGACGCCTCGTCCGCGCGGTCGCGGCCCGCGTCGGTGATGGAGTCCCCGACGAACACGAGGCGTCCGGGGGCTGCACTGCTGGTCATGAGCTCTCCTTCGAGTGGCGGACGGGTCCGACCGTAGCGGGTCGGGGCCGCCGTCGCCGCATTGTCAGCGATTATCGATTAATGTAACCTGCCGGTGCTTGACGATCCGGGCGCGCCGCACCCGCGTCGCCCCGAGAACCCCGTGACCACACGAGAGGTCGGAGCACTCGCAATGAAGCGACCACTGTCAGCTCTGCTGCTGACGTCCCTGCTCGTCGCAGGGACGCAGACGGCAGCACATGCCGAACCGCCCCCGCAGTCCGCCCCGCAGGCCAAGGCCGGCACCGTCCTCTACGTCTCCCCCGACGGCCGGGACGGCGCGAAGGGCAGCCAGAAGCGCCCCCTCGCCACGCTCGAGGGTGCCCGCGACGCGATCCGCGAGCTGCCGAAGGGACAGCGCAAGAAGGGCGTCACCGTGTACCTCCGCGAGGGCACGTACGAGCGCTCGGAGTCCTTCCTCCTCGGTGAGGAGGATTCCGGGACCGCGGACGCCCCCATCACCTATCGCTCCTACCCCGGCGAGCGCGCCACGATCTCGGGCGGCAAGGAGCTGCCCTACGACGGCTTCTCCCCCGTGACCGACGAGGCCGTGCTCGACCGGATCATCGAGACGTCCGCGCACGACGACGTCCTGCAGATCGACCTGCGCGACCTCGGCATCGACGACTACGGCCAGCTCAGCCGGCACGGCTACTGGAAGGCCAACGACGTCTCGACGACGCCGCCCATGGAGCTGTACGTGGACGGCGAGGACATGACCCTCGCCCGCTGGCCCAACGCCGGCGCGGCGAAGGACACCGTCCAGATGAACAAGATCGTCGACCCCGGCCCCACCAAGGACGACGCCGACCTGCAGGAGCGCGGCGGCACGTTCAGCTACTCCTACGACCGCCCGCAGTACTGGGGCGAGGCGGAGGACGTCTGGATGGACGGCATCTTCGGCCAGAGCTGGGAGTGGTCGTACAACAAGGTCGAGTCGATCGACACGGACGCCCGGACCATCACGCTGCGGTACGGCGAGATGTCGGGGCTCATGAAGACCTGGTACCCGGACTTCCACTTCGCGCAGAACCTGCTCGAGGAGCTCGACGCGCCGGGCGAGTACTACATCGACCGCGAGACCGGGATGCTCTACCTGGTGCCGAACGCGTCGTTCCTGGCCGAGCGCGGGGCGCCCGTCGTCACGACGCTGGACGAGCCGATGATCCGGACCGACGGGGCGTCGTACGTGACGTTCGACGACCTGGTGCTCGAGTACGGGCGGGCGCTGGGCGTCGTCGTCCTCGGCGGCAGCCACGTGACGGTCTCGAACAGCGACGTGCAGAACTTCGCCGACGGCGGCGTCTCCATCAACTCGCCGGGGCGGTACACGTACGACGGCATCCCGGTGAACCGGGGCGGTCGCGACCACGCCGTCGTCTCCAGCGACATCCGCCACGTGGGCGGGGTCGGCGTCGTGCTGACCGGCGGGGACAAGACGACCCTGGAGCCCGGGCGCAACCGCGTCGAGGACTCGCACATCCACGACTTCGCCTACTACCACAAGGCGTACAACCCGGGCGTCATGTTCGACGGCGTCGGGAACGTCGCACGCGGCAACGAGATCAACGACGCGCCGCACCCGGGCGTCATCGTGCACGGCAACGACCACCTGTTCGAGCAGAACGAGGTGTACGACGTCTGCAAGACGTTCCAGGACCTCGGCGCGATCTACATGAACTCGGGCGAGACGCCGCAGCAGCGCGGGCACGTGTTCCGGCAGAACTACTTCCACGACGTCGGCCTCACCAAGCACGGCGTCGAGGGCATCTACGCCGACAACTTCACGTGGGACCTGGAGATCAGCCAGAACGTCTTCGTGGACATGGGCAACGACGCGATCAAGTCCGGCTCTGCCGACCACATCGACGCCACGAACAACGTGTTCGTCGACACCACCGTGCCGTACGACAACTACACGCAGTGGATGGGCGACGGCGAGGGCAACACCGTCGACCGCGTCTACATGCCGAAGTGGGAGAAGGTGTTCGCCGACAACAAGGACTTCGTCGGCACGCCGTACCTGGAGAAGTACCCCGAGCTGGGCCACTTCTTCGAGGACAACCACTACTTCCCGAACAACTCCACGTTCGCGAAGAACGTCGTGTGGAACCCGGACCGCGCGCGCAACCCCGACGTCAACGCCGAGGGCGCGCTCGACACGAAGAACCTCCTCAACTACGGGACCGGCGACGACGCCAACTGGGTGACGGACGCCGACCCGGGGTTCGTCGACGCGGCGAACGGCGACTACACGCTGCGCGAGGACGCCGCCGTCTTCGACCAGATCCCCGGGTTCGAGGCGATCCCGTTCGGCGAGATCGGCACGGACGGTCACGTCGGCCAGTCGCAGACGCCGGACAGCGTGGCCCTGGAGTCGCTGGTGCTGCCGGCGGACCAGCTTGCGGTGACGCTCGGCGACGAGGTGTCGGTGGCCGCCCAGGCGGTGCCGTGGAACGCCACCCAGCAGGCTGTCACGTACACCTCGAGCGACCCCGAGGTCGCGACCGTCAGCGCCGCGGGGATCCTCACCGCCGTCGCGCCCGGCGAGGTGACCGTCACCGCGGAGGCGAAAGCCGACGCGGGCGTCCGCGACGAGATGACCGTGACCGTGGCGGCCGGCGACGGCGTGCTCCACTCGACGGACTTCGAGACGGGCGGCAACGGCTGGGCCACCGACCCGAACCGCGCGATCGTCGACGACGGCACGGGCGACCACGTCTACCGGATCAAGAACGGCGCCAACTCCCAGCTCGACCGCTCCTTCTCGGAGTACGCGCTCGACTTCACCGTGACGACGCCCGCCGAGGTGCCCGAGGGCGGGCAGATGCTCGTCTACGACCGCACCGGCAGCACGCCGGGCGGGTACGTCCGCTACCGCCACGCGGCGGCCGGCTCGACGTGGACGATCTTCGACTCCGCGTGGGGCACCGTGAAGGAGGTGACGCTCCCCGCGGGCGAGGGGCTGAAGGCGTCCACGCAGTACGACGTGCGCGTCGTGGTGACGGCGGGCGGCGTGCGCGTGCTGCTCGACGGCGACGAGGTCGTCGCGGGGGCCAACCCGGCGCCCGCCGGCGCCGGCAAGGTCGGCTTCTACGTGCAGGGCTTCACGTCGCTCGACTTCGACGACGTGCGGTTCTCGCTCGTGGGCGTCGACCCGGACGGCCTGACCCTGGCGCCGTCCGAGGCGACGATCGAGCCGGGCGAGACCCACCCGCTCGCGCCGTCGTTCACCCCCGCGGACGCCACGCGCACCGGCCTGGGGTGGACGTCGAGCGACGAGTCCGTCGCGACCGTCGACGCGAAGGGCGTGGTCCGCGGCGTCGCCGCCGGCACGGCCACGATCACGGCGACGTCCACCGTGGTGCCCGGCCTCGCGGCGTCGTCCACCGTGACGGTGCGGGCGGCGGAGCACCCCGTGACGTCGCTCGGCGCCGAGATCCTCGACCCCGCCGCCTGGGCGCCGGGCGAGGGGGTCACGGTGGCCGACGGCGCGGCCCACCTGGCGCCGCGCGGCGCGTGGAGCTTCAAGCCGAAGCAGTTCGGCGACGAGCTGCTCCGCTTCGACACGTCCGTCGGCGCCTTCAACGGCGGCTGGTTCGGGTTCTCCGTGCGGTCCAAGACCGCCGGCGACCCCGTGTGGACCAACAGCAGCTCGGGCTACCTCGTGGTCATCAAGGAGGACGTCATCGAGATGCAGAAGTGGAGCCCCGCCGTCTTCATGGTCGACACGTTCCCCAACACGGTGATCGAGCCGGGCTCCACCCACGAGGTGACGTTCGGCGCCGTCGACGTGGAGGGCGGCACCCGCGTGGTGCTGCGCGTGGACGGCGAGCCCGTGTGGAGCTACCTCGACGACGCGGCCGACAACCCGCTCGCCACCGACGGGTACTTCACCGTCTACCGGCAGGGCCCGGCGGGCGAGATGAGCATCTCCCCCGCGAGCTGACCGAGTTCCCTCCGAGCACGGGATCCGTACCGCCCGTGGATGGCGGTACGGATCCCGTGCTCGACGGGAGTTTCACCTCCCGTCCCCTAGGGTCCTGACCGTGTGGTCGAGAGCGACGTCCCGGGAGACGCTGCGGGTGCGGGCGGCGCTCGACGACGCCGCGCACGCGCTCGGATCGACGCTCGACGCCGGACAGCGCGCCGCCGCGGACGTGCTCGCCGCGGCCGGCGCGCGCGTCGCGCTCGGCCGTCGAGGACGGCGGGGCGTCTACCTGCACGGGCCCGTGGGCCGAGGGAAGACGTTCCTCGTCGACGCCCTCCTGAGTGCCCTGCCGCCTGACGGCGTGCTCCGGGTGCACGCCTTCGAGGCAGCCCGGCGGCTGCACGCGGCCGTCGCCCGCGAGTCAGGGAACGCCGGGGCCCTCCCGCGCGCCCTCGCGAGCCTGCTCGACGGCACTCGCGTCCTGTTCCTCGACGAGCTGCACGCCCACGACCCCGGGGACGCGATGATCCTCTCCCGCCTGGTGCGCGAGGCCGTCGGTCGCGGCATCCCGCTGCTCGCGACGTCGAACTACCCGCCCGACGGCCTGCTGCCCAGCCCGCTGCACCATCACCTGGTGCTCCCGCTCGTGCGGTCGATCGCGGAGTGCTGCGACGTGGTGGAGGTCGCGCCCGGCGAGGACTACCGCCGCCGCGGGCACCTCGCGGACCGGTCGGGCTGGCGTGCGGGGGCGTGGGTCGTGCCAGGCAGCGCCGCCCAGGTCACGGCACTCGGGCTCGGCACCCCGGACCCGGGCGACCGCTTCGTGGTGCGGCTCCCGGCGACAGCGCTGCGCACCCTCGCCGCGACCGGCCCCGGCACCCCGGAGGGCGTGGTGCACCTCGACTTCCGCGAGCTGTGCGAGGCACCCACCTCGGTGGGCGACGTCATGGACCTCGTCGACCGGTACGGCACGCTCGTCGTGTGGCGGGTGCCGCGGCTCTCGGCGACGACGGCGGACGGGGCGCAACGGTTCGCGAACCTCGTCGACGTCGCGTGGGACCGGGACGTGCGGCTCGTCGTCCTCGCCACGAGCCCGCCCGACGACGTCCTGGACGCCGACGTGCGCGACCGCGACCGGATCGCCAGCCGCCTCGCCGCCCTTCCCAGGGTCTGAGGCCGGACCGGCCGCGGACGCGCCCGCCTTTCCTCAGCCCTTGACCGAGCCCAGCATCACGCCCGACACGAAGAACCGCTGCACGAACGGGTAGACGCACAGGATCGGCACGATCGTGAGGATCATCGTGACCGCCTGGATGTTGGCCGAGACGGCCTGGGTGGTGGCACCGACGGCGGCAGCACCCTCGGAGGCCGACGACGACGCCCCGGCGATGAGGTTGCGCATGAAGAGCGTGACGGGGAAGAGCTCGTTCTTGTCGAGGTACAGGAACGCCGAGAACCAGTCGTTCCAGTAGGCGACCGAGTAGAACAGCACCATCGTGGCGAGCACGGCCTTCGACAGCGGCAGCACGATGCGGCCGAAGATCCCGAACCACCCCAGCCCGTCGATCTGCGCCGCCTCCTCGAGCTCTTGCGGCAGGTTCTCGAAGAACGACTTCATGACCAGCAGGTTGAAGACGGAGACGGCGCCCGGGAGCACCACCGCCCACATGGTGTTCTTCAGCCCGAGCGACGAGATGAGCACGTAGTTGGGCACCAGCCCGCCGTTGAAGAACATCGTGAAGACCGCGATGCCGATGAGCACCCCGCGACCGCGCAGGTGCCGCTTGGAGATCACGAACGCGAACGTCGTGGTCAGGACCATCGCGATGGTGGTGCCGACGAACGTGTAGACGAGGGTGTTGCGGTAGCTGCTCCAGAACAACCCGTCCTGGGACACGGCCCGGTAGGTGTCGAGGTTGAACCCGACCGGCCAGAAGCTCACCATGCCGGCCTTGATCGCTCCGGGGCTGCTGAACGACTGCGCGAGCACGGTGACGAACGGGTAGAGCATGAACAGGGACACGACCACCAGCGCCACCGTGTTGAACACCGTGAACGCCCGGTACCCCCGGGTGTCCCGCGCCCCGACCGGCGTGCCGGCCGACCGCACGTCGCTCGTGGACGACGTCGCGCGCTGCATCACCACAGGCTTGCTCCCACCACTCGTCGCGAGATGAAGTTGGCGCTCAGCACCATCACGAGCCCGATGCACGCCTGGAAGAGGCCGATGGCGGCCGCGTAGCTGAGGTTGTTGGACACGAGCCCGACCCGGTAGAGGTACGTCGAGATGACGTCCGCCGTGGAGTACGTGAGCGGGTTGTAGAGCAGCAGGACCTTCTCGAACCCGACGTTGAGGAACGTGCCGATGTTGAGGATCAGCAGCGTGATCATCGTGGGCCGGATCCCGGGGATCGTCACGTGCCAGGTCTGCTGCCACCGGTCGGCGCCGTCGATGCGCGCCGCCTCGTAGAGCGACGCGTCCACGGTGGTGAGGGCCGCGAGGTAGAGGATCGTGCCCCAGCCGACGGTCTGCCAGACCTCCGACCCCACGTAGATCGTGCGGAACCACTCCGCCCGTTGCAGGAACGGGATGCCTTCGCCGCCGAGGCCCTCGATGACCTGGTTGACCGTGCCCTGCAGCGACAGCAGCTGCATGACCATGCCCGCCACGATCACCAGCGACAGGAAGTGCGGCAGGTAGGAGATCGACTGGATGGTGCGCTTGAAGGCCTTCTTGCGCACCTCGTTGAGCAGGAGCGCGAGCACGATCGGCAGCGGGAAGCAGACGACGAGCGTCAGCCCTCCGAGGATCACCGTGTTCGAGAAGACCTTCCAGAAGGTGGGGTCGTGGATGAACATCTCCACGTACCGCAGGCCCACCCACTGCTCGCCGAAGATGCTGCCGCCCGGCCGGAACTGCCGGAAGGCGATGACGTTCCCCAGCATCGGCACGTAGCGGAAGACGACCAGGAACAGGACGGGCAGGACGGCGAGGGCGTACAGCTGCCAGTCGCGGCGCAGGCTCAGCCGCCACGACCGACGTGCGGGTCTCGACCGGCCGGCGTCCGCCCTCGGAGGTCGCTCCGAGGGTCTGTCGAGGACCGCCGCCGAAGCGGACGCCTGCCGGTCCGAGGTCGTGCTCACGGGTCAGTTCTTCTCGGCGAAGCGCTGCTGCGCGCCGTTGATCAGGTCCAGGTAGCCCTGGAGGTTCTGCCCCTCGAGCTCGGTGACGTAGTCGTCCCACTCCGCCAGCGGACGGTCGCCGAGGATGAACTTCAGCGTGTTCGTGTCCACGGTGTCCTTGAGCGGGGTGGCGAGCAGGGACGCCTGCTCCAGCTCGGCGTCGTCGAGCGGCGCCGGCGGGAACGGGTCCCGCGGGGTCCGCGACTCCAGGACCCGGTCCATGTACTCGACGAACTGGTCGGAGTTGTAGGACTCCTTCAGGGCGCGCGACTCGGTGGACTCCGCGAGGAACGTGGAGAAGCCGAGGTCCTTCGCGAGGTCGGTCTTGGCGTCCGGGTTGATGTTGTACGCGTCGAGCGAGTAGTCCGGGTCGATCGTGATCGTGCCGTCGGCGTCCTTCGTGTACGTCTCGCCCTCGACGCCCCAGCGCAGCATCTCGCGCGCGTCGGGGCTGTAGTACAGCCAGTCGAGGAACTGGACCAGGGCCACGAAGTGCGGGTCGTCCTTGGCCTCCGCGCTGATCATGAACCCGTGCCAGAAGTTGCGGGGCTCCACGACCTGGCCCGCAGGCCCGCCGGGCGGGGCGATCTGCACGAGCTCGAACTCGGCGTCCGGGTCGGCCTCCTGGAGGGCGAGCTGGAACTCCGCCACCGTGCCGGAGGCACCGGACGCCGCGAACACCGCGCTGCTCGCCACCTTCTCGGACAGCTCGTTCACGCTGCCGTCGCTGGTCGTGGTCAGGGTCTCCGGGTCGAGCAGCCCGTCCTCGACGAGCCCGTGGAAGTACTCGACCATCTCCTTGTACCCGTCGGAGGTGGCGGCGTAGGTGAACTCGCCGGCCCCCTCGTCCCAGAACGTGCCGTTGCCGAAGCCCCAGCCGGCGACGGTGCCGAAGGCGTGCGCCGCGTAGTTGAGCATCGACTGCCCCTCGAACCCGTCGGCGAGCGGCTTGGAGTCGGGGTGCTTCGCCTTGATCTTCTCGAGGGCGACGCGCAGCTCGTCCCAGGTCTCCGGCACCTCGGCACCGACCTCGTCGAAGACGTCCTTGCGGATGATCATCGAGAACACCGGGACGGACACCTCCTGCAAACCCGGGACCATGTAGTACTTCCCGTCGTCCTGCCGGAGGTTGTCGATCATGTCGCCGAGGTCCCACTCCTCGACGTACTTCTGGAAGTTCGGCATGAGGTCGACGTAGTCGCTCATCGGGAGCACCGCGCCCGACGAGACGAAGGGGGCGTCCTCGCCCGTGTAGACGAGCGGGATGATCTGGGGGGCGTCGCCGGCGCTGATGAGCAGGCTGCGCTTCTCCGTGGCGTCGCTGAACGGGATGTTGGTCGGCTGGAGCGTGACGTTGGTCCGCTTCTCGATCTCGTCGAAGAGCTGCCACGAGTCCTTGATCGGGAGCTCCGGCCAGTCGGTCCACAGGATCGAGAAGTCGAGGGGCTCCGTCGCCTTGAACTGCTGGTCGGCGGCGAGATCTGTCATCGACCCCTCGGTGTTGTCCAGCCCGGCGCCGTCCTCCTCCGCCTCGCCGCTGCACGCGGCGAGGAGCAGCAGCGACGACGCCGCGACGGCCGCCGGGACGGCCCGCCACGGGCGGCGCGTCCGCGGTGTCAGATCACCCATGATGTGTCTCCCCTTCGAGATCCCCGGGCCACGTCGCCCGAGCCGACGTACCGTCCGACTGCCCGGTGCGCCCTGAATTTTAGCGTTAAACTAGAGCCCGCCTCCGGGCCCGTCAACCCCCGTCTCACGGGAGGTTCAGCGCCGGAGGCGCAGCTCGACGGCCTGCTCGCCCGCCGCCAGGTCGACCGTCGCCGACGCTGCACCGCAGCGCGCCTCGTACCTGCCGGCGAAGCCCCCGACCTCGATCCGCCCGTCCGCGTCCGTGCGACCCGGCGTCGGACCCGTCCACCACTCGTCGCGCACCAGGGCCCGCAGCGCGTCGTACGCCGGCTTGGGCGTGCCGTCCGCCCGCACGAGCCCCGCCGGGGCGCCGAGCCACGCCCCGGCGTCGCCGAGGCCCCAGTACGTGATCGACTCGACCGCCGGGTGGGCCACGAGCGCCGTGTAGTGCGACACCACGTCGTCCGCCTGGCGCGCCTCGCCCTCGGGCGTCGACGGCCACCGGGCGACCTGGTGGTCGTTGAGGTCCTCGACGTCGGCCGGCATGAGGTCGCCCGAGACGAGCGTCGTCTCGGTCCAGTGGAGCGGCAGCCCGAAGCGCGCGAACCGGTCGCACACCTCCAGGAGCCGGTCGGCACCGCGGAAGCCCTGGTGCATGTGCGACTGCAGCCCGATCGCGTCGATCCGCACCCCCGCCTCGAGCAGCTCCTCGATCAGCCGCTCGTACTCCGGCCCCAGGTCGAAGTCGTTGATCAGCAGGCGCGGCGAGGTGCCCTGGCTGCGCGCCTCGTCGACCGCCAGCCGCACCATCTCGACGCGGCCGAGACGTGCGCACAGCCTGCTGATCGCGTTGGGGACGCCGTCGGGCTCGTTCGTGAACCGGGGCATGATCACCACCTCGTTGATGGCGTCCCACGTGTCGATCAGGCCGGCGAGGTCGCGCACCTCCCGGCGCACGCGCTCGCGGAGCAGCCGCTCGGCGTCGTCCAGCGGCAGGCGGTCGACCCACGGGGCCTTGACCGTGTGCCACACCAGGGGGTGCCCCTTGAGGCGCACCCCCTGGTCGGCGAACCACCGCGCCGCCGCCGTGAGGTCCGCGAGGGCGGTCTCACCGCGCCGCGGCTCGTAGCGCCCCCAGTACACGGGCAGGGTCGCCGTGTCGAACAGCCCCAGCCAGAGGTCCTGGTAGCCGGCGTCCGCGTCCGCCACCTCGAAGGCCGCGCAGCCGAACTCGAACGCGTGGCGCACCTGGCGCACCGTGACGTCCTCATGGGCCAGGGGCCGACCGTCGCCGTCCGTCAGCGTGACGGCGCTCCGGGTGCGCCGGTGCTCGAGACCGGTCACGCCGCGCCCTCGGCCCGTCCGCCGTGCCAGGCGTCCTCCGACGTGAGCGGCACGAGCGGCGGCACCACGGGCACGGTCGTCATCTCGACCCGACGGCCCGAGTCCGCGGAGTCGAGCAGTCCCGTCATGACCTCCATGACGTGCAGCCCGACGTCGCCACCGGCGCGCGGGGACGCCGACGCGTCGCCGTCCAGCCCGGCCGCCCCGACCATCTCCAGCAGGCCGACCCCGCGGCCGGCGCCCACGAAGCCGGCGCTCGGGGGCAGCACCTCCCACTCCGTGCCGCCGAGCGACCGCAGCTCGACGTCGCCGTCGAACCGGTTGGGGTCGGGCACCACGAGCGAGCCGGCGGTGCCGTGCACCTCGATCGGCCGCGCGTGCGAGCCGACGGCGTCGAAGCTCACGGTCACGGTGGACAGCGCGCCGCTCGCGTGGCCGAGCACGCCGGTGACGTGCGTCGCCACCTCGACCGGCACGCGCTCCCCCGCCCGCGGGCCGGAGCCGATGGTGCGCGCGTCCCGCGACCGCGAGGCCGCGCCCTGCACCCACGCGACCGGTCCCAGGATCTGCACCAGGCTCGTGAGGTAGTACGGGCCCATGTCGAGCAGCGGCCCGCCGCCCGGCGCGTAGTAGAAGTCCGGGTTCGGGTGCCAGAGCTCGTGGCCCGGGGAGACCCACGTGGCGACGGCGGCCGTCGGCGTGCCGATCCGGCCGTCCGCGACGGCGGCACGTGCGGTCTGCACGCCGGTGCCGAGCACGGTGTCCGGGGCGCAGCCCACGCGGGTGCCCGCGCCCGCCGCCGCGGCCATCACCTCGCGCGACGCCGCCAGGTCCACCGCGAGCGGCTTCTCGCCGTAGCGGTCGACGCCGGCCGCCGCGCACGCCTTCGCGACGTGCGCGTGCACGCCGGGCGTCGTGAGGTCCAGGACGACCGACACGTCGGGGTCCGCGACCAGCGCGTCCAGGTCCGCGGCCACCCGCGCCCCGGGCAGCTCCGCCGCGACGGCCTCCGCCCGCGACCGGTCCAGGTCCGTCACCGCGACGACCCGCGCCCGCGGGTGCCCGGCCAGCGTGTCCAGGTACTGGCGCGAGATGACGCCCAGCCCGACGATGCCGATCCCGACCATGTCGTCGCCTCGCGGCGCGTTCGTCGCCCCCACGCCTACCTGCTCGCCCACAGCAGCCCCCTCTCGACGATGGTGCGGACGGTCGGGTTCTCGAGCACGTCCGCGGAATGGCCCGGCGTCGCGACGAACACGCGCCCCGCGCCCCACTGCCGCGTCCAGACCGCCGGCGAGGTCACCGGGCGGTGCCACGGGTGCCAGTCGGGCGCCGGGTGCGTGGTGGTGGCGAGGACGTCGATGAGGTCGTCGTGCAGCACCCAGTACTGCTCGGTCTCCAGCTCGACGTCGTCCAGGCCCGCGGTGATCGCGTGCTCCCGGCCCAGGTCCGTGAGCTCGATCGTGTGCCGCAGGTAGTTGTCGGTCTGGTCGCCGTGCCGCAGGTGCGGCTCCTTGCCCGGGTGGGTGGCGAACTGCCCGCCCACCAGCTGGAGGTAGTCCGAGCTGTTCCGGTAGGAGTCGGCGATGCCGCCGTGCCACCCCGCCAGGCCGGTGCCCGCCTCGACGGCCGCGCGCAGACCCTGCAGCGCGGGGCCGCTGATCTGCGACATCGTCACGCACTGCAGCACCAGGTCGGTCGCCGCCATCGCGTCGGCGTCGGCGTACACCTCGTTGTCCGTCTCGACCCGCACCTCGAACCCTTGCTCGCGCAGGAAGGGCAGGAACAGGTCCGTGGCCGCCTCGGGCTGATGGCCGTCCCATCCGCCGCGCACCACGAGCGCTCGTCGCGTCATACGTCTCCTTCGTCGTGTGTCGTCAGACCTTTTCAGAGCCGAGCAAGCCCTTTCCACTCGCCGCGCTGGAGGGGGAGCACCGCGCCGTGCTTGGTGTGCGGGGGCAGGTGCAGCTCGTCGTCCGGCACCGGCTCCCACCGTGCGGACGAGATGTCGGTCGTGGTCAGCGCCCGGTACCCCTGCGGCGGACGGCCGTACTGGTCCACCCACAGGTACCACCGGCTCCCGTCGTGCGTCGGGAAGACGAGCGGCCCCTCGACCGCCGGACCGAAGCCCTGGCCCAGCCCTGTCGCGAGCGTCCTGAAGGCCGGGTTGAAGAACGACGACCCCACCTGGTGGAACACCTGCCACGACCCGGGCGCCGCGTCGTCCTGCTTCGCGAACCGGTGTACCTCGTCGCCGACGGTCACCGCCGTCATGTCGATCACCCCGCCGGGCAGCTCGAGGTACGTCTCGGCGGGGGTGAACGTGCGCAGGTCACGGGTCGTGGTGGTCAGGATCCGCGGCACGCAGGGGCCCTCGTGCCGCGGGTCGTCCGGGGCGTAGAGCGCCGCCGCGAAGTGCAGCACGAGCACGCCGGTGTCCACGTCGTGGAACACCTCCGGCGCCCAGGCCATGCCCGCGTGCGGCGGCGCGACGGTCACATGGCGCGGCTCCGACCACGTCAGGAGGTCCGGCGAGTCCCAGACGACGACGTCCCGGCTGCCGTGCCGGGCGAACTCCTCCCAGTCCGGGCCGGAGGGACGCCACACCCGCAGGTCCGTGGCGACGAGGTGGAAGCCCTGGCCGTCGGGCCGGCGCACGACGTGCGGGTCGCGGACGCCGGTGGTGCCGGCGCCGGTCTCGAGGACCGGCTCGCCGCCACGGAGCGGACGCCATCGCAGCGGGTCGTCGCCCTCGCTGAGGCTGAGGTGGATCCGCTCCCCGTGGCCCGCCCGGTCCTCCACGAAGTGCACGAGGAGATAGCCGTACGGATCGTCGGAGCACATCGTCGGGCCTTCCCGGTTTATCGTTAATCCGGGCCGACCCTCGCACGGCGGGACCACGTCGTCAAGGCCCGCAGGACGGCGCCGCGCACGGCCTGGCAGGATCACCCCGGGAGGTGGCGCATGGTCACGATGAGCGACGTCGCGCGGGAGGCGGGGGTGTCGATGATGACCGTCTCCAACGTGCTCACGGGCAACAAGCGCGTGGGCGAGCCCACCCGCGACCGGGTGCTCGCGGCGGTCGAGTCGCTCGGGTACGAGGTGAACCTCACCGCCCGGCACCTGCGCGCCGGCCGCACGGACACGGTCGCCCTCATCGTGCCCAGCTTCCACGACTACTTCGGCGAGGTCGCGGACCGGATCGCCCCGCTGGTCGAGGCCGGCGGCCGTCACCTCGTCGTCGAGCGCACCAGCGCGGACGCCCGCAGCGAGATGGAGTCGCTGAGCATGCCGAGGCTGCGGATGTACGACGGCGTCCTCCTCTCGGTGGCCGGCCTGCACAGCGACGAGCTCGACCGGGTCCCGACGTCCACCCCGATCGTGCTCCTGGGCGAGCGGGAGGTGCCCCAGCAGTTCGACCACGTCCGCCTCGCCAACGTCGAGGGCGCCCGGCTGGCGACGGCGCACCTGCTCGAGCGCGGGGCGCGGCGGGTGCTCGCCCTCGGCGCCTCCGTCGAGGCGTCGGTCGGCATGGAGTCGGACCGTCGTGCGGGGTGGGCCGAGGCGCACCGTGCGGCAGGGCTCGTCGCGGACGAGCGCCTCGTCACGCCCGTGCCGGACTTCACCTCCGAGGCCGCGTACGACGCCGTCGCCCGGCTGCTCGACGACGACATGCCGTTCGACGCCGTCTTCGCCGTCAACGACACCGTGGCGTTCGGCGCCGTGGCCGCGCTCGCGGAGCGGGGCGTCCGCGTACCCGACGAGGTCCAGCTGGTGGGCTTCGACAACCTCGGGGTCTCGCGCTTCGTCCCGCCGGGGATCACGTCGGTCGACCCGGGCTACGACGTCGTGGCGGCCACCGCCGTCCGGCTCCTCGAGCAGCGGATGGCGGGCGGGGACGGACCGCACGAGCACGTGACCGTCCCCGTCCGCCTGGTCGAGCGAGGCTCGACGCGCTCCTGAGGCCCCAGTCCTCGGATCTCTTGCCCACGGACGACCGTCCGTTCGTTGCCGTGCCCGGCGGGTTCCGGCTAGGTTGGCCTCAGTCATCCGATCTTTCTGCCCGTCGCCACGAAGAGGTGCGCATGCCCACCATCACCGACGTCGAGATCACCGACGTCCGTTTCCCCACCTCCCGCACGGCCGACGGCTCGGACGCGATGAACGCGGACGCCGACTACTCAGCCGTGTACGTCGTCCTGCGCACCGACGGCACCGACGCCGCGGGCGAGCCGCTGGCGGGTCACGGCCTGACCTTCACCATCGGGCGCGGCACGGACGTCGTCGCCCTGGCGGCCCGGCACCAGGCGGACCAGCTCGTCGGGCGCGACGTGGACGACGTCGCCGGCGACCTGGGCGCCACGTACCGCGACCTCACCGGCGACAGCCAGCTGCGCTGGCTCGGGCCGGAGAAGGGCGTGGTGCACCTGTCGCTGGCCGCCGTGCTCAACGCGGCCTGGGACCTCGCCGGGCGCCGCGCCGGCAAGCCCGTGTGGCGGCTGCTCGCGGACATGACGCCCGAGCAGCTCGTCGACGTCGCCGACCTGCGCTACCTCTCCGACGCGCTTACCCGCGACGAGGCCCTGGAGATCCTGCGGGCCGCCGAGCCCGGCAAGGCCGAGCGCATCGCGCACCTGGAGCGCCGCGGCTACCCCGCGTACACGACGTCCGCCGGCTGGCTCGGCTACGACGACGCGAAGCTGCGCCGCCTCACCCGGGAGGCCGTGGACGCCGGCTACCGGCACGTGAAGCTCAAGGTCGGCGCGCGCCTCGAGGACGACGTGCGCCGCCTCGGCATCGCGCGCGAGGAGCTCGGGCCGGACCTCACGCTGATGATCGACGCGAACCAGGTGTGGGACGTGCCCGAGGCCATCGAGTGGGTCCGCGCGCTCCAGCGGTTCGACCCGCTGTGGATCGAGGAGCCCACGTCGCCCGACGACGTCCTCGGCCACGCCGCCGTGCGCGAGGGCGTCGCCCCCGTGCGCGTCGCGACGGGCGAGCACTGCCACAACCGCGTGATGTTCAAGCAGCTCTTCCAGGCCGGCGCGACCGACTACTGCCAGCTCGACACCGGGCGCCTCGCCAGCATCAACGAGATCGTCGCCGTGCTGCTGCTCGCCGCGAAGTTCGGCGTCCCCGTCTGCCCCCACGCCGGCGGCGTCGGCCTGTGCGAGATGGTCCAGCACGTGTCGGTGCTCGACTACGTCGCCGTCTCCGGGTCGCTCGACGGGCGGATCACCGAGTTCGTCGACCACCTGCACGAGCACTTCACCGACCCGTGCCTGGTGCGGGACTTCGGCGAGGGCGTGTCGTACGTCGTGCCGACCGCCCCCGGCTACTCCACGCAGATGCGCCCGGAGTCCGTGGCGGAGTTCCGCTTCCCCGGCGGCGCTGCGTGGACGTCGTGACCGTGGTGACCTGGGACACGTTGCCCGGAACACGTTGACCTCAACAAGGGTTCAGGTCGTAGCGTGACCAGCAACGACATCCGCGACGACGAAGGGGACGAGATGCCCGTCTACACCCTGCCCGACCTGCCCTACGACTACAGCGCCCTCGAGCCGCACATCAGCGGCAAGATCATGGAGCTGCACCACGACAAGCACCACGCCGCCTACGTCACCGGCGCCAACACCGCCCTGGACAAGCTCGCCGAGGCCCGCGAGTCCGGCGACAACGCCGCGGTGAACCTGCACGAGAAGAACCTCGCGTTCAACCTCGGCGGCCACACCAACCACACCGTCTTCTGGAACAACCTCTCCCCCGAGGGCGGCGGCCAGCCCGAGGGCGAGCTCGCCGAGGCCGTCAAGGACGCCTTCGGCTCGTTCTCGACGTTCCAGGCCCAGTTCGCCGCCGTCGCCACCGGCATCCAGGGCTCCGGCTGGGCCGTGCTCGGCTGGGACTCCATCGGCCAGCGCCTCGCGATCTTCCAGCTCTTCGACCAGCAGGCCAACGTCCCCGTCGGCATCACCCCGCTGTTCATGCTGGACATGTGGGAGCACGCCTTCTACCTGGACTACCTCAACGTCAAGGCCGACTACGTCAAGGCCGTGTGGAACATCGCGAACTGGCAGGACGTCGCCGCGCGCCTGCAGCGCGCCCGCACCCAGACCGCCGGGCTCATCGTCCCCGCCTGACGGCTGCACCCGAGCGTGTGAGCGGGCGTGCGGCCCTGTCTCCCGGCGGAGGCAGGGCCGCACGCCCGCTCACAGCGCTGTCTGCTGGTAGAGGGCCAGGCGCGGCTCGCCGTCGACGACGACGTACGTGCTGGCCATGAGCGCGACGAACGGCGGGTCGTCGCCGCGCACGGCCCGCGCGCGGTAGACGAGCGCGGCGCCGCCGTCGAGGCCGACGCGGCGCACGTCGCGCAGGTCGTAGGAGTCCCACGGCGGCGCGCCGTCGAGCGACGCGACGACGGCGTCGCGGTCGAGCACCGAGCCGTCCACGAGCACCATGAGCGCCGCGGGCGTCATGAGGTCGCCGTAGAACGCGCCCCCGGCGCTCCGGCACAGCGCGTCCCACCCCTGTCGCTCCAGGTCGAGCAGCCGGTCGAGCGTGAGGTCCACCATCGCGCCAGGCTACGGACCACGGCGGGGCCACGCAGGAGGCACACCCCCGGATTCATCGGAGGAATCGGTGCAGCCGGGCGCGAACTGGGCCATAATCCACGACATGTCCCGCACCGATGAGGTCGTCGACGGCGTCCGCCGCATGATCACCGGCGGGGAGCTCGGCCCCGGCGACCGGCTCCCCGTGGAGAAGGACCTCGCCGATCGGCTGGGCGTCTCCCGCGGCTCCCTGCGCGAGGGGGTGCGCGCCCTCACCGTGCTCGGCGTCCTCGACACCCGCCAGGGTGACGGCACGTACGTCACCAGCCTCGACCCCGCCCGGCTCATGTCGTCGCTGCAGTTCGTCGTGGACCTGCACGGCGACACCAGCGCCCGCCCGTTCCACGCCGTCCGCCGCGTGCTCGAGACGGAGGCCGCCGGCCTGGCCGCGCACCGCATCACGCCCGAGGCGCTGGAGGAGGCCCGCGCCGTCCTCGACCGGGCGGCGCGCACCCTTGCTCAGGACGACGTCGACCACCCCGCCTTCATCGAGGCCGACACCGCGTTCCACCGGATCGTCGCCGACCAGGGCGGCAACCCCGTGATCACCGCCCTCGTCGAGGCGATCGCCGGCCGCACCGCGCGCGAACGACTCTGGCGAGGCCTGCACGAGGAGGGCGCCGAGGCCCGCACCCAGCGCGACCACGAGGCCGTCTGGCGCGCCCTGGCCGCCGGCGACGCCGAGGCCGCGCGCGTGCGCATGGCCGCGCACCTCCTCGACGTCGAGGAGACCCTGCCCGGCCCGGAGGCCACCGAGGACTGACCCCGCGGGACAGGGGCCCCGGCGGCCGCACCTAGACTGGACGTCGCCTGCGATCAAGCCACCGGTCACCAGCAGGCGACGCGCGTGAGAGGAACGGAACATGGCCGCCCACGGTGGCATCAATCTGAGCGACGACGGACTTCGGTGGGAGATGTGGGGCGAGATCGACGTCGCCGTCGCCCACGAGGTCTACGCCACGCTGGAGGCTGCGGGCGAGGGTCGCAAGACCCTCGACATGCGCAGGGTGACGTTCATCGACTCGTCCGGCGTGCGCCTCGTGGTCCTCGCGTGCGAGAACGGTCCGCACCCGCGGGTGGTCGGCGCTCCGCAGCTGGTCCGCGACATCTTCGAGATGATGAGCTTCGACATGCTGGTCGACTTCGTCGACGCCGACCCGGCGGAGCCCCTCGACGACGCTACGCGGACGGGGACCGGACCCCGATCGTGAGCAGCAGGTTGGCGTAGACGCGCTGGTCGCCGGTGGCGACCAGCAGGGCGACGTCGTCGGACCGCGCGGCGTCGTAGAACGCGAAGCGGTCCAGCTCGTCCCAGCCGACGTCGGCCCCGAGCATCGCCCGGTAGCCGGTGTGCGCGGGGATCTCCTCCCCCGCGGCGACGACGTCGCCCGCCACGCCACCGGGCACCATGACGGCGGCGGACTCGACGGGCACGGCGTCGAGCAGCACCTCGAGCACCTGGTCCACGGTCAGCAGGCCCGGCCGCAGGTTGAGGTGGACGCGCGCCGCGCCGGGGCGGGCGCCCGTGGAGTGCGGGTAGTTCGCGTCGGCGAGCAGCACCCGCGACCCGTGCCCCGCCGCGGCGAGCGCCGCGACGAGGCCCGGGTGCAACAGCTCGTAGCGCAGCACGACGTCAGACCCGCGCCGGGACCTGGGCGTCGGCGAAGGCGTGCCGCTGCCGGCCGACGCCGTCGATCTCGACCTCGACGACGTCGCCGTCGGCCAGGTACGGGAACCGGCCGGACAGCGCGACGCCCTCGGGGGTGCCGGTGCAGATCAGGTCGCCCGGCTCGAGGGTCATGTACTGCGACAGGTGGTGCACGATCTCGGCGACGCCGAAGATCATGTCCGTCGTCGACGAGTCCTGCCGGGGCTCGCCGTTGACGAACGACCGCAGCCGCAGGTCGGCGGTGTCCACCTCGTCGGCGGGCACCAGCGCCGGGCCGGTCGGCAGGAACGCCGGGCCGCACTTGCCCTTCGACCACTGGCCGAGCGAGTCGTCGAGCTGCCAGGCCCGCTCGCTCACGTCGTCCACCACGGTGTACCCGGCGACGTGCTCGAGCGCCGCGTCGGCCGACGGCAGGTAGCTCGCCTGCTTCCCGACGACGATCGCGAGCTCGACCTCCCAGTCGACCTTGTCCGAGCCGGGCGGGATCGGCACCGTGTCGTCGGGGCCGACCACCGTGTTGGGGTGCTTGAAGAAGATGATCGGCAGGCGCGGCGGCTCGGCGCCGGACTCCCGCGCGTGGGCGGCGTAGTTCTGGCCCACGCAGACGACGGCGGTGGGTCGCGCGATCGGCGCCCCGACGCGCAGGGCGTCCGCGCCGTCGAGCACGGGCAGCTCGCCGGCGGCGAGGGCGGCGCGCGTGCGCGCGATGCCGTCGGCGGCGAGGAATCCGCCGTCGACGTCGGCGGTCAGCGGCCGCAGGTCGTAGGTGGCGCCGTCGTTGCTGACGGCGGGGATCTCCTGGCCCACCGGGCCCAGGCGGAGCAGCTGCATCGATGTCCTCTGTTCTCTCTGGGGGGCGCCTCGATCATGCGCCCGTGTCGCGTCCCGGTCACATCCGTCCCGCCATGCGGGCGGCGGTGCGGACGGAGCGTCACGCGAAGGCGTCGGGGTGGGCCTCGGGGGCGAGCAGTCCCTGGCCCACCAGGTCGGTCCACAGGTCGGTGGGGACGACGGCGGCGTGCCGGTCCACGGCCTGCCGCACCTGGTCGGCGGTGCGCAGCCCGACGACGGTGCTCGCCACGGCCGGGTGCGTGCGCACGTAGGCGAGCGCGGCCTCCGGCAGCGTCGCTCCGTGGTCGGCACACACCTGCGCGATGCGACGGGTGCGGTCGAGCAGCGCGGCCGGGGCGGGCGCGTAGTCGTAGGTCGCGTCGTCGGGCACGACGGCGCGGGCCAGCAGCCCGGAGTTGTAGACGCCGGCGACGACGACGGCCGCGCCGCGCTCGACGGCCGCCGGCAGCAGGTCCGCCAGGGCGGGCTGCTCCAGCAGCGTGAACCGGCCGGCGCACATCACGACGTCCACGTCGGCCTCGGCGACGAACCGCGCGAGCATCGCCGACTGGTTCATCCCCGCCCCGATCGCGCGGACGACGCCCTGCTCGCGCAGCTCCACCAGCGCGGGGACCGCCTCGGCGAACGCCTGCTCCTCGTGGTCGTCCGGGTCGTGCAGGTACACGACGTCGACCCGGTCGAGCCCGGTGCGCTCCAGGCTGGCCTCGAGCGACCGCAGGATCCCGTCGCGGGAGAAGTCCCAGACCCGCCGCGTGGCGGCGGGCACGTCGAACATGTCCGGGTCCTTCTGGTGCGCCGTCTCCGGGGAGGGCACCAGCAGGCGCCCCGCCTTCGTCGACACGACGTACTCGTCCCGCGGGCGGCCGGCCAGGCTCGCCCCGAGGCGCCGCTCCGACAGCCCGAGCCCGTAGTGCGGCGCCGTGTCGAAGTACCGCACGCCGGCCTCCCACGCGACGTCGAACGCCGCCCGGGTCTCCTCGTCCGTCGTCTGCCGGTAGAGGTTGCCGGCCTGTGCCGCGCCGTAGCCGAGGCCGGTCAGCCGGACCCCCGTCTCCCGGACCTCCCGGGAGGGCATCGCGGTCATGCCTGCTCCGGCGGGCGCACCCGCAGCTCGTGCATGCCGCCGTCGACGGCGAGCGCGGTGCCGGTGGTGGCGGTCGCGAGCGGGCTCGCGAGGTAGCAGACGGCGTGCGCCACGGCCTCCGGGCTCACCAGCTTCCCGGTGGGCTGGCGCGCCGCGAGCGCGGCGCGCTCGGCGGCGGGGTCGGGGGCGGAGTCGAGCAGGCGGCCCACCCACGGGGTGTCCACGGTGCCGGGGTTCACGCAGGTGACGCGGATGCCCTCGCGCACGTGGTCGGCCGCCATGGCGAGGGTCAGCGCCTGCACGGCGCCCTTGCTCGCGGAGTACAGGGCGCGCTGCGGCAGCCCCGACCACGACGCGATCGACGCGGTGTTCACGACGGCCGCGTGCTCCGACGCCCGCAGGTGCGGCAGCGCCGCCCGTGTCACACGCACGATCCCGAGCACGTTGACGTCGAGCACCCGCAGCCACTCGGCGTCGTCGTTGTCCGCGACCGTGCCCTGCGCGCCGATGCCCGCGTTGTTCACGACGACGTCGATGCCGCCCATCTCCGCCGCCGCGCCCTCCACGGCCGCGCGCACGGCCGGGTCGTCGGTGACGTCGGCGACCTGGGAGCCCGCGCCGTCGGGCACGCCGTCGCGCGTGCGGTCGATCGCGACGACCTGCGCACCGCGCGCGAGCAGCGCGCGCACGACGGACGCGCCGATGCCCGACGCGCCGCCGGTCACGATCGCGCGGATGCCGGCGAACTCCGGCGGGTTCTCGAGGGGGGCGGTGCTCACGGGTGCTCCTTCGTGCGGGTGGTGGTGACGTGCTCGACCGCGAGGCCGTAGGTGGCGACGGCGGTGCGGCCGCGCACGGCAGCGCGCTCGTCGGGGGCGAGGCCGGACAGCAGCTCGTCGGCGGTGGAGAGCCAGCGCCCGTAGCCCGACGCGAGCAGGCAGACCGGCCAGTCGCTGCCGAGCAGGAGGCGGTCGGGGCCGAAGACGTCGAGCGCGTGGTCGGCGGCGGGGCGCAGGTCCGCGGTGGTCCACGAGTCCCAGCGCGCCTCGGTGACCAGCCCGGACAGCTTCGCGACGACGTTCGGGCGGGCCGCGAGCGCCGCCAGGTCGCGGCGCCAGGCGCTCAGGTCGCCCGCGCCGGGGTTGCCGGCACCGAGGGGCGGCTTGGCCAGGTGGTCGAGCACGAACCGGGTGTCAGGGAGCGCCGCGGCGAGGCGGGCGCACGACGCGAGCTGGTCCGCGCGGACCACGAGGTCGAACGGCAGGCCCGCGGCGCCGACGACGGCGATGCCGGCGTGCACGTCGGGGCGGTCCAGGTAGTCGGGGTCGGCCTCGGCCTGCACCATCGTGCGGATCCCCGCGAGCCGGTCGCCGCCCGGCCCGTCGCGCAGCGCGGCGAGGCGGTCCTCGAGCGCCGGGTCGAACAGGTCGGCCCAGCCGACGACCCCCGCGATGCGTGCCGCGCGCCCCTCGGGCGAGGCGGCGATGTCGAGCAGGTCCTCGGTCTCGGCCCAGGTGCTCACGCTCTGCACGACGACGGTGGCGTCGACGCCGTGGGCGGCGGCGGGCAGGTCGGCCGGGGTGAAGTCGGCGTCGATGGCGGCCATGGTCGCGGGGTCGATCCAGTCCTGCGGGTGCCGCGCGCGGACCCACAGGTGGTGGTGCGCGTCGACGACGACGTCGGACATCCGGACTCCCTCGGCCTGCAGACTGATTCATCCAATGTATAGGCGTCCAGACCGCTTGCGCCAGCCCCGGCATCGGCGAGTATCCTCGGATCGCACCGCACAGACGTCATATCTCTGCGCGCGCTGTTCGACCGGCTCCGAGCCGGACCCGCCCGCTCGACGAGGAGTGATCCGCATGACCACGGCCGCCCCGCCCCTGCGCCCCGAGCAGGCGTGGTTCACTGAGGCCCGCTTCGGCCTCTTCGTGCACTTCGGCCTCTACTCCGCGGCCGCCCGGCACGAGTGGGTGATGAGCTTCGAGCGCATGACCGTCGAGCAGTACGCACGCTACGCCGAGGTGTTCGACCCGGACCTGTTCGACGCGCGCGCCCTCGTCCGCGCCGCCAAGGACGCCGGCATGAAGTACGTGGTGCTGACCACCAAGCACCACGACGGCTTCGCCCTGTGGGACTCCGCGGTCAGCGACTACAGCATCGCCCGCACCCGCGGGCGCGACCTCGTGGCGGAGCTGGCCGAGGCCGTGCGCGCCGAGGGGCTGCGGCTCGGGCTGTACCACTCGCTCCTCGACTGGCACCACCCCGACTACACCGTCGACGCCGACCACCCGCGCCGCGACGACCCCGACGCCCACGCGCTCAACGAGGGCCGCGACATGGCCCGCTACCGCGAGTACCTGCACGCCCAGGTGCGCGAGCTGCTCACCGGCTACGGCCCGGTGGACTACGTCTTCTTCGACTTCACCGACACCCGCGACCGGCGCGGCTGGCCGGGCAAGCGCCCCGAGGACTGGGACGCCGAGGGCCTGCTCGCCATGGTCCGCGAGCTCCAGCCGCAGGCGGTGGTGAACGACCGCCTCGGCATCCCCGGCGACCTCGTCACGCCCGAGCAGTACCAGCCCGCCGAGCCGATGCGCGACGACGGCGGCGAGCTCGTCGTCTGGGAGGCCTGCCAGACCCTCAACGGCAGCTGGGGCTACGACCGCGACAACACGAAGTTCAAGGACCCGGACCTGCTGGTGCGCATGCTCGTGGACACCGTGTCCAAGGGCGGCAACCTGCTGCTGAACGTCGGCCCGGACGGGCGCGGCGCGATCCCCCCGCGTGACGCCGCCACCCTCGCCGCGCTCGGTGCGTGGACGCGGCTGCACGGCCGGTCGATCACGGGTGCCGGCCCCGCCGACCCCGAGCTCGCCGCCGCCGTCGCGCCGGGGCTGCCGCCCGGCGTCGTGCTCACGCAGCGCGACGACCGCCTGTACCTGCACCTGTTCGCGTGGCCCTTCGGTCACGTCCACCTGCGCGACCTCGCCGAC
Source organism: Isoptericola sp. NPDC058082 (assembly GCF_042885055.1). Classification (NCBI taxonomy): domain Bacteria; kingdom Bacillati; phylum Actinomycetota; class Actinomycetes; order Micrococcales; family Promicromonosporaceae; genus Isoptericola; species Isoptericola sp. NPDC058082. The sequence goes on along the minus strand of NZ_JBHVSQ010000007.1, from coordinate 104,759 downwards.
CGGGTGGGCTACGCCCAGCTGCTGCACGACGGCTCCGAGCTGCGCACCAGCCGCACCGACCCGGACCAGAAGGCGTTCAACACGATCCCCGGCGGGCAGCCGCCCGGCACCCTGACGCTGCACCTGCCCACCGCGCGGCCGGACGTCGCCGTGCCGGTGGTCGAGCTGTTCCTCGACCGGTAGCCGTCAGGCGCCCGCGACCTCCGCCAGGCGTCGCACGTCGACGGCCCAGCCGTCGGCGCCGCCGACGGCGTCCCGCATCCCCTCCCAGCCGCCGCCGTGGCGTTCGAGGTGGCGGTGCTCGAGGACGACGCGGGTGCGTCCGTCGTCGAGCGCCGTGAACGCGACGTGCACCTCGCTGCACCGTGCGGGGTCGGTCTCGACCTCCCAGCGCGGGGACACGTCCCACGTGAAGGCGAACCGCGCCGGCCGCTCGACGACGAGCACGCGGCCGATCGTGCAGCGGTTCCCCGCGGCGTCGACCTCGGTGATCGAGCCGCCGGGCCGGAGCTCGACGTCCATGGCGACGGTGCCGTCGAGCAGGTGGTGGGCGGCGTCCCACCAGGTCGACGTCCGACGCGTGAACACGTCGAAGACGTGCTCGACCGGTGCCGCGACGTCCACGGCGACGGAGACCGGGGAGGCCTCGGTGCCGGATCGGGTCGGGTCAGGTCGGGTCGGCGTGGTCATGGGAGGTCTCCTCTGCGACGGAGGCAAGCGTGGCGAGCGAGCGCCGCCAGAACAGCTCCAGGTACTCGCGGAGCATCGCGAGCCCCGCGGGGTCGGCGCGGTAGACGCGGCGGGTGCCGACGGCCTCGTCGGCGACCAGCCGGGCGTCCTTGAGCACGCGGAGGTGCTGCGAGACGGCCGGGCGGCTCACGGGCAGCCCGGCGGCCAGCTCCCCGACCGACGACGGCCGCGCCGCGACGCGCTCGAAGATCTCGCGCCGCGTGGGGTCCGCCAGCGCGGCGAACCCGGATACGTCAGTAGCCACTTACGGTAAGTTACGCCTGACGGTGGGCGCCCACAAGACCCCGGCAGAGATCGCGCCGGTCCCGTGGATATACTCGCGGCGTCGAGGCGGACCTGCGCCGCCTTGCGCTCGAAAAAGGGGCGCACGGCAGCCCGGTCACCGGCAGTCACCGCTGCACGGCCAGCACGTCGGACCCGGCGTCGGGACCGCACGGGACACATACGGACGCACGCCACATCCGTCACTGTTCCCTGGAGGCCCCCGTGCCCACCGTGTCCGCCCACGTCGCCCGCACCCTCGCCCAGCACGTCGACCACGTCTTCGGCGTGATGGGCAACGGCAACGCCTGGTTCCTCGACGACGTCGAGCGCACCACGCCCGCCCGGTTCACCGCCGTCCGCCACGAGGCCGGCGGAGTCGTCGCCGCCGACGCCTACTTCCGCGCGTCCGGCCGCATCGCCGCCGCGACCGTCACGTACGGCGCGGGCTTCACCAACACCCTCACCGCGCTGGCCGAGGCGGCGCAGGCCCGCGTGCCGCTCGTCCTGCTCGCGGGCGACGAGCCGACGTCGGGACCGCGCCCGTGGGACGTGGACCAGATCGCGCTGGCCGCCGCCGTCGGCGCGCGCACCTATACCGTCGGGCGCGCGGACGCCGCCGCGACCACCGTCATCGCGGTCGAGCACTCGCTCACCTACCGCGTGCCCGTCGTGCTGGCCATCCCCTACGACGTCGCCGCGCTCGAGGCGGGCCCGGTCCCCGACGCGCCCGAGCCCGCCCTCCCCGGCCCGCTCGCACCCGCCGGCCCGTTCGACGCCGCCGCGATCACCGACCTCGCGCACGCCCTCGCCCAGGCCGAGCGCCCGCTGCTCCTCGCGGGCCGCGGCGCCTGGCTCGCCGGCGCGGGCGAGGCCCTGGGCGAGCTCGCCGCCGCGACCGGGGCCCTGACCGCCACGACGGCGCTGGGCCGCGGCGTCTTCCCCGACGCGCGGTACGACCTCGGCGTCGCCGGCGGGTTCGGCGCCGACGGCGCGATGGCCCTGGTCCGCGAGGCGGACGTCGCCGTCGTCGTGGGCGCGTCGCTCAACCAGTTCACGATGCGGTTCGGCGAGCTCTTCTCCCCCGGCACCCGCGTGGTCCAGGTCGACACGGCGCAGGCCGCCACGCACCGCCACGTGGGCTCGTTCGTCCGCGGGGACGCCGCGCTCGTGACCCGCGCGCTGCTCGACGAGCTGCGCGCCCTCGACGCCGCCCCGTCGGGCTGGCGCGACTCCGTGGGCGTCGCCGCCGCCCGCACCTACGACACCGGGCCCGCGGACGGCCTCGCCGCCGACGGGCGGCTCGACCCCCGCGGCGTCGCGAGCCGCGTCGGCGCGCTGCTCCCCGCCGACCGGGTGGTCGTCTCCGACGGCGGCCACTTCATCGGCTGGGCCAACATGTACTGGCCCGTGGCGTCGCCCGACCGGATGATGATGGTCGGCACCGCCTTCCAGTCCATCGGGCTCGGCTTCCCCAGCGTCGCGGGCGCCGCCGCCGCCCAGCCCGACGCCACCGTCGTGCTCACCACCGGCGACGGCGGCGGGCTCATGGCCCTGGCCGACCTCGAGACCGCGGTGCGCACCGCCGGCGGCCGCGGCGTCGCCGTCGTGTGGAACGACGCCGTCTACGGCGCCGAGGTGCACGTCTACGGCCGCCAGGGCCTCGCCGAGGAGCCCATGCGCATCCCCGAGACCGACTTCGCCGCGCTGGCCGCCGCCGTCGGCGCGGAGGGCGTCGTCGTGCGCCGGCTCGCCGACCTCGACCGCCTCGGCACCTGGGCGCTCGAGCCCGTCGACCAGCGCCGGTTCCTCATGCTCGACTGCCGCGTGTCGCCCACCGTCGTCGCGCCGTACCAGGAGGAGATCCTGCGGGTGAACCGCACCCGCTGAGAGGGCACCGGCACCGCCGGCGAGCGTCTCAGCCCACGCCGGGCGGCCCGTCCAGCACGGTCGGCGCGTACTCGAGGAGCTGCAGCCGACCGTCGAGGGTGCGGCTGTCGAGCAGCTCCAGCCGGACGTCGGGCCAGCCGTCGTACAGGCGGTCGTGGCCGGTGGTGCCGTTGACGACGGGGAACACCACGACGCGGACGCGGTCGACGAGTCCCGCGACGAGCAGCGAGCGGGCGAGGCCGGGGCTGCCGATCGTCCGCAGGGGGACGTCGTCCTGCTTCATGGCGCGCACCGCCTCGACGGCGTCGCCGGCGACCAGCGTCGTGTTCGCCCACCCCAGCGGCTCGGTGAGGGTGCTAGAGAACACGACCTTCGGGCGCGCGGTGACCTCGGCCAGCTCCTCCTCGCCGGTCTCGGCGAAGCTCGCGAACAGCCGGTAGGTCGTGGCGCCCAGCAGCGTCGTGTACTCCTGCCGGCCGTCCTCCTCGAGGAACGCGAAGTAGTCCGGACCGCCCATCCCCCACAGGCCGGGCCACCCGTCGGCGGACCCGAATCCGTCGAGGGAGGTGATGTAGTCGATCATCAGGTCTGCCATCGCGGGGCCTCCTCGGCCGCTGGGCGCTTCCTGGGTCGCCCACCAGTATCGGCACGACGCCGCGTCGTCGCGCGTGCGGACGTGTCTCGCCCGCCCGCACGACCCTGTCGTCCTGCCGTGACGGCGGCCCGGGATCAGGCGGTCGCGGGGTGGTTCCGGTGCGTCACTCCGGCAGCACCTCGTCGTCGCGGTGCGCGCCGTAGAACTCGGACTGGCGCCGCATCGTCTCGCGCATCGGCGTGTCCCGCGCCGTCCCGTAGACCGTCCCCGGGAAGTCGAGCTCGCGCTGCACGGCCCAGATCTCGTCGTGGCTCCCGGGCGGCAGGATCCGGGCCGGGTCGCCCACGGCGACCCAGCCGATCGGGACGAGCGCACCGGGCGGGAGCACGGTGTTGACCTGCACCACCCCGTGGATGCGCACCTCGGCGCCGGCCCCGATCCGGCTGCCGGGGAACAGCGCCGCCCCGGTCGCGACGAACGCCTCGTCCTCGACCGTGCTGCCGTTCACGTGGGCGTGCGGACCCACCAGCACGGCGTCCCCCAGCCGCGCGTCGTGGCCGCGGCGGCCGCGCACGAGCGCCTGCTCCATCACCACGGTGTCGCGGCCGACGACGACGGCGCCGTCCTCCGCGGTCAGGACGGCGCCGTGCAGCACCCGCGCGCCGGCGGCGACGTGCACGTCGCCGATCAGCACCGCCGTCGGCGCGACGTACGCCGACGGGTCGACGGTGGGCGTGGCACCACGATGGCGGACGAGCATGGCTCGGACGGTACCAACCGGCGCAAGGCCGGCTGGTCGTCAACGGCCCACGAACACCCCGGCGAAGAACTCGGCCAGCTCGTCGGTGGCGTCGAGGGGCAGCACGTGCGCCACGTACTGGTCGGGGCGCACGACGACGACCACGCCGTCGCGGGACAGCCCGCGCTCCGCGAAGATGTCGTCCGCGGTCCACACGGTGGGCCCGGCGGCGTACACCTTCTCCCAGTCCGTGAGGCCCAGCGGGCCGGTCCGCGGGAGGAACACGCCGGGCACGGCGGCGAGGTCGACGTCCTGGAAGCCCTGCTGGTAGACGACCTTCACGTCGAGGACGGCGTCGACGTCGGCCCCCTCGGGCGTGAACCGGGAGGCGGGTGACTCGGAGGACGCCATCCAGGCCGCCCACGCGGCCAGCGCGGAGCCCTCGCCCGGCGCGGCCGCGTCGGCGAACGCGTAGACCCGCCACCGGCCGTCGGCCTTGGCGTGGTGGCCGAGGTGCACGGCGTTGCCGTCGCACACCCGCGTCACCTCGGCGGACTTGAACCGCTTGCCGAGCGGGAACCCGGTGGCCAGCTCCTGCCGGGCGCCGCCCGCCACGATCGACGACGGCCCGTACTGCGTCATGAAGCCGGAGGGGAACTCCGACGTCGCGAGGTAGTGGTGGGCCAGCTCCTGCGGGTCGGAGATCTCCTCGGGCTTGCGGGCCATGAGGCTCGACCACTCCCGGTCGAAGTCGATGAGCTGCTGCGCGACGGGCTGCCGCTCGGCCGAGTAGGTGGCGAGGAGCGACTCGGGGCTGAGGCCGGTGAGCACGGACCCGAGCTTCCAGCCCAGGTTGAACCCGTCCTGCATCGACACGTTCATCCCCTGCCCGGCCTTGGCGCTGTGGGTGTGGCAGGCGTCGCCGGTGAGGAAGACGCGCGGGATGCGGTGCTCCTCGCCGTCGGGCACGTCGTCGAACTTGTCCGTGACACGGTGGCCGACCTCGTACACGCTGTGCCAGGCCACCTCCTTCACGTCGAGGGCGTAGGGCGTGAGGATCTCGTTGGCGCGACGGACGATCTCCTCGACCGGCGTGCTGCGCACCCGGTGGTGGTCGTCCGCGGCGACCTCGCCGAGGTCCACGTACACGCGGCAGAGGTATCCGCCCTCGCGCGGGATGAGCAGGATGTTCCCGGCCTCCGAGTTGATCGCGCACTTGGTGCGCCAGTCGGGGAAGTCCGTGTTGACGAGCACGTCCATCACGCCCCAGGCGTGCGCCGCGAACTCGCCGACGTGCCTGCGGCCGATCGCCTCGCGCACCGCGCTGCGGGCGCCGTCGCAGCCGGCGACGTACCTGGCGCGGACGGTCCGCTCCTCCCCCGCGCGCTCGCCGCCCACGTGCCGGACGCGCACCTCGACGGGGTACTCGTCGCCGTCGTGCACGGTGAGGCCGACGAACTCGACGCCGTAGTCGGGCACGATGCGGGCGGGGCCCAGCGCGGCGGCCTCGGCGAAGTAGTCGAGCACGCGCGCCTGGTTGACGATGAGGTGCGGGTACTCGCTGATCTTGAGGCCGTAGTCCTCGGTGCGCGAGGTGCGCACGATGTTCCGGGGGTTCTCCGGGTCCGGGCCCCAGAAGTTCATCCAGCCGATGTTGTAGGCCTCGGCGACGATCCGCTCCGCGAAGCCGAACGCGTCGAACGTCTCGACGCTGCGCGGCTGGATGCCGTCGGCCTGACCGAGCACCAGCCGCCCCTCACGCTTCTCGATGAGGCGGGTCGTGACGCCGGGGTACCGCGACATCTGCGCGGCGAGCAGCATGCCCGCCGGCCCCGACCCGACGACGAGGACGTCGACCTCGTCGGGCAGCTCGTCGGGCCGGTCCACGCCCGTGCCGGCGGGCGGCAGCACCCGCGGGTCGCCGGAGACGTAACCGTGGTGGTGGAACTGCACGAGCTCTCCTCATCGTCGTCGATGCGCCGCTCGACCTCCGTGTCGGGCGTGGCGTTCGCTGCGTTCGTGTTCTATATTCGAACACGACGTTCTACTATTGAATGCAGCGTAGCCCACCGGAAGGACGACGATGCCCGACGCAGGCTCCCCGCCGTCGCAGACCCTCAGCCGCGGCATCCGCATCCTGGAGGTCCTCGCCGACGCCCGCGCGCCCCTGACCATCGACGACGTCGCCGCGACGCTCGGCGTCCACCGCTCGATCGCGTACCGGCTGCTGCGCACCCTGGAGCACCACGGGCTCGTGGTCCGCGACGCGAACGGGGGCGTCGTGCTCGGCGCGCGGATGGCCGCCCTGGCCGCGGGCGTCGCCCACGACCTGCAGGCCGAGGCGCTGCCCGAGCTCACCGCCGTCGCGAACGAGCTGGGGATGACGTGCTTCCTCGCCGTCCTCGACCACGACGAGTGCGTGACGCTCGTCAGCGTCGAGCCGCGGCACGCCGTCGCCCCTGTGGCGCAGCGCCCGGGCACCCGGCACCCGGTCACGGTGGGCGCGCCCGGCAAGGCGATCCTCACGCTGCTCCCGCCCGCGCAGTGGCCCGCGGGTGCCCCCGAGGCGCTGCACGCCACGGTCGCGCAGGCCGCGGAGCGCGGCTTCGCCACCAGCCACGACGAGGTGATCCCCAGCCTGGAGTCGGTCGCGGTGCCGCTGGCGCTGCGCGGTCGCGGGCCCGCCGCCGTCGCCGTCGTGCACGTCGCCAGCCCGCTCGACCACGCGCAGATCGCCGCCCGCCTCACCGCCTCGGCGAGCGCCGTGCGGGAGGCCCTCGGCGGCTGAGGGGACACGGTCGCCTGGCAGAACCGTCGATGCGCATGCATGGTGGCCCAGGGCGACCAGGTGCATCGGAGCCCTTCGTCGTCACGCCGAGGAGCGAGGTGCCATGAGCTCACGACCGACCGTCCCCGCCCGCGCCCACCGCGCCGACAGGCCGCACAGACGCCTCGCGGCCGCCGGCGTCTGCGCCGTCCTGCTCGCCCCGCTCGGCGCGACGCCCGTGGTCGCCACACCCCAGGCGCCCGAGCGCTCGGGCGCGGCCGCGCGCCCCGCCGAGGGCCCTCTGGCCCTGGGGATCGGGCGCCAGAAGAGCTCGTCCACGATGCTCCGGCACTACCTGAGCTGGGCTCGGGCCTACGGGTTCCGGGTCTCCGAGCACCCGTCGTACGGCGGCGTGACCCGCGGGGCGCACTCCAAGAACTCCTGGCACTACGACGGCCTGGCGGCGGACCTCAACTACGGCCCCGCCGGGGCGCCCTCCTCGGAGCGCACCCGGGCGCGGACCGCGATCAAGGTGGCGGACTCGATGGGCCTCGGCGTGATCTACGCGCGGGACGGGACGGTCGGGTCGGCCGCCAGCCACCGCAACCACGTGCACGTCGACGTCGGCACGACGTCGAACTACGGCCGGGGCACCGTGCTCGCGCCGGCGGGCTCACGCACGACGCAGCGGCTGCAGCAGGTGGCCCACTTCCCCCTGGCCCAGCGCGACAACCTGTGGGGCCCGAGCACCGACCAGCGCCTGCAGGCGATCCGCGCCGCCTCCCGCATGCACGGGACGAAGTTCCCCTACGGCGTGAAGACGGCGCAGCGCGCGGTGGGCGTCACCGCGGACGGCAAGTGGGGCCCGAAGTCCCGCGCCGCGCACGACAAGGCGGTCGCCGCCCTGCAGCGGGTGGTGGGAGTGTCCGCCACCGGCACCTGGGGCCCGGCCACCGAGAGCAAGTACCTCAGCGTGCGCAAGAAGCTGCGGTGACCGGGCCCCTCCGCCGTCGTCAGGCCCGCGAGACCCCGTAGATCGGGCTGGCCGCCTGCTCGTCCTCGTGCTCGGGGCCGAGCGGGATGCCGGTGCGGTCGCGCAGCAGCAGCGTGGCGGCGAACGCCACCACCATGACGCCCGCGATGTAGAACGCGACGGACGTCGCCGTCCCGGTGGTCTGCACGAGCCAGGCCGCGATGGTCGGGGCGAACGCGCCGCCCAGGATCGCACCGATCGCGTAGGTGATGGACACGCCGGAGTACCGGATCGACGCCGGGAACAGCTCCGCGAAGTAGGCCGCCTGCTGGCCGTACGTGAACCCGTTGCCGATCGCGAAGAGCGACACGCCGAGGAACAGCAGCCACGGGTTGCCGGTGTTCACCAGCGGGAAGAGCAGGAACACGGTGGCGAGGAACGCCACCCACCCGATGATGTAGGTGTTCCGGCGCCCGATCCGGTCGGAGACCGCGCCGGCGGCGAAGGTGCACACGAGCCAGACGACGGACGCGCCGGCCACGGCGAGCAGCACCGGCGTGCGGTCCATGCCGACCAGCCCGCCGTCGGCGATCGGCGTCGTCGCGTAGTTCTGCAGGTAGCCGCCGGTGGTCATGTAGCCCGCGGCGTTGTTGCCCGCGAACGTGAGGGCGGCGAGCAGCACCAGCAGCCAGTGCCTGCGGAACAGGGTGAGGATCGGCGTCTTCGCCGCCGCCTTCTTCTCGGCGATCTCGAGGAAGACCGGGCTCTCCTCGACCGACCGCCGCACGACGATCCCCACCACGATGAGCACCACGCTCAGCAGGAACGGGATGCGCCACCCCCACTGGACGAACGCGTCGCCGGGCGAGATCAAGCCGGTCATGAGGGCGAGCACGCCGGAGGCCAGCAGCAGGCCGATGGGCACGCCGATCTGCGGGAACGCGCCCATGCGTCCGCGGCGGCCGTCGGGGGCGTGCTCGACGGCCATGAGGACGGCCCCGCCCCACTCGCCGCCGGTCGACAGGCCCTGGAGGATGCGCAGCAGCACGAGCAGCGCGGGGGCCGCGATACCGATCGTGTCGTAGGTCGGCAGCACGCCGATGAGCGTGGTGGCGCCGCCCATGAGGATGAGGGTGACGACGAGCATCGCCTTGCGGCCGATCCGGTCGCCGAAGTGGCCGGCGAGGAAGGCGCCGAGCGGGCGGAACAGGAAGCTGATCCCCACCGTCGCGAACGACAGCAGGGTCGCCGCGCCCGGGCCGGCGGGCTCGAAGAACAGCGTGCCGAACACCAGGCCTGCCGCGCTGGCGTAGAGGAAGAAGTCGTACCACTCGATGGTGGTGCCGATGACGGTCGCGAAGGCGACCCGACGGAGCTCGCGACGTTCGGTGTCGCTGGGGGTGGCTGCGATGCCGGTGGTCATGTCCGGAAGACCTCTCTGTCAGTCCGCGGGGGGGTGGTGCAGTTCGCGAGATCGTATATCATCCGAGATACGACATGACAGCCTCGACCGACAGTGGGGTGCCCGTGGTCACCGACGACCAGCCCAAGCCCGGCAAGATCATCGCCGTCCACCTGAACTACCCGTCCCGCGCAGCGCAGCGGGGCCGGACGCCGCACCAGCCGTCCTACTTCCTCAAGCCCGGCTCGTCGCTCGCCGCGACGGGCGGCACGATCGAGCGCCCGCTGGGCACCGAGCTCCTCGCCTTCGAGGGCGAGGTCGCGATCCGCATCGGCACCGCCGCGCGCTGGGTCTCCCCCGCCGACGGCTGGTCGCACGTCGACGCCGTCACCGCGGCGAACGACTTCGGCCTCTACGACCTCCGCGCCGCCGACAAGGGCTCCAACCTGCGCAACAAGGGCGGCGACGGCTACACGCCGCTCGGCCCCCGCTGGATCCCCGCGTCGGCCGTCGACCCCGCGGGCCTGCGGGTGCGCACCTGGGTGGACGGCGAGCTCGTCCAGGACGACTCCACCGGCACGCTCCTGTTCGACTTCGGCCGCCTCGTCGCGGACCTGTCCCAGCACCTCACGCTCGAGCCCGGCGACGTGATCCTCACCGGCACCCCGGCGGGCTCGTCCGTCGTCGGCCCCGGGCAGGTCGTCGAGGTCGAGGTGGACGCCCCGGAGGCACCCGGCGCCAGCGCCTCGGGGACACTGTCCAGCGGCCGCCTCGTCACCACCGTCACCGCCGGGACGCACGCGTTCGGCGACTTCGGCTCGACGCCGGCCGTGGACGAGACGCAGCGCGCCGAGGCCTGGGGCACCCCCGCGCCGGAGCCCGAGCCCGCCTTCGTCCTCACGGACGCCCACCGCGAGCGGTTCGCGGGCGTCGCGGTCGCGACGCTGTCGGCGGCGCTGCGCAAGCGCGGCTACACCGACGTCTTCGTCGAGGGCGTGCACGGCAACCACCCGGGCGACCGGTTCGTCGGCACCGCCCGCACGCTGCGGCTCATCCCGTTCCGCCCCGACCTCTTCGCCTCCCACGGCGGAGGCTTCAACGCGCAGAAGCGCGCGTTCGACGCCGTCGGGCCGGGCGAGGTGATCGTCGTCGAGGCGCGTGGCGAGCGCGGCACCGGCACCGTGGGCGACGTGCTCGCCCTGCGCGCCCACGTGCGCGGCGCGGCCGCGATCGTCACGGACGGCGGGGTGCGCGACGCCGACGCCGTGGCCGAGATCGGCATCCCCGTCTTCTCCCAGGGCCCGCACCCGTCCGTCCTCGGCCGCAAGCACGTGCCGTGGGAGACCGACGTGACCGTCGCCTGCGGCGGCGCCTCGGTGCAGCCGGGCGACGTCGTCGTGGGCGACGGGGACGGCGTCCTCGTCATCCCGCCCGCGCTCGTCGAGGAGGTGCTCGCCGAGTCCGAGGCCCAGGAGGCCGCCGACGCGTGGGTCGCGCGGCAGGTCGCGGCCGGCGCCCCCGTCGACGGGCTGTTCCCCATGAACGCCGAGTGGCGGGCACGGTACGAGCGCGAGACCGCCGGGGGTGCCGGATGACCGTCCCGACGACGTCGACCGCCGTGAGCAAGTCCCAGCGCGCGTACGCGTACCTGCGCGAGCGGATCGAGGACGGGCGCTTCGTGCCCGGCTACCGGCTGGTGCTGGCACAGCTCGCGGGCGAGCTCGACATGTCCGTGGTGCCGGTGCGCGAGGCGATCCGCCGCCTGGAGGCCGAGGGGCTCGTGACGTTCGAGCGCAACGTCGGCGCCCAGGTCGCCCTCATCAAGGAGACCGAGTACCAGCACACGATGGAGACGCTCGCGCTGGTCGAGGGCTTCGCCACCGCGCTGTCGGCGCCGCACCTGTCGGCCGCGCAGCTCGACGCCGCGCGCGCGGTCAACGAGCGGATGCGCGAGTGCCTCGCCGACTTCGACCCGCACCGGTTCACGGAGCTCAACCTCGAGTTCCACGCCGTCCTGTTCGAGCCGTGCCCCAACCCGCACGTGCTCGACCTCGTGCACCGCGGCTGGCGGCGCATGACCGTGCTGCGCGACTCGTCGTTCTCGTTCGTCCCCGGCCGCGCCCGGGAGTCCGTCGCCGAGCACGACCGGATCCTCGACCTCGTCGTGCGGCTCCAGGCCGGCGACGCCACCCCGGAAGAGGTCGAGCTCGCCGCCCGCCGCCACCGCACCACCACCCTCGACGCCGTGCTCGCCCGCCAGGCGTCCCACCATCTGTCCCACAAGGCCACGGAGGTCCAGCGATGACCAGCCACGCACCGGATGCCAGCACCCACACCAGGAACGGGCACCGCCCCGCCGACCTGCCCACCGCGATCCGGCACTACATCGACGGCCGCTTCGTCGACTCCGTCGACGGCGCCACCTTCGACGTGCTGGACCCGGTCTCGAACGAGACCTACCTCCGGGCCGCCGCGGGCAAGCAGGCCGACGTCGACGCCGCCGTCGCCGCCGCCCGCCGCGCGTTCACCGAGGGCCCGTGGCCGAGGATGCTGCCCCGCGAGCGCTCGCGGGTGCTGCACCGGATCGCCGACCTCGTGGAGTCGCGCGACGCCCGCCTCGCCGAGCTGGAGTCCTTCGACTCCGGCCTGCCGATCACGCAGGCCCTCGGCCAGGCGCGCCGCGCCGCCGAGAACTTCCGCTTCTTCGCGGACCTGGTCGTGGCGCAGGCCGACGACACCTACAAGGTGCCCGGCCGCCAGATCAACTACGTCAACCGCAAGCCCATCGGCGTCGCCGGGCTCATCACCCCGTGGAACACGCCGTTCATGCTCGAGTCGTGGAAGCTCGCCCCCGCGCTCGCCACCGGCAACACCGTGGTGCTCAAGCCGGCCGAGTTCACGCCGCTGTCCGCGTCGCTGTGGGCCGGGATCTTCGAGGAGGCCGGGCTGCCCCAGGGCGTGTTCAACCTCGTCAACGGCCTGGGCGAGGAGGCCGGCGACGCGCTGGTCAAGCACCCCGACGTGCCGCTCATCTCCTTCACCGGCGAGAGCAGCACGGGCCAGCTGATCTTCGGCAACGCCGCCCCGTACCTCAAGGGCCTGTCGATGGAGCTCGGCGGCAAGTCCCCCGCCGTCGTCTTCGCCGACGCCGACCTCGACGCCGCGATCGACGCGACGATCTTCGGCGTCTTCTCCCTCAACGGCGAGCGCTGCACGGCCGGCTCCCGCATCCTCGTGGAGCGCGCCGTCTACGACGAGTTCGTCGAGCGGTACGCCGCCCAGGCGAAGCGCGTGCGCGTCGGGTACCCGCACGAGAAGGACACCGAGGTGGGCGCGCTCGTGCACCCCGAGCACTTCGACAAGGTCATGAGCTACGTCGAGCTGGGCAGGACCGAGGGCCGGCTCGTCGCCGGCGGCGGGCGCCCCGAGGGCTTCGAGACGGGGAACTTCGTGGCCCCCACGGTCTTCGCGGACGTGAAGCCCGACGCCCGGATCTTCCAGGAGGAGATCTTCGGGCCCGTCGTCGCGATCACGCCCTTCGACACGGAGGCCGAGGCGCTCGAGCTCGCCAACGGTGTGAAGTACGGGCTCGCGGCGTACATCTGGACCAACGACCTCAAGCGGGCCCACAACTTCTCCCAGGCCGTCGAGGCCGGGATGGTCTGGCTGAACTCGAACAACGTGCGCGACCTGCGCACCCCGTTCGGCGGCGTCAAGGCTTCCGGCCTCGGCCACGAGGGCGGGTACCGCTCCATCGACTTCTACACCGACCAGCAGGCCGTGCACATCACGCTCGGCAAGGTCCACAACCCCACGTTCGGCAAGTGAACCGCCCTCCCCTTAGGACGCTGCAATGACGCACCTCAACGACCGCACCCTCACCTCCTCCGGCTTCTACGTGAGCCAGGAGGCGCCGATCCACTCGGACCACCCGATCGCCACGCCGTCCAGCCCCGCGCCCGACATCCTGCGCTGCGCGTACATGGAGCTCGTCGTCACGGACCTCGCGGCCTCCCGCGCGTTCTACGTCGACGTGCTGGGCCTGTACGTCACGGAGGAGGACGAGCAGAGCATCTACCTGCGCTCCACCGAGGAGTTCATCCACCACAACCTGGTGCTGCGCCAGGGCGAGGTGGCCGCCGTCGCCGCCTTCTCCTACCGCGTGCGCACGCCGGAGGACCTCGACAAGGCCGTCGCCTTCTACACCGAGCTCGGCTGCGAGGTGCGGCGCGAGCCGGGCGGCTTCACGAAGGGCATCGGCGAGTCGGTGCGCGTCGTCGACCCGCTCGGCTTCCCGTACGAGTTCTTCTACGCCACGGAGCACGTCGAGCGGCTGTCGTGGCGCTACGACCTGCACACCCCCGGCGAGCTGGTGCGGCTGGACCACTTCAACCAGGTCACCCCGGACGTTCCGCGGGCCGTGAAGTTCATGCAGGACCTGGGCTTCCGCGTCACGGAGGACATCCAGGACGACGCCGGGACGGTCTACGCGGCGTGGATGCGCCGCAAGCCCACCGTGCACGACACCGCCATGACCGGCGGCGACGGCCCGCGCATGCACCACGTGGCGTTCGCGACGCACGAGAAGCACAACATCCTCGCCATCTGCGACAAGCTCGGCGCGCTGCGGCGCTCCGACGCCATCGAGCGCGGTCCGGGCCGGCACGGCGTCTCGAACGCGTTCTACCTGTACCTGCGCGACCCCGACGGGCACCGCGTCGAGATCTACACGCAGGACTACTACACCGGCGACCCGGACAACCCCGTCGTCACCTGGGACGTGCACGACAACCAGCGCCGCGACTGGTGGGGCAACCCCGTCGTGCCGAGCTGGTACACCGAGGCGTCCCTCGTGCTGGACCTCGACGGCAACCCGCAGCCCGTCGTCGCCCGCACCGACGACTCCGAGATGGAGGTGACCGTCGGCGCCGACGGGTTCTCCTACACCCGCCGGGACGACGCCGACGGCGGCGGCGTGCAGGGGTTCAAGCTGGGAGCCACCCTGTGACGGGGGCCGACGGCGAGCGCACCCTCGACGACGACGCCGTCGTCGCCGTCGCCGACGAGCTCGCCGAGGCCGACCGCACCCGCACCCCCGTGCCGCTGCTCACCGCGCGGCACGAGGGGATGACGGTCGCGGACGCGTACGCCGTGCAGCGCACGTGGCGCGAGCGCGGGGAGGCGCGCGGCCGCCGCGTCGTCGGGCACAAGATCGGCCTGACGTCGAAGGCCATGCAGGCCGCGACCGGCATCACCGAGCCGGACTACGGCGTCATCTTCGACGACATGGTGCTGGAGTCGGGCAGCGTCGTGGAGCACGCCCGGTACTCGAACGTGCGGGTCGAGGTGGAGCTGGCGTTCGTGCTCGCGTCGCCGCTCGAGGGCCCCGGGACCACCGTCACCGACGTGCTGCGCGCCACCGACCGCGTCGTGCCGGCCCTGGAGATCCTCGACGCGCGCGTCGAGATGCCGGGACGCACCATCGTCGACACCATCAGCGACAACGCCGCCATGGGTGCCATGGTGGTGGGCGGGCGGCCCGTGCGGGTCGACGACGTCGACCTGCGCTGGGTGTCCGCCCTGCTGTACCGCAACGAGACCATCGAGGAGACGGGCGTCGCCGCCGGCGTGCTGGGGCACCCCGCCGCGGGCGTCGCCTGGCTCGCGAACAAGCTGGCGGCGCACGGCGACTCGCTCGCCGCCGGCGAGACCGTCCTGGCCGGGTCGTTCACCCGCCCCACGTGGGTGCACCCCGGCGACACCGTGCACGCCGACTACGGGACCCTGGGGGCCGTGACATGCCGCTTCGTCTGACCGACGGACCGACCACCGACCGCTCGCTCGCCGCGATGCTCGCCGAGGCCGCGGACGAGGGACGCCCCCTCGTCGGTGCCTGGTCCTCGATGGGCAGCCCCGTCGCCGCGGAGCTCCTGGCCGGCAGCGGCCTGGACGTCGTGCTCGTCGACGGCGAGCACGGGCCCAACGACCTCAGAGACGTCCTCGCGCAGCTCCAGGCCACCGCCGCGTACCCGGTCGCGACGCTGGTGCGCGTCCCGTCCGGCGACCCGGTGGGCCTCAAGCGGGTGCTCGACCTCGGCGCCACCAACGTGCTGGTCCCCATGGTCGACTCCGCCGCCGAGGCCGAGGCCGCCGTCCGCGCCGTGCGGTACCCGCCGGCCGGCGTGCGCGGCGTCGGCAGCGCGCTCGCCCGCTCGTCGCGCTGGAGCCGCGTGCCCGGCTACCTGGGCGGCGCGGACGAGGGCATCACGCTCGTCGTCCAGCTCGAGACGCGCGCCGCGATCGACGACGCCGCCGCCATCGCCGGCACGGACGGCGTCGGCGCCGTCCTCGTCGGCCCCGCCGACCTCGCCGCGTCGCTCGGCCACCTGGGCCGGCAGGACCACCCCGAGGTCGTGGACGCGGTGCTCGGCGCGATCGCCGCCTGCCGCGCCGCCGGCACCCCCGTGGGCGTCAACGCCTTCGACCCGGCCATGGCCGACCGCTACCTCGACGCCGGGGCGGCCTACGTCGTCGTCGGCGCCGACGTCACCCTGATCGCGCGCGGGTCCGAGCAGCTCGCCGCGCGCGTCGCCTCCCGCACCACGACCCCGCAGCCGAAGGACGGTGGAACCCGATGACGACGACCACTCCGACATCTCCGACCAGCTCGACCAGCCCGCGCGAGCGCGCGGCCGAGCTCCTCACCAGCACCCCGACGGGCCTGCTGGTCGGCGGCACGTGGCGCGACGCGTCCGACGGCGGCACGTTCGCCGTCGAGGACCCGGCCACCGGGGAGACCCTGACCCACGTCGCCTCCGCGACGGGTGACGACGCCCGGGCCGCGATGGACGCCGCCGCGGCGGCGCAGGCGTCGTGGGGCGCGACCCCGGCGCGGGAGCGGGCCGAGATCCTGCGCCGCGGGTTCGCCCTCGTGCAGGAGCGGCGCGAGGACCTCGCGCTGCTCATGACGCTCGAGATGGGCAAGCCGCTCGCGGAGGCGCGCGGCGAGGTCACGTACGGCGGCGAGTTCCTGCGCTGGTTCGCCGAGCAGGCCACCCACGACGACAGCCGCTACGCCCGCACCCCCGAGGGCTCGCTGCGGATGCTCGTGCAGCGCCGGCCCGTGGGCCCGTGCCTGCTCATCACGCCGTGGAACTTCCCGCTCGCGATGGCCACCCGGAAGGTGGCGCCCGCCGTCGCCGCCGGCTGCACGATGGTGCTCAAGCCGGCCCGCCTCACCCCGCTGACGTCGCTCCTGTTCGCGCAGCTCATGGTCGAGGCCGGGCTGCCCGACGGCGTGCTCAACGTGGTGCCATCGGCCTCCGCCTCGGCCGTGAGCGAGCCGGTGATGGCCGACCCGCGGCTGCGGAAGGTGTCGTTCACCGGCTCCACGCCGGTGGGGCAGGCCCTGCTGCGGTCCGCCACCGAGAACGTGCTGCGCACGTCGATGGAGCTCGGCGGCAACGCCCCGCTCGTCGTCTTCGAGGACGCCGACCTGGACGCCGCGGTCGACGGCGCCATGGCCGCCAAGCTGCGCAACGGCGGCGAGGCCTGCACCGCCGCCAACCGGTTCTACGTGCACGAGTCCGTGGCCGACGAGTTCGTCTCCCGCCTCGCCGAGCGCTTCCGCGCCGTCGTCGTCGGGAACGGCCTGGACGACGGCACCACGCTGGGCCCGCTCGTCGAGGCGAAGGCCGTAGACTCCGTCGCGGCGCTGGTGGACGACGCCGTCGCGCGCGGCGCGCAGGTCGTCGTCGGCGGAGAGCGCCCCGACGGCCCCGGCCACTTCTACCCCGCGACGCTGCTGCGCGACGTCCCCGCGGACGCCCGCTGCATGACGGAGGAGATCTTCGGCCCCGTCGCCCCGGTCGCGACGTTCGCCACCGAGGACGAGGCGGCGGAGCTCGCCAACTCCACCGAGTACGGGCTGGCGTCGTACGTGTTCACCGGGGACGTGCGCCGCGGGCTCGCGTTCGCCGAGCGGCTCGAGTTCGGTCTGCTGGGCCTCAACGCCGGCGTCATCTCCAACGCGGCCGCACCGTTCGGCGGCATGAAGCAGTCCGGCACCGGCCGCGAGGGCGGCTTCGAGGGCATCGCCGAGTACCAGGAGACGCAGTACGTCGGTATGCCGCTCTGACCGGGAGGTATTCCGGATCCCCGCGAGGTAGTTCGGATCCCCGCGAGGTAGTTCGAGGCCCGGCAAGGTAGTCGACTACCTCGCCGGGCCTCGAACTACCTCGGCATCTTCGGAACTACCTCGCGGAGGATGGAACTACCTCACGGGGATCGCTCGACCTCGCGGGTCAGCCCCAGACGAGTCCGCGCGCCGGGTCCTCGAGCACCTTCGCGACGTCGGCCAGGTAGCGGGCGGCGAGCTCGCCGTCGACCAGGCGGTGGTCGACGGACAGCGCGAGCTGCGTGACCCAGCGCGCCTTGATCTTGCCCTTGTGCACCCACGGCTGCCGGCGGATCGCGCCGAACGCGAGGATGCCCGCCTCGCCGGGGTTGAGGATCGGCGTGCCCGTGTCGGTGCCGAAGATGCCGACGTTGGTGATGGTGATCGACCCGTCCGCCATGTCCGCGGGCTGCGTGCGGCCCGCGCGCGCCGTGGACGTGAGGGTCGCGATCGCCTTCGCCAGGCCGAGCAGGTCGAGCGTGTGCGCGTCCTTGATGTTCGGCACGACGAGCCCGCGCGGCGTCGCGGCGGCGATCCCCAGGTTCACGTAGTGCTTGTAGACGATCTCCTGCGCGGCCTCGTCCCAGCTCGCGTTGATCTGCGGGTGCCGGTTGACCGCCAGCAGCATCGCCTTGGCGGCGACGAGCAGCGGCGTCACGCGCACGTCCGCGAAGTCCCGGTCCTCCTTGAGGCGGGCGACCAGCTTCATCGTCTTCGTGACGTCGATCGTCTGGAACACCGTGACGTGCGGGGCCGTGAACGCGCTGGCCACCATCGCCTCGGCCGTGCGCTTGCGCACCGACTTCACCGGCACGCGCGTCTGGCGGCCGTCCTGGCTGACCGTGCCCGACGCGAGCCACGGCTGGTCGTCGTCGGGGTACGTGGCGAGGGCCTTCGGCGCCGCACCCTCGGCGTGCGCGACGACGTCCTCCCGCGTGACGATCCCGCCCGGGCCCGTGGGGTGCACGGAGGCGAGGTCGACGCCGAGGTCCTTCGCCAGCTTGCGCACCGGCGGCTTGGCGAGCACGCGGGTGGTCGACGAACCGGGCGTCGCCGGCACGCTCGCCATCGGCTTCTCGATCGTCGGGGCGGCCGGGGCGGGGGCCGGTGCGTCGACGTCGAGGCGAGCGCTCGAGGTCGAGGTCCCGGACATCGACGTCGGGCGCTTCGCCTCGACCTCGGCGGCCGGGGCCGCGGCGCGCCGCCGTCGTCGGCCACCGCCCGCGCCCTCCCCGGTGCCGTACCCGACCAGCACGGAGCCCGAGCCCTCGCCCGACGTCTCCTCGGCGGCCGCGGCGGGCGCGTCCGACGGCGCTCCGGCGGGGGCGTCGGTGGTGATCTCGATGATCGCGGTGCCGACGTCGACGGTGGTGCCCTCCTCGGCGAGGAGCGCCGTGACGGTACCGGCCCACGGCGACGGCAGCTCGACGAGCGACTTGGCGCTCTCGATCTCCACGATCACCTGGTTGACGGCGACGGTGTCGCCGACGGCGACGCGCCACTCGACGATCTCGGCCTCCGTGAGGCCCTCTCCCACGTCGGGCAGCGGGAAGCGCTGGGTCGTCATCGTTCTCCTCAGCTCGCTCTCGGTCGCTCTCAGTGGGCCAGCACGCGGTCGACGGCGTCGACGACGCGGTCGACGCTCGGCAGGTACTCGTGCTCGAGCTTCGCGACGGGGTACGGCGCGTGGAAGCCGCCCACGCGCAGGACGGGCGCCTCGAGGGAGTAGAAGCACTCCTCGCTGACGCGGGCCGCGACCTCGGCGCCGGAGCCGAGGAACGTCGGCGCCTCGTGGACGACGACGCAGCGGCCGGTCCGCTTCACGGACGCGACGACCGCGGTGACGTCGAGGGGCGAGATCGCGCGCAGGTCGACCACCTCGGCGCTGGTGCCCTCGGCCGCCAGCGTGTCGGCGGCCTTGAGCGCCGTCGCGACCGTCGGCCCGTAGGCGACGAGCGTGACGTCGGTGCCCTGCCGGGCGACGCGCGCCCGGTTGAGCACGTCGGCGCCGCCGGCCGCGGCCACCGTCGGGTAGGCGCCGGCCGTGACCTCGCCCTTGGACCAGTAGCGGCCCTTCGGCTCGAAGAACAGCACCGGGTCCGGCGACGCGACCGCGGCGCGGATCATGTCGTAGGCGTCCTGCGGCGTGGACGGCGAGACGACGCGCAGGCCCGGCGTGTGCGCGAACAGCGCCTCCGGGCTCTCCGAGTGGTGCTCCACCGCGCCGATGCCGCCGCCGTAGGGGATGCGGATGACGACGGGCACCTGGAGGCGCCCGCGCGACCGGTAGTGCATCTTCGCGAGCTGGGTCGTGATCTGGTCGTACGCCGGGAAGACGAACCCGTCGAACTGGATCTCGCACACCGGCCGGTAGCCGCGCAGCGCCATGCCGATCGCGGTGCCGACGATGCCGGACTCCGCGAGCGGGGTGTCGACCACGCGGTCCTCGCCGAAGTCCTTCTGCAGTCCGTCGGTGACGCGGAAGACGCCGCCGTTGCGCCCGACGTCCTCGCCCATGACGAGGACCTTCGGGTCCGACTCGAGCGCGGAGCGCAGGCCTTCCGTGATGGCCCGCGCGAACGTCAGGGTCTGCGGGGTTGCTGAGGTCATCGGGCCGCCCCCGTCGTCTCGTCCGTCTCGTTCTCGTACTGCTCGAACCACGCCCGCTCGGTCTGCACCTGGGCGTGCTCGGTGGCGTACACGTGCTCGAACATCGCGCTGGTGGGCGGGGCGCCCAGCTCGCGCACCTCGGTGCGCAGCCGCTCGCCCAGGGCGTCGGCCTCGCGCTCGATGCCGGCGGCCCAGCCGTCGTCCCAGCCGCCCTCGGCGCGCAGCAGCGCGGCGAGACGGTCGATCGGGTCGCGGCGGGCCCAGTGGTCCTCCTCGGCGCGGGCGCGGTAGCGGCTCGGGTCGTCGGAGGTGGTGTGGGCGCCCATGCGGTAGGTGTAGGCCTCGACGAACGTCGGGCCGCCGCCGGTGCGGGCGCGCTCGAGCGCCTCCGCCGTCACCGCGTAGCAGGCGAGGACGTCGTTGCCGTCCACCCGGACGCTGGGGATGCCGAAGCCCTCGCCGCGCTGGTACAGCGGGGCGCGCGACTGGCGCGACGTCGGCTCGGAGATGGCCCACTGGTTGTTCTGGAGGAAGAACACGACGGGCGCGTTGTTCACCGCCGCGAACACGAGCGCCTCGCTGACATCGCCCTGGCTGGTGGCGCCGTCGCCGAAGTAGGTGACGACGGCGGCGTCGCGCGCGGCGTCGCCGGTGCCGACCGCGCCGTCGCGCTGCACGCCCATCGCGTAGCCGGTCGCGTGCAGCACGTGGGAGCCGATGACGAGGGTGTACAGGTGCACGTTGTGCTCGTTCGGGTCCCAGCCGCCGTGGTCCTCGCCGCGGTACAGGCGGAGGCGGTCGACCGGGTCGACGCCGCGCGTCTGGAGCACGCCGTGCTCGCGGTAGGAGGGGAACACGTAGTCCTGCGGCGACAGGGCGTAGGCCGACCCGACCTGGGCGGCCTCCTGGCCACGGCCCTGCGCGTACAGCGCGAGCTCGCCCTGGCGCTGCAGGGCCGTGGCCTCGTCGTCGAACCGTCGCGTCAGCACCATGTCGCGGTACAGGGCGCGCAGGTCCTCGGAGGTGAGGTGGTCGACACGCGAGCGGTAGGTCGCGTTGTCGGGTTCGACGACACGCTCGCCGGTGGGCGAGACGAGCTGGACCAGGGGTTCGACGTCAGCGGGCGCGACGTCGGCGGGCCCGCCGACAGGCATCTTGTCGGGCTCGCCGGTGGTGGGCTGCGGCACGCGGTCTCCTTCGCTGACGGCCCCTGGGTGGGGCTGGGCTGCTCCGGCACGGAGGAGGTCCCGGCCCACCACGACGGTGACCACCGGAACCTACGCCTTCGTAGCCTACGCCAGCGTAGGTTGCCGTCCAGGGGGCAGACCCCCCGGCGGCGGTGCCAATGTCCCCCCGGTCATTTTGGAGGAATCCTCCAAGCACGAGGGCGGTCGACGCTGGCCACGCTGGTCAGCGCGGGTACCCCTGACCGGCCCGCAGCGCGTCCCGCTCGCGCAGCACGGGCCACCGCGAGAAGGCGAACACCAGGAACATCACCACGTTGAGGACCGGCACGATGCCGACCAGCACCCACCAGCCCGAGTAGCCGGCCTTCTGGATGATCCGGATGTACGCGATCAGGAAGATCACGGCGACCGCGAGGTAGACGATGATCGCGGCGGTGCCGAACAACCATCCGTAGTCGTCGGCGAGCTGGTCGTAGTCCACGGTGTCCATGGCGGGGAGTCTTCCGCCGCGGCGCGGCACCGCAACCGGAGCCGGGTCCGGGCGGCATGTCGGTGGCCGGCGGGATGCTCGGGGGACACCTCGACGAAGGGACCGCCCATGAACGCGCAGTCGACGCCGACGCCCGTCAACCCGCCCCAGCTGCACCAGAACCCCGCGTTCGCGTGGGGCATGGTCCTGCCCGCCGGGCGCACGCTCTACGTCGGCGGGCAGAACGGCACGGACCCCGACGGCGCCCTCGTGGAGGGCGGCCTCGGCCCGCAGACCGAGCAGGCCCTGCGCAACGTGCTCGCCGTCCTCGAGGAGGCCGGCACGGATGCGGAGCACGTGGCGAAGCTGACGATCTACCTCGACCCGTCGGTGGACCCGAACGACGGCTTCGCCGCCTCGCAGAAGGTCTGGCAGGCGCGCACCGCCGTCACCGTCCTCGCCGTCGCCCCCGCGAGGCCCGGCGCACTCGTCGAGGTCGAGGCCGTCGCGACGATCCCCGAGGGCTGACGCGCCCGCAGACGGCGCCCTAGGCTGACGGCCGTGCGCAGACACCGCGGTCGCGGGATCCTCCGGGTGGTAGCCGTGCTGGCGCTGTTCCTTGCCGTCGCCGACGGCTTTCGTTGGGGGAACCGCTGGTACGTCTCGACGATGTTCGAGGACTCCTCGCCCGAGTACGCCCTCGAGATCATCGCCAAGGCCCACGACGCGCTGGTGCACGGGCTGATCTGGCTCGTCGTCGCAGCCCTGGCCGCCGCCGTCGGGTGGCGGCTCCGGGTGGTGCGGCGGCCGGCGTGACCAGGTTCGACCGGATCGCGGGCGCACGCGTGATCCACGCCACCCCGCATGGCACGCTCGTGCGGTGACCGTCACCTCCGGCCGCGCCGACGCCGCCGACACCACCGCCCGCGGCCCCGCCGTCGACACCCTCGTCCACCTGCGCGCGGACGGCGTCAGCGTCCTGGTCGACGCCCGCGGCGGCGAGCTGCCCGCCGTCGTGCACTGGGGCGACGACCTCGGCCCGCTGACCGCCGACGACGCGGCCGCCGTCGTCGTCGCCGCGGCCGCCCCGCTCGTGAACAGCGGGCCGGACGAGCCGACGCGGCTCACCCTCGCGCCGGAGCCCCGCACGGGTTGGCTCGGCCGTCCGGGTCTCGTGGGCGAGCGCGACGGCGACGGGTGGTCGCCGCGCTTCACGACCACGGTCGCGACGCTCTGCGGCGGTCCGCTCGCCGGCGGCCTCACGGAGGCCGGTGCGGGGGCCCTGCGCGTCGAGGCGACGGACCCGGTCGCGGAGCTCACGCTCGTCCTCGACGTCGAGCTCACCGTGGACGGCGTGCTGCGGGTCAGGGCCGCGCTCCGCAACGACGGCGGCCCGTACCGGCTGCACGAGCTCGCCGTCGTCCTGCCCGTGCCGCCGCGGGCGCGCGAGGTCCTCGACCTCACGGGCCGGTGGGGCAAGGAGCGGGTGCCGCAGCGGCACGACCTCACGGTGGGCACGCACCTGCGCGAGGGCCGCCGCGGCCGCACGGGCTTCGACGCCGCCACCCTGCTGACCGCGGGGGTCCCGGGCTTCGGCTTCGGCCACGGCGAGGTGTGGGGCGTGCACGTGGCCTGGTCGGGGAACCACCGGCACTGGGCCGAGCGCCTCCCCACGGGCGAGCAGGTGCTGGGCGGGAGCGAGCTGCTGCTGCCCGGCGAGGTGACGCTCGCCGCGGGCGAGGAGTACGAGACGCCGTGGGTGTACGGCGTGCACGGCCACGGCCTGGACGCGCAGGCCGCGCGCCTGCACCGGATGCTCCGCCGCCGCACGGCGCACCCGCACGGCCCGCGACCGGTGACCCTCAACGTGTGGGAGGCCGTCTACTTCGACCACGACCTGGTGCGTCTCACCGCGCTGGCAGACGCCGCTGCCGAGCTCGGTGTCGAGCGGTACGTGCTCGACGACGGCTGGTTCCGCGGCCGCCGGGACGACACCCGCGGGCTGGGCGACTGGGTGGTCGACGACGAGGTCTGGCCCGACGGCCTGGACCCGATCGCCGACCACGTGCACGGCCTCGGCATGCAGTTCGGGCTGTGGTTCGAGCCCGAGATGGTCAACCTCGACTCGGACCTGGCGCGGGCGCACCCCGAGTGGGTCATGGGCGCCGGCGGCCGGGTGCCGGTGCCGTCGCGGCACCAGCACGTGCTCGACCTGTCGAACCCCGACGCCGCCGCGTACGTGCTCGAGCGGATGAGCGCCGTCATCGGCGCCCACGGCGTGGACTACGTGAAGTGGGACCACAACCGCGACCTCGTCGACCCGGGCTCCGGGCTGGACGGGCGCCCCGCCGTGCACGCCCAGACGCTCGCCGCCTACGGGATCATGGCCGAGCTGCGGCGGCGGCACCCCGGGCTGGAGATCGAGTCGTGCTCGTCCGGCGGCGGACGGGTGGACCTCGGCGTCGCCGAGCACACCCAGCGCGTGTGGGTGTCGGACTGCACCGACCCGCTGGACCGCCAGCAGATGCAGCCCTGGACGGCGCAACTGCTGCCGCTGGAGTACCTGGGCGCGCACGTGGCCGCGGACGTCAGCCACCAGACCCACCGCGCGCACTCGCTCGCCTTCCGCGCGGCGACCGCCCTGTTCGGCCACTTCGGGATCGAGTGGGACCTCACGCGCTCGACGCCCGAGCAGCTCGCCGACCTGGCCGGCTGGGTCGAGCTGTACAAGGCCGAGCGCGGCCTGCTGCACACGGGCACGCTCGTGCGCCAGGACGCGCCCGACGCCGACTCCCCGCAGGTGTGGGGCGTCGTCGCGACCGACCGGTCCCGCGCCCTGTTCCAGGTCGCGACCCTGACCCGGCCCGCCACCGCGCCGCCCGGCCGGCTGACCCTGCGCGGCCTGGACCCCGAGCGCCGGTACCGCGTCACCCCTCTGCCGCTGAGCAGTGAGGCGTTCGGCGCCTGGAACGTGCCGCCGTGGTTCGCGCTGCCGTCCGCCGACGGCGCGCTCGCCTCCGACGGCATCACGCCGCTGCCGCGGCCGGCCCGGCCCGGCGACGTGCCCCGCGGCACGGTGCTCACCGGGCGCGCGCTCGCGGTCGCCGGCCTGCAGGCGCCGGAGGCCGCACCCGGCACGTCGCTCGTGCTGCGGGTGGAGGCCGTCGGCTGACGGCCCTCCCGGCTAAGGTCAGACCATGCCGACGCCGCCTGCCGCCCCTGCCACGACGATCCTCACCGCCGTCGGCGAGGAGTGGGCGGGCTCCGTGCTCGACCCCGCGGTGCGCGACCGGCTGGCCGCCCACGGCCCGGTCGTCGACCTCGGGGCCGGCGACGACGCCGCGCTCGCCGCCGCGCGCGTGCTCGTCACGGGGTGGGGCGCCGCGGAGCTGGACGCCGCGCTGCTCGACCGGCTGCCGCGCCTGGAGCTCGTGGCGCACGCGGCCGGCTCGGTGCGCGGCATGGTCACGCCGGAGGTGTGGGCACGCGGGGTCCGGGTCACGTCGGCGGCGCACGCCAACGCGCGCGCCGTCGCGGACTTCACCGTGTCGATGGTGCACCTGGCGGTGAAGAACGCGCTCCGGCTCGGCCTCACGGCCGCCCGGGAGCACGCGATGCCGGGGCGCGACGGGATCCGCGGCCTCGACGGCGCCACGGTCGGCCTGGTCGGGTTCGGGCTCATCGCGCGCCTCGTCGCCGAGGCCCTGCACCCGCTCGACGTGCGCGTGCTGGTGCACGACCCGTACTACGACGCCGACGACGCGCGCCGGGCGGGCGTGGAACCGGTCGGCCTGCCCGAGCTGCTCGCGGCGAGCGACGTCGTCTCCGTGCACGCCCCGCTCACGGACGGCACGCGCGGCATGCTGGGCGCCGACGAGCTCGGCCTGCTCGCGCCGTCCGCCACCCTGGTCAACACCGCGCGCGGCGGGCTGGTCGACCACGACGAGCTGGCCCGCACGCTCGCGGACCGGCCGGACCTGTTCGCCGTCCTCGACGTCACCGAGCCCGAGCCGCTGCCGGCGGGGCACCCGCTGCTGGGCCTGGGCAACGTCTTCCTCACCCCGCACGTCGCCGGCTCGCTGGGCACCGAGGAGGCCCGGCTGGGCCACGCCGCCGCGGACGAGGTCGACCGGTGGGCCGCCGGCGAGCCGTTGCGGCACGAGGCGCGGCCCGAGCAGCTGCCCTTCACCGCCTGAGCGCACCCGCAGCGCCCCCGCCCAGAGGCCGCCGAGCCCGACCCACGTCGGGCTCGGCGGCCTCTCGCGTGTTCACTGTTGTGTGATGTTGTGTTCTGATCTGTTCACTCGCGGGCCAAGTTGTTACCGCACCGAGACCGCAGGAGTTTGACCAGATCGGCCAAGATCGGCCAGAGTGTGTCGCGGACACCAGCTCATCACCCTCGTTGCCGAGGTTGACCCACAGGGACGTGGACATGACGAGTTCACAAACTCACACTCTTGAACACAGAAACTCACAGACGACACCACGACGGCTCAGCGACGGACAGTTCGCCGTCCTGCTGCTCCTGCCGGGCGTCGCTCTGCTGGCCGGCGTCGTGCTCTACCCGCTCATCGCGGCACTGGTCACGGCGTTCTTCGAGCAGAGCCTCGTGCTGCCCGGACGCACGTTCGTCGGGCTGCAGAACCTCGTGGACGTGCTGCAGGGCGACTTCCTGCGGCTGCTGCGCCAGACGCTCGTCTTCACGCTCGGCACCACGATCCTGCCGTTCGTGGTCGGCTTCGCCCTCGCGCTGGCGCTGAACACGAGGATCCGCGGCGCCAAGGTGCTGCGCGGCCTCATGCTCATCCCCTGGCTCGTGCCCGGCGTCGTCGTCTCGTTCCTGTGGATGTGGATCTTCAACGCCAACTACGGCGTGATGAACGCGCTGCTCCAGACGGTCGGCCTCGTGGACGAGCCGCAGGCGTGGCTCGCCCAGCCGGGCACCGCGATGGGCGCCGTGATCCTCGCGAAGACCTGGCAGTCGTTCCCCTGGATGATGGTCATGCTCCTGGCCGGCCTCCAGACCGTGCCGGTCGAGCTGCACGAGGCCGCCGAGATGGACGGTGCGGGCACCGTGCGCCGGTTCTTCTCCATCACGCTGCCCCACCTCAAGGGCATCGTCGGCCTGGTGCTGCTGCTGGAGTTCATCTGGAACTTCCAGCACTTCGACATCATCTACGTCCTCACCGGCGGCGGCCCCGCGGGTGCCACCCAGACGTTCGCCACCGCCGTGTACGAGACCGCCTTCCAGGGCTACGACCTCGGCAAGGCCGGCGCGCTCGGCCTGCTGTGGATGGTCCTGCTCATGGCGCTCGTCGTCGTGTACGTCCGCTTCTCGGAGAAGGGAGAGGAGCGATGAGCGCGACGACGCAGCTCCCCGCCGCGCCCACCCCACCGTCGGCGTCCTCCCCGGCCGACGACGCGCCCCGCCCGCCGCAGCGCCTCCGCCGCGGCGCGCTGCGGTCGGAGCGCCCCGGCGTGCGGATCGCCGCCTGGGCCACGGTCGTCGTCTGCGGCGGGTTCGGCCTGCTGCCGGTGTACTGGCTGCTCGCCACGTCGCTCACGCCGCGCGACCAGGTGTTCAGCTACCCGCCGAAGTTCTTCCCGTCGGCGCCGACGCTGGACGCGTTCACCTCGCTCGCCTCGAACGACCAGCTGTTCGGCTACCTGCGCAACAGCGTCATCGTCTCGGTGATCACCGCAGTGCTGTCGGTGCTCGTCTCGGCGTACATGGGCTACTCGTTCTCCAAGTTCCGCTACCGCGGCCGTCGCTCGCTCATGTACCTGGTGCTGGCGTCGCAGATGTTCCCGCAGGCGCTGCTGCTGGTCACGCTCTACAGCGTGTTCAGCGCCTACAACCTGCTGAACACGTACACCGCGCTGGTGCTGAGCTTCACCACGTTCACGCTGCCGCTGTGCGTGTGGATGCTCAAGGGCTTCTTCGACACCATCCCCGACGAGCTCATCGAGGCGGCGCGGGTCGACGGCGCCTCCCGGCTGCGGATCATCCACTCGATCGTGCTGCCGCTGGCCGCGCCGGGCCTCATCGCCGCGGGGCTGTTCGCCTTCGTCCGCGGGTGGAACGACTTCGTCTTCGCCCTCACCCTCGCCGGCCCGGAGAAGCAGACCCTGCCGCCCGGCCTGGTCAACACGTTCATCGGCGAGGCCTCGACGGCGTGGCCGGAGCTCATGGCGGCGTCGCTCGTCGTCTCGCTCCCGGTCGCCATCGCGTTCATCGCCCTGCAGAAGTACCTCGTCGGCGGCCTCACCGCCGGCGCCGTCAAGGGCTGACCGAGCCCGCGACGCCCGTCGTCTCCACCCACCTTCCCCACCCCGAACGACCCTCGATGCGGAGGACCCCCATGTCTCTCACCCTTCCCCAGAGCGCCATGTCGCGACGTCGCGTGCTCCAGCTGCTCGGCATCGGCGCCGGCACCGCCGCCCTCGCCGCCTGCGCGCCGTCCGCCGGCTCCGCGACCGGCAGCGCCGCGTCGGCCGCCGCGACCGGCGGCGCGAAGACGGACTTCGCGTTCTCGTCGTGGTCGTTCACCGAGGAGGCCGCGGCCCCGGCCCTCGAGGCGATCGTCAAGGCCTACCAGGACCAGGCCGGCGTCACCGTGAAGGACGTCTCGTTCCCCTACAACGAGTACATCAACCAGCTCACGCTGCAGGTGAAGGGTGGCCAGTTCACCGGCGCGGCGCACGTCGACGTCGCGTGGCTCGGCTCGCTCGCCGCCATGGGCAAGCTGCAGGACCTGTCGGCGCTGACCGAGGGTCGCGGCTACACCGACGCGGCGCTGTCGGCGGCCCAGTTCGACGGCGTGCAGTACGGCCTGCCGTGGACCATCGGCGCCATCGGCCTCGTCGCGAACTCCGAGATCCTGCAGAAGGCGGACATCGACCCCGACGCCTTCCCGGCGACGGTCGACGAGTTCGAGAAGGCGCTCAAGGACCTCAAGGGCCTCGGCGGCGGGCTGATCCCCTACGCCGCGTCCACCAAGGCGGCCCAGCTCAAGGACATCCTCATCTGGATGGAGACGTTCGGCAGCCCGCTCGTCGACGGCGACACCGTCACCATCGGCGACGACGCGTCCGTCGAGGCCGTGACCTGGTACAAGTCGCTGTACGACCAGAAGCTCATCGCCGCCGACGTCGACCGCTTCGACGCGCGTTCCCTGTTCGCGCAGGGCCGCGCCGCGATCTACGACGACGCCCCCGTCGGCCGCAACGCCGTCCAGGAGGAGTCGCCCGACAAGGACCTCGGCAGCAAGCTGACGCCGCTGTCCCGCCCGGTGCTCACGGCGGGCGAGACCCCCCGCGCGCTGGTGTGGGGCGGCGCGATCGCCGTCGTCGACGGCGAGGGCGCCGGGACCGCCGCCGACTTCGCCCAGTTCGCGACGTCCGACCTCGACACGGTGCTCGCCGACTACGAGGTGCGCGGCCTGCCCCCCGTCACCACGGAGGCGCAGCAGTCCGACGTCGTCGCCGCCGACACCTTCGGGTCGCTGTTCAACGAGCGCATCACCGCGACGTCGACGAGCAACCCGTTCTGGAAGTTCACCGCGTACTCGCAGGTCGAGACGGTCATCGCCGAGCAGGTGCAGGCCGTGCTGGTCGGCAAGACCGACGCGAAGACGGCCATGAAGAAGGCCGGCGAGGCAGCGCAGAAGCTGGTCGGCTGATGGGCCGCCGGACCGCCCGCGGGGTCGCCCTCGCGTCGGCGGCGCTCGCCCTGGTCGCCGGCACGTCCCTCGCCGCCTCGGCGGCGGGGGCCCCGGCAGCCGCGCCGGCGTCGGCGTCGAAGCACGCCGAGACGATCGAGCAGCTCCCCTACCCGGTGGACCGCTCCAACAACGCAGGCTGGTGGACGCCGCTCGACGTGGTGGACGGCGTCACCTACATGGCGTTCGACTCCCCCGCCGCGGACGCCGCGCGCCACGAGGTGCACGTCGCGGCGAAGGGCGCCGACGGCGCGTGGACCGTCGGCTGCCTGCGCGCCGACGACGGGTCCTGCGCGACGTTCCTCGACGACAGCGGGCACGACCAGCCGTCGATCGTCGTGGACGGCGAGGGCACGATCCACGCGTTCGTGTCGATGCACCACGTGCCGTGGCAGTACTACCGCTCGACGACGCCGGGCGACGTCACGTCGCTGGTCGACGCGAGCGCCGACCTGCCCGACCAGGGCGTCCCCATGACCTACCCGGTCACGGCACGCGGCGCCGACGGCGACGCGTACGTCATGGTGCGCGGCGGCCGGGACGAGGCCACCGTGCGCGACGGCCGCCTGTACCGCTTCGACACCGCGGCGGGCACCTGGTCGCGGGTGGCGGTCTTCGCCTCGGGCACGGGCGCGTCGGTCTACCCGGACGACCTGGAGGTCGGCACGGACGGGCGCCTGCACATGCTGTGGGAGTGGCACCGCTGGGCCGCCGGCCCGTACCGGCACCTGGGCTCCTACGCGGTCTACGACCCGAAGGACGACTCGTGGCACGACGCCGCGGGCAAAGCCCTGAGCACGCCGATCGCCCCGTCCGCGGGCGGCGCCGTGGTCTACCAGCCGTTCGCCGACGGCGAGTCGCTCCAGACGGACGGCCCGACGGTGCAGACCGCCAAGCTGGCCGTGCACGGCGACACGCTCGCCGGCGTCGTCTACCGCTACGCCGCGGCGAAGGCCGAGGGCACGCCGGACCGCTTCGACGTGCGGTTCGCGCAGTGGGACGGTTCCGCCTGGCAGCGGGAGACCGTGATCGACGCCGACGACCTGGGAGCCGGGACCGACACCGTGGCCGCGCTCGACGCCACCTCCGCGGCGGGGACCACCCGGGCGTACGCCGTCGTGCAGGGCACGGTCGACGGCCAGGTCCGCACGCAGGTGGTCCGCGCGGAGCGCGGGCCGGCCGGCGGGCAGTGGCGCTTCGCCGGGCTCGGCGACGTGCAGGTGGGGCAGCAGCGCCTCGCCGCGCGCACGATCCGCACCGGCCCTTCGTCGGGCACGGACGTGCTGTACGTGAGCGCCGCCGAGTCGGGGCCGACGTCGGGCACGCTGTTCCACGCCCGCGTGCCCCGCACGGGCGGGCCGCTGGTCGGCAGCCCGATCGCGGACGTCGTGGCGGGGGTCCGCGGCGACGACGGCGGCGAGGACGGCGGCGACCCGGGCACCCCGGGGCCCACCGGCAACCTCGCCCTCGGCGGCACCGTCACGGCGTCGTCCGCGCTGCGCGCCGACACGGGCGGCGACAAGGCCGTGGACGGCCTCCTCACCGACGCCAGCCGCTGGATCTCCGCCGCGGACGACGCCACCCCCACGCTCACCGTCGCGTGGGACGACGCCGCCCCGGTGGCCTCGGTCCGGGTGCACAGCGGCTACCGCGCCGCCGTCGACCCGGCCTCGGCGGTGCTGCGCGACTTCACGGTCGAGCTGCACACCGCCTCGGGCTGGGTCGAGGTCGGCTCCGTCACCGGCAGCACGTCGGGCACCGTCACCGTCCCCACCCCCGGCGTCACGGCCGACCAGGTCCGCCTGGTCGCCACCGACCCGTCGGCGTCCGAGACCGACGTCGCCCGGGTCTTCGAGATCGAGGTGCTGGCCGCGGGCTGACGCCCGTGCCCCGCGCCGCACACCCACCCCTGCACCACCAGAAGCACAGCGTTCGACCAGCACAACCACCGGATTGAGGACTGAGAGATCATGCGCACGCAGACCGTCGAGGCGGACGTCGTCGTCGTCGGAGGAGGGCTCGCCGGCGTCAGCGCGGCGGTCGCCGCCGCGCGGCTGGGCCGCCAGGTGGTGCTGGTGAACAACCGGCCCGTGCTGGGCGGCAACTCCTCCTCCGAGGTGCGGGTGTGGGTGTGCGGCGCCACCGCGCACGGCAACCAGCGCTGGGCCCGGGAGACCGGGATCGTCGGCGAGATGTACGTCGAGAACCAGTACCGCAACCCGGAGGGCAACCCGGTCTACTGGGACGACGTCGTGCTGGACACCGTCCGCCGGGAGAAGAACATCCGGCTGTTCCTCAACACGGACGTGCGCGACGTCGCCGCGACCGGCCCCGACGACGCGCGCCGCATCGAGTCCGTCACGGGCTGGACGATGGGCTCGGAGATCCTCACGACGTTCACCGCGCCGGTCTTCCTCGACTGCACCGGTGACGGCCTGGTCGGGCACCTGGCGGGCGCCAGGTACCGGCTCGGCAAGGAGTCCCAGGCGGAGTTCGGGGAGGAGTGGGCGCCGCCGGAGCCGGTGCGCGAGTTCCTCGGCTCCACGCTGCTCTTCTACACCAAGGACCTCGGCCACCCGGTGAAGTACGTGGCGCCGGAGACCGCGATCGACATCACCACCACGCCCATCCCGATGAACCGCGTGATCCGCAGCGGCGACTCGGGCGCCCACTACTGGTGGATCGAGTGGGGCGGCGAGCTCGACATCGTCGACGACAACGAGCGCATCCGCGACGAGCTGCGCGGCGTGATCCTCGGTATCTGGGACTACATCAAGAACTCCGGCAAGTTCGACGCCGACAACCTCACGCTCGAGTGGATCGGCAACGTGCCGGGCAAGCGCGAGTACCGCCGCCTGATCGGCGACTACACGCTGCACCAGGGCGACGTCGTCGACCAGACCGTCTTCGAGGACGGCGTCGCGTTCGGCGGCTGGTCCATCGACCTGCACCCCGCCCAGGGCATGTACGCCGAGGGCGCGGGCGCGCTGCAACGGTTCTCCGAGGGCGTCTTCGAGATCCCCTACCGCTCCCTGTACTCCGTGAACGTGGAGAACATGCTGTTCGCGGGTCGCGACGTGTCCGCCACGCACATCGCCTTCGGCGCCGCGCGCGTCATGGCGACGTGCGGCGCGATGGGCCAGGCCGCGGGCACGGCGGCGGCCCTGTGCGTGGAGCACGGCACCACCCCGCGCGGGATCTACACCGACCACCTCGACGAGCTGCGCCAGACGCTGCTGCGCTGGGACGCGCCCGCCGTCGGCATCGCCAACACCGACCCGCACGACCTCGCCCGCCGCGCCCGGGTCACCGCGTCCAGCACGACGACGCGGGTCGCCGCGCCCGTCGCCGAGCCCAGCGACGGCGACCCCTACGACGCGTACGACGTCTACGACCTCGACGTCGACCTCGGCATCGTGCTGCCCGTGGACCCGCGCCTCGACACGGTCGAGCTGCTCGTCTCCGCCCGCCGCGACACGACGCTGTCGGTCGAGGTGTTCTCCACCGGCAAGCCGCAGAACGTGGTGCCCGCCCACCTGGAGGCCAAGACCGACGTCGTCGTGCCCGCGGGGGACGAGCGCTGGGTCACGGCGCACGTGCCGTTCGCCCCCGACGTGCCGCAGAACGCCGTCGTCGTGCTGCGCGCCAACCCGGACGTCGCCGTCCGCCTCACCTCCCCGCTGCCGGCCGGGGTGCTCACGCTGGTGCACCGCGTCGACAACGATGACCAGAACGTGCAGATCAGCTCCGAGGAGCTGCTGGTGCAGTGGCCCACCAAGCCGCTGCGCGGGCGGTCCGTCGTGTTCCGCGCCGGCCCGGACACCCGGGCGCTCGCGCCGGAGCGTGCGACGAGCGGCTACCACCGCAACCACGGCGGCCCGAACCTCTGGGCGTCCTCGCCGATGGTGGCGGGCCGCGACGAGTGGCTGCGCCTCGACTGGGACGAGCCGGTGACCGCGCGCGAGGTCCGCCTCGTGCTCGACGACGACCTCGACGTCGAGCTGAACACCCTGCACCATCACCGCACGCCCGACGAGATCATGCCGACCCTGGTCAAGGACTACCGGGTCGAGGTGCTGCCGGCGGACGGGGGCGACTGGGTGACGGTGGCCGACGAGACCGACAACCGGTGGCGCCTGCGCACCCACCCGCTGCCCGACGACCTCGGCGCGCTGCGGGCCGCGCGGCTCGTCGTCCGCGCCACGAACGGCTCGGCGCAGGCCCGCGTGGTCGCGCTGCGCGTGCAGGAGTGACCGTGCCCCATGCAGGACTCGCCCGCACCGCGCGCAGCGTCGCGACGGTGTCCCGGACGGCGGACCGGGCTACGCTGACCGCCGTGCACAGGAAGGAGCGCACCGGCATCGTGGCGCTCGCCGTGCCGGACCTCGAGGAGCCGTACTTCGCCGAGCTCACGGCGCTGCTCGTGCGGCGCGCCGACGAGCGCGGGCTGTCGATCCTCATCCAGCAGACCGCGGGCGACCACGAGCGCGAGGTGGACGTCGCCAACGGCATCGGGCTGCCCCCGACCGACGGGCTCATCCACATCCCCCGCGCCCTCTCCGTGGCCGACCTGACGCGCCGCACCTCCCCCGGGCCGTTGGTGCTGCTCGGCGAGCACATCCTCGTCAGCCCCTTCACGCACGTGACGATCGACAACCGGGCCGCGTCGTACGCCGCCACCGAGCACCTGGCGTCGGTCGGGTGCCGGCGGGTCGCGTTCGTCGGCCCGCGGGACGCGCGCCCCTCGGACGCCGCCGACCGCCGGTACGCCGGCTACCGCGAGGCCGTCGCCGCGCTCGGGATCGCGGACGACCCCGCGCTCGTCGCCCAGGTCGAGTCGTTCACCCCCGCCGAGGGGCGGCGCGCCGTCCGCGACCTGCTGGAGCGTGGCGTCGAGCTCGACGGCATCGTCTGCTCCAACGACTCGGTCGCGTTCGGGGCGCTGCCCGCCCTGCACGAGGCCGGGCGGCGCGTCCCCGACGACGTCGCCGTCGTCGGGATCGACGACGTGCGCGGCGCGCAGTTCGCGACGCCGTCGCTCACGTCCGTCTCCCCCGACAAGGAGGCCCTCGTCGAGCGCGCGCTGAGCGAGCTGGAGCGGCAGATCGCCACCCCGCCGGGTGCCAACCTGCCGGTGCAGCACGTGGTCGTGGACGCGCGCGTCGTGCCGCGCGCGAGCACCGCCCGCTGACGGGTGGCGCCGCCCGACAGCGTGCCGGGGCACGGCGGTCAGTCGACCGGAACCACCCAGAGCTCGCCCACGTGCGCCTCCAGCAGCTCGCGCGCGTCGTCGTCCAGGCCGTCGTCCGTGACGAGGTGCTCCACCTCGTGCAGGTCGACGATCGTCGTGAGGCCGACGACGCCCCACTTGGTGTGGTCGGCGAGCACGACGGCGTCCTGGCCCGCGGCCAGCAGCGCGCGGTCCGTCTCCGCCTCCAGCAGGTTGGGCGTCGTGAGGCCCGCGTGCAGGTCGACGCCGTGCACGCCGAGGAACGCGAGGTCGAGGTGCAGGTGCTCCAGCGACCGGACCGCGACGGGGCCCACGAGCGCGTCGGACGGCGTGCGCACCCCGCCGGTCAGCACCACGGACTGCGTGTACGGCTCGTCGGAACGGTCGGGGCGGCGGAACACCTCCGCGACCGGCAGCGAGTTGGTCACCACGGTGAGGTCCGGGACGGAGCGCAGCTCCTGGGCGAGCACCCACGCCGTCGTGCCGCCCGAGAGCCCCACGGCCATGCCGGGCTCCACGAGCTGCGCGGCGCGGCGGGCGATGGCCCGCTTGGCCCCGACCTGCTGCTGCACCCGCGAGGCGAACCCGTGCTCCTGCACGGCGCCCGCGTCCCCGCGGGTGGTGGCCCCGCCGCGCACCCGGTCGAGCTCGCCCGCGTCCGCGAGCGCCTCGATGTCCCGGCGCACCGTCATCGCGCTGACGCCCAGCTCCTGCGCCAGCTCCGTGACGCTCGCGGCGCCCCGGCGGCGCACCTCGGCCACGATCCGCGACCTGCGTTCTGCGACGAGCACCCGCTCCCCTTTCGACCCGCGGCACAGTCTGTCACGCAGCGTGCCGCCCGTTCCCCCGGACCTCGAGAACCTGGAGCTCCCGTGACCCTGCCCGCCCCCTACGACGCCTGGTTCCCGGGCAGCCCGATCGACGGCACCTACGGGTACGACGAGGCCGGCCTGCGGGCCGTGCCGCCCGCCGCCGAGCCGGACGGCTTCGCCGACCTGTGGCGGTCGTGGCACGCCGCGGCGCGCGGGGTCCCCGCCGACGTCGTGGCCGAGCCGGCGGGCCGACATGGGGCGCACGAGCTCTCCGTGGTGACGTTCACCGCCGACGGCGGCCTGCGCCTGCGCGCGTGGCTGGCGCTCCCCGTGGACGGCCCGGTCCGGGTGGGGATCGTGCACGGCCACGGGTACGGCGGGCGCGAGGCGCCGTCGTTCGAGCGGGTGCCGCACGACGCGGCGGTGATCTTCCCCGTCGCGCGAGGGCTCGGGACGCTCAACGCCGGGGTCGGGGCGCCGGACGTGAGCACCGCGCACGTGCTCGCCGGGATCGAGGACGTCGAGACGTACGTGCTCGGCCGCTGCGCCGTCGACCTGTGGCACGCCGCGACCGCGCTGCAGGAGGCGCTGACCCACGTCCCGGGCGTGCCGGCCGACCTTCCCCTGTACTACGCGGGGACCAGCTTCGGCGGCGGCGTCGGCGCGCTGGCCGTGCCGTGGGACGACCGGTTCGTGGGCGCCACGCTGGAGGTGCCGAGCTTCGGCCAGTACGACGAGCGCCTCGCCGTGCCGTGCACCGGCAGCGGCGAGGCGCAGCGCGCGTACGTGGCGGAGCACCCGGAGGCCCGCGCGGTCCTCGCGCTCACCGACGCGTCCGTCGCGGCGACGTACCTGCGGGTGCCGACCCGCGTGGAGTGCGCCCTGTGGGACGCGCACGTGCCGCCGCCCGGGCAGTTCGGCGTGGCGGCCGGCGTCTCCGCCGCCGAGCGCGCCGGGACCGGGGCGGAGCTGGAGCTGGCGGTGCACTCCGCCGGGCACGCGGAGTACCCGGGCCAGGCGCGCGAGATGGCGGCGGCGTTCGCTGCCACCCGCGCCCACGTCAAGCGGGCGGTCAGCCGCGCGACGTCGCCGCGTCTTCGGTGAAGAAGTCGAGCAGCAGCTGACGGCTGGTCTGCGAGGTGAGACTGCCGTAGGCGTCGTCGAACGCGTGCTCCGCGAACGGCAGCACCTCGACCTGGGTGTCGACCCCCTGCTCGGCGAGGGCACCGCCGAGGTCGATGACGGTCCCCGGCCGGGCGCTGCGGTCGCGGTCGCCGACCACCAGGAGGGTGCGGGGCAGGCCGGGGCCGACGTGGCTGGTCGGGGACACCTCGCGGTAGCGGTCGGGGTGCTCCTGCGGCGTGCCGCCGGTGAACAGCTCGGCGGCCTCCCGGGTACCGGCCACGTCGTCCGCCCACATCCGGGCGACGTCGGTGCCGGGGTAGAAGCCGACCACCGACGCCGGGGGCTCGACGGCGGCACCGTCGGCGGCGGCGAGGGTGCCCTCCTGGAGGCGGTAGGCAGCGTCCAGCGCGAGCGTGCCGCCCGCTGACATCCCGCCGAGGGAGACCTGCGCCGGGTCGACGCCGTACTCGTCGGCGTGCTCCCGCACCCAGGCCAGCGCCGAGGCGAGGTCCTGCGGCGCCTTGTCCCAGGTCGGCCGGTCGGCGCGGGCCAGGCGGTAGTCGACGGCGAAGACTGCCACGCCGTGGTCGGCGAGCCAGCGGCCGGTGCCGCGCAGGTCGCTCTTGTCGAAGGTGTGGAAGCCGCCCGCGTGGGCCAGGACCACGGCCGGAACCGTGGTGCCCGGCGTGCTGTCAGGCACGTAGACGTCGACGTCGAGCGGCTCGCCGTCGGGGCTCGCGAAGGTCGTGGTGTCGTCGGCCACCACGTCGGGATAGCCGACCTCGGAGAGGACCGAACCCCAGGAGACGTCGGCTCCGGCGTCTTGCGCGGTCTGAAGCTGGACGCCCCCGATCGCGAGCGCCCCGACGGCGGACGCCGCGGCGACCGCCGCGACCGTCCGGCCCCAGCGCACCGTGCCGCCGAGCCAGGCGAGGGCCGCGAGGGCGGCGGCGAGCACCGCCAGCATCGCGACGTGGAACGGGTACTGCCCGCCGAGCACGGGCCCGATCACCCCGATCCTCGGGATGGCGGGGACGTACGCCCCGAGGACGATCGCGACGGCGAGGAAGGCGAGGACCGACGCCACGAGGGCGCTCAGGGTCCGCAGGACCCGGACGGGCCGCGACCGCCGGCGGTCGGGGTCGCGGCGGGCGCGCGGTGCGGGCGGGGTCAGGACGGGGTAGGTCACGGAGGAGGTCATGCCACGACGCTAGGAACGGGGTACCCGCTCCCACCTCCCGCCACGGAGCCAACTTCCGGCCTGGCTCTCAGGTAGGGGGTGTCCGAGGTGCCGTGCGTCCCGGGGCGACGAGGCCCGACTCGTAGGCGTAGACGGCCGCCTGCGTGCGGTCCCGCAGCTGCAGCTTCGCCAGGATGCTGCCCACGTGCGTCTTGACCGTCTGCTCGGCGACGACGAGCTCGGCGGCGATCTCGGCGTTCGACAGCCCCTGGGCCACGCACGTCAGCACCTCGGTCTCGCGGCCGGTGAGCGCCTCGACCCGCGCGCCGGGCACGGGCCGGCCCGGGCCGCTCAGCCGCGAGAACTCCGTGATGAGCCGCCGGGTGATCTCCGGGGACAGCAGTGCGTCGCCCGCGGCCACGACGCGCACCGCATCGGCGAGCTGCGCCCCCGACGCCTCCTTGAGGAGGAAGCCGCTGGCGCCGGCGCGCAGGGCCTCGTACACGTACTCGTCGAGGTCGAACGTGGTCAGCACGAGGATCTTCGCGGCCAGGTCGGGGTCGCCCACGATCTGGCGGGTGGCCTCGATGCCGTTCGTCCCCGGCATCCGGATGTCCATGACGACCACGTCGGGCCGCAGCTCCCGCGCGCGGGCCACCGCCTCCGCACCGTCGGCTGCCGTCGCGACCACCTCGACGTCCGGCTGCACGCCCAGGAGCACCGAGAACGCCTCGCGCACCATCGCCTGGTCGTCGGCGATCACCACCCGGATCGTCATGCGGGACGCTCCTCACTGGTCGGCGCCGCGAGCCGGGCGGCAACCTCGTAGCCGCCGTCGGGCGTCGGGCCCGCGGTCAGGTCCCCGCCGAGCATGGCGGCCCGCTCGCGCATGCCCGGGATCCCGTGCCCGGCGCCCGGGAACGCGGTCGCCGGGCGGCTGCCGGGGCTGTTGACCACCCGCAGGCGCAGGACGTCCGGGGCGTAGTCCAGCTGCACCCGCGCCGCCGCGCCGGGGGCGTGGCGCAGCGTGTTGCTCAGCGCCTCCTGCACGATCCGGTACGCCGACAGCTCCACGCCGTCGGGCAGCCGGCGGCGGGCGCCGGAGACCGCGGTCGTGACGTCGAGCCCGGCCGCCCGTACCCCGGCGACCAGCTCGTCGAGGCCGTCCAGGGTGGGCTGCGGGGCGTCGGGAGACCCCGCGTCGGGGCGTTCCTCGGAGCGCAGCACCCCGAGGATGCGCCGCAGCTCGGTCAGCCCGGACAGCGCGCCCGCGCGGATGTCGCCGAACGCGCCGACCAGCTCCTCGGGCGGGGCCGGCACCCGGTGGGGGGCGGCGTCCGCCTGGATCGCGATGACGGACATGTGGTGCGCGACGACGTCGTGCAGCTCGCGGGCGATGCGGGTGCGCTCCTCCAGCACGGTGCGCGCCGCGCGCTCCTGCGCGAGGGCGACCTCCTGCTCCGCGAGCCGGGAGCGGACCTCCCGCGTGCCGCGCGCCCCCGCCGCGGCGGCCACCGCGGCGGCGAACATCGCCAGCACGATGAGCGTGAAGCGCCACGGGCCCATCTCTCCTGCCGCCAGCAGGACGCCCAGCATCACGAGGCTCAGGCCGACGGTCTCGAGGGTCACCCGCCAGGGGTTGCGCAGCGCCACCAGGAAGAGCAGCCCGGCATGCACCGCCCACGCCCACCCCACGTAGGTGGCGAACGACGGCACGAGCGCGACCACCGGGAGCGTCGCCAGCGACAGCCACCACGCGGGCAGCGGCCACCACAGCGCAACGACGAGCAGGGCCACGTGGAGCACCGCGACGACCCGCGTCGGGACGTCCTCGGTGGCCGTGACCGCCGCGAACGCCGCCACCGCGACGATCGCCCCGTGCGGCAGCCGGCGCAGGGCCCGCGGGCCGCGCATCGGCGGCATCGGCTGCGGGGCCAGGGTGAGCAGGTCGCGGCGCACCATGCCAAGCGCCTCGCGCACCCCGCTCCCGACCATCCGCCCAGTATGGCCGCCGGTCGGGGACGGCTCCCGACGCGGCCTCAGTTCCAGTTGTCGATCTTCACGTCCCGGGGCGACGGCGCGGCGTCGCCGCCCTCGACCAGGGCCTTGAGGCTCTGCAGGAACGTGGCCCACTTGGTGCTGCAGTGGTGCATGAACTCGACGGGCTCGCGCCAGCCGCGGTGCGCGAACAGCAGGATCGTCCAGTCGCCGTCCTGGCGCAGGTCCCACTCGACCGTCGTGCCGACCCACTCGTCCGGGCCGCCGACGACGCGCCACACCACGCGCTCGCGCGGTCGCAGCTCCTCGACCTCCATCACGAACCCGCCGTCGGGGAAGCGGAACTCGATCTTCCCGCCGAGGCCGGCGTCGCCGGTCGTCTCCTCGGTCCACCAGCCGGCGAGACCGTCCACGGTCGTCAGCGCGTCGTACAGCTCCTGGGGCGTCGCGGTCGTCGTCCCGATCCTGTGCAGGATGTCCACCATCGTCGTGCTCCTCTCAGCTCGGTGCTGCTCAGCTCTGCCGTGAGCTCTGGATCGCCTCGGCGATCCCCTTGATGCGCTGCAGGCGGCGGTCCCAGGTGCGGCCGACGGCGGCCAGCTGGTCGGCGGCGCGCGCGAGCTGGGCGGCGTCGACCTCGCACCGCTTCTCCCGGCCCGCGGTCGTCGACCGGACGAGCCCGGCGCGGTCGAGCACGTCGAGGTGCTTCGCCACGGCCTGCCGCGTCACCGGCAGCTGCCGGCTCAGCGACGACGCGGTGCCGCCGCCGTCCGCGAGCAGCAGGTCGAGGATGCGGCGCCGGGTGGGGTCGCCGATCGCGGACCAGAGCGCGTCGTCGACGGGCGACGACATCTCGGTCATGAGCGGACCTCCAGCGACGCCGCGTAGGTCACCAGCCGCGGCAGGTAGTAGGTCCAGCCCTCGACGTGCTCGCGGTAGCGCTGCTCGAGGACCGCGATCTCCCAGCCCTGCTCGCGGAAGCCGGTCTCGGTCATGCGCAACAGCGTCCCGTCGCCCGACGGCACGAGCTCGAAGGTGACGAGCAGGGAGTTGCCCGGCGCCGCCTCCTGCCCCGCCGGGTGCGTCCAGCGGAACGAGAAGGTCCGCGGCGGCAGCGACTCGACGACGGTGAGCAGCTCGACCGTCCGGTCGGCGCCCTCGCCGAACGCGATCTCCCCGGTGCCGCCGGGCACGGGGTCGTACCGGGCGTCGTCCGGCCACCACTGGCGGACGTGCTCCGGGCTGCTCACCACCTCGAAGACGACCTCCGGCGCCGCCTCGACGTAGACCTCCCGTTCGATGCTTCCCAGCTCGCTCGTCGACCCCATGACCCCTCCTGCAACTAGTGGTTGCGCATCACCGTAGCCCGCAGGCCAGGGATGCGCAACCACTAGTTGCAGAACGGGTGGGTCTCGCTACCGCCGACGCGTGGCCAGGAACTCCCCGATGCGGCCGATCGCCTCGGTGAGGACCTCCTCGTCGGGCAGCGTGACGAGGCGGAAGTGGTCGGGCTCGAACCAGTTGAACCCGGTGCCGTGGGTGACCAGGATCTTCTTGGCCCGCAGCAGGTCGATGACGAACGCCTCGTCGTCCTCGATCGGGTACATCTCCGGGTCGAGACGCGGGAAGCAGTACAGCGCGCCCTTCGGCCGCACGGACGTGACGCCGGGGATCTCGTTGAGCAGCTTGTCGGCCAGCATCGCCTGGTCGTAGAACCGGCCGCCGGGCACGATGAGCTCGTCGATCGACTGGTAGCCGCCCAGCGCCGTCTGGATGGCGTGCTGCGCGGGCACGTTCGCGCACATGCGCATGTTGGCCAGCAGGGTGAGGCCCTCGAGGAACTCGGTGGCGGTCTCCTTCGGGCCCGACACCATGACCCAGCCCGCGCGGTAGCCGCAGACGCGGTACGCCTTGGACAGGCCGCTGAACGTCAGGCACAGCACGTCGTCGCCCGCCGCGGCCGCGGCGTGGTGGTGCGTGGCGCCGTCGAACAGGATCTTCTCGTAGATCTCGTCGGTGAGGACGACGAGGTCGTGGCGGCGGGCGATGTCGACCATCGCCTCCACCATCTCCTTGCTGTACACGGCGCCGGTGGGGTTGTTCGGGTTGATGATCACCATGGCGTGCGTGTTCTCGGTGATCTTCGACTCGAGGTCCTCGAGGTCCGGCATCCAGCCGTTCTCCTCGTCGCACCGGTAGTGCACGGCCGTACCGCCGCACAGCGTGACGGCGCCCGTCCACAGCGGGTAGTCCGGCGCGGGGACGAGGATCTCGTTCCCCTCGTCGACGAACGCCTGCAGCACCATCGAGATGAGCTCCGAGACGCCGTTGCCGATGAACACGTCGTCCACGCTCGTGTCGCGCAGCCCGCGCGACTGGTAGTACTGCGCCACCGCGGTGCGTGCCTCGTAGATGCCGCGGGAGTCGCTGTACCCCTGCGCCTCCGGCAGGTGGTGCACGACGTCGGCCTGGATGGCCGCCGGTGCCTCGAAGCCGAACGGCGCCGTGTTGCCGATGTTCAGCTTGAGGATGCGGTGGCCCTCGGCCTCGAGGCGCTGGGCCTCGACGAGGATGGGACCGCGGACGTCGTAGCGGACGCCGCGGAGCTTGCGGCTCTGTCGGATGGTGCGCACGGGGTCCATCATCCCCCCGCGCACCCGGTGCCCGACACGGCCATTCCGCGACGAGCGGCCCCCGCCCGCCGGCACGACCTCCTCGCGGCCGCGGACGAGGACGGACACCATGCACGCCTGCCTGCTTGGACATAGCGTTTCCAGGACGGACGGACCCAGGCGGACAGGAGTGCGGGATGCGCGGTGTGGCCGGGCGACAGCGAGCAGCCGTGGTGTGCGTGGCCCTGGTCGCCGGGGCGGGGCTCGTGGCGGCCGCGCAGGTGGCGTCCGCCGACGTGCCGGAGCCCGGGGACGACGAGTCCGTCGTGACGGTGCGCGTCGGGGGCGACCGGACCGCGGACGGCGGCGTGGCCCCGCTGCCGGGCGTGGAGCTGGGCCTGTACGAGGACGTGGACGCGACCACGGTGGTGGACGGCGACTGGGGCGTCTGCGAGTCGGACGGCGACGGCGACTGCTCCTTCACCGTGCCGGACACCGCCTCGGGCGGGCAGAACGCCGGGGCGCAGTACGTGGTCAAGCAGATCTCGGCCCCCGGCGGCTGGTTCGTCAACCCGACGCTGCGGGTCGGCCCGGGCAGCGGATCGAGCTCGACGGAGCAGCCGTACGCCTTCACGACCCCGGCGCTCGTCGGCGGCCAGACCTACTCCTCGCTCAGCACGAGCATCGACTTCATGGCCGGCCCCGCCTCCAGCGGCCGGCCGGTCACCGACTCGGAGGGGATCTGGCAGCAGTCGCGGACCAACCCGCCGCTGGCGACGCAGTGCGGCGCCGACATCGCCTTCGTGCTCGACCTGTCGTCGTCGCTGGGCGACCAGGTGACCAACCTCAAGGCGGCGACCGACTCCGTGGCGGACGCGCTGGTCGGCACCCCGTCCCGGCTCGCCGTCTTCTCCTTCGACCGCTTCTCGCCCAGCTCCGGGTCGGACGGGAACCGCCCCGACCTCGTGAGCGTGGCCACCCAGCAGGGCGCCGACGCGTTCAAGGCGCAGTACGCCGACTGGACCACGGGATCGGGCACGAACTGGGACCAGGGGCTGCGGGTCGTCGCGGACGCAGCCCCGGCGTACGAGATCGTCGTGATGATCACGGACGGCAACCCGACCCGCTTCGGCGCCACGGGCAGCGGGGGCACCGGCGGCACCACGCACCTGCGCGACGTCGAGAACGGCATCTACTCGGCGAACGCGGTCAAGG
Organism: Isoptericola sp. NPDC058082; assembly: GCF_042885055.1. Lineage (NCBI taxonomy): Bacteria > Bacillati > Actinomycetota > Actinomycetes > Micrococcales > Promicromonosporaceae > Isoptericola > Isoptericola sp. NPDC058082. The sequence goes on along the minus strand of NZ_JBHVSQ010000007.1, from coordinate 61,047 downwards.
CGGAGGGTTCCCGGCTGCTGGTGCTCGGCGTCGGCTCGGGGATCGACGACGTCACCCGGCTCAACCTGCGCGCCCTCTCGGGCGAGACGTTCTACGCGGGCGGCGACGCTGCAGAGGCCGACTACTTCGACCTCGACGACTTCGAGGCCGCCGGCTCCGCGCTGCGGGACGTGCTCCTGGGCGGCTGCGAGGGCCGGATCAACGTGACCAAGGCGCTCGTGCCGGCCGGGAACGAGGCCGGGGACGTCTCGGGCGCCGTCCCCGCCGGCGAGGGCTGGCAGTTCGACGCCGCGACGTCCGCCCCGGGGGTGACGCTCGACCCGCCGACGGCGTCCACGACCGACGACGGCACCGGAAGCGTCGCCTTCGACGTCGACTACGCGGGCGTCCCGGAGGACGCCGACGTGTCGATCGCGGAGACCCAGCAGGACGGCTACACGCTGGTGCCCGTCGACGGCCAGAACGCCGTCTGCGTCGACAAGCTCGATGACGACGCCCCCGTGAGCGCGACGAGCGACGGCGCGTCCGGGTTCACCATGACGCTGCCGGCCTCGGGCTTCGTGAGCTGCACGGTCTACAACCAGCCGCTGAGCAGCATCGTGGTGGACAAGACCTGGGTGATCGACGGGGTCGCGATGCCCGAGGGGGAACAGCCGGACGACTTCACGGCACAGCTGTCCCTGACGGGGCCTGGCGGCGCGGGGGCGACGGACCAGGACTGGAGCGACCGGCGCGACGGGTACCAGGGCCCCGAGGAGGTCACCGTCGACGAGGCCGCGACCATCCCGGACGGGTGCGTGCTGGCGGACGCGGAGGTGACCGCCGTGGACGGCGAGGCGGTGGGCCCCGCGCCGTTGCCGTTCGACACGACCGCGGCCTTCCCCGTCCGGGAGGTCGAGGTGACCAACCGGGTGACGTGCCCGCCGATGCTCACCCTGGTCAAGGAGGTCGTCAACGACGACGGCGGCACGGCCGAGGCCGGCGACTGGACGCTGTCGGCGACCGGCCCGGTCGAGATCGCCGGCGCGACCGGGGACGACGCCGTCACGTTCGCCTCGGTCGAGGCCGGGGACTACACGCTCGCCGAGGACGGGCCGGAAGGCTATGACTCGCTGGGCTGGGTGTGCGTCGACGACGTCACGGGCGACGACGTCGAGGTGCTCGACGACGTCGTGAGCGTCGGCGCCGAGGACGCGGTCACGTGCACCGTGACCAACGACGACGTCGCGGGGCCGACGCCCTCACCGAGCCCGACGCCGACACCCAGCATCTCGCCCACGCCCAGCGCGTCACCCACGCCGACCTCGGGCTCGGGCACGCCGCCCGGGCCGGGCGCTCCTGGGCCGGGGGGCGCCGGTCCCGGCGGTCCGGCAGCACCCGGCGGGCTCGGGTCGCTGCCCGTGACGGGCGCGGGCATCGCCGGGCTGCTGTCCGCCGCGGTGCTGCTCGGCCTCGCCGGGTGGGCGATCGTCGGAGCGGTGCGCCGCCGGGACGCCTCCTGACGCGGGTCGCGGATTGGCGTCCGGGCCCGTGGTGGGCGACGGTGGAAACCTGGTCCCTCGCCCCGTTCGGAGGTCGTCATGAAGGTCGTCGTCATCGGTGCGCTCGGCAAGGTCGCGCGCCAGCTCCTCCCGCTGCTCGCCGACGGTGGCACGGGGCCGGTGGTCGACGTCGTCGGGGTGGTGCGCAAGCCCGAGCAGGTCGACCGTGTCGCCGACCTCGGCGCCGAGCCCCTCCTGCTGGACGTGGAGCACGCCGGCACCGACGAGATCGCCGCCGCGCTGACCGGCGCGGACGCCGTCGTGTGGTCCGCCGGGGCGGGCGGCGGCGACCCCCAGCGCACGTACGCCGTCGACCGCGACGCGGCGATCCGGTCCATGGACGCCGCCGCGAGCGCCGGAGCGCGCCGGTACGTCATGGTGTCGTGGGTGGGCTCGACGCCGGAGCACGGCGTCCCCGAGAGCGCGGGCTTCTTCGCCTACGCGGATGCGAAGCTGGCCGCGGACGACCACCTGCGCACCACCGACCTGGACTGGACGATCCTCGGCCCCGGCACGCTGACGGACGAGCCGCCCACCGGGCGCATCGCCGTCCTGCCCGAGACGGGCGCCGTGCCCGCCGGGACGGACACGAGCGTGCCGCGCGCCGACGTCGCGCAGGTCGTGGCCGCGACACTGCGCGAGCCCGCGACCGTGGGTCGCTTCGTCCGGTTCTCCGCCGGGGAGACGCCCATCCCCGCGGCGCTGCGCACCCTGGACTAGAGCGGGCGCCTTCGTCAAGGTTTCGTTCACGGCGCTGACCGCCTACTACCGCGACGGCGACGCACGGCCGATCGTCGAGCGCTTCACGGACGCCGCCCGACGCCGTGCGCTGATCGCGCCGTGCGGGCGCACGCCCGGGTCGGTGCGCTCCGCCGTCTCGACGACGTCGAACCCCGCCCGCACGACCCGCGCCGCCAGCTCGTCGACGGGCCAGAACCAGGCGGTCGTCACGGCGTGGTCGAACGGCTCGACGCGCGGGCCGCGGCAGAACCCGAGCAGCAGCCCGCCGCCCGGCGCGACGGCGCGGGCGAGCTCCGCGAGCACGTCGTCCACACCCGTGCCGTCCCCACCCGTGCCGGCCACAGCCTCGGGCGGGGTGTGGATGAGCGAGTACCAGGCCAGCACGCCGCCGAGGCCGCCGACGGGCACGCCGAGGTCGGCGAGCGAGGCGCGGCGGAACGGGACGCCGGGGTACGCCGCCCGGGCGAGGGCCAGGAACGGTTCCGCGAGGTCGACACCCTCCGCGTCGAGGCCCTGCCGGGCGAGGAAGTCCGTCCAGTGCCCCGGCCCGCACCCGGCGTCGACGATGCGCCCGGTCAGCCCGGCGGCCCACCGCTCGACGAGCGCCCGGTCGTCGTCGTGCACGGCGTCCATCGAGCCGAACAGGTCCGTGTACTCCTGCGCCCGGGCCGCGTAGGCGGCACTCGGGTCGTGGGCCGTCGAGGGCACGGTGCTCAGCCGAGCTCGCGCAGCGGCGCGGTCCGCTCGCCGCCGGCGTCCCCGGTGTTGACGGTCGCGGTCGGCTCGACGAGCAGCGCGTGCACCTCGCCGTCGGCCCGCGGGCAGTGCTCGACGCCCCGCGGCACGACGAACACGTCCTGCGGCCCGAGGACGACGTCACGGTCCCGGAGCTGGATGGTGAGCCGCCCGCTGAGCACGAGGAACAGCTCGTCCGTGTCGTCGTGCGTGTGCCACACGAACTCGCCGTCGAGCTTGACCACCTTCACCGCGTAGTCGTTGACGCTCGCCAGCAGGTGGGGCTGCCAGGGCTGCGCGATGCTCTCGAGGGCGGTCCGGATGTTCCTCACGTCGCTGCTCATCCGGTCAGCGTAGGCACGCGGCGACCTCGCTCAGGAGGGCTCGGGGGAGATCCGGTCCTGCAGGTCGAACAGCTCGTCGGCCGCGGTCGACGCCTCGGGGTCGGTGTCGACGTCGTACGCGGCGCTGGTGCGCCAGGCGAGGTCGTGCACGCGGGGCTCCTGCGCGGCGTCCGCGGCGACGATCGTGCGGACCGCCTCGACGGTCCCCTGCTGCGGGATGCGGACCAGGGAGCGCTCGGCGATCGCGGCGTCGCGCGCCGCGTCGTCGGCACCCTCGACCCGTGCCTGCCGGCGGGCCACGGAGGCGAGGACGCCGCCGGTGATCGGCCCGAGGACGGCGGCAAGGAGCACGGAGTAGAGCAGCGTCCGGGTCACGGTCAGGTCGGACGCCACGGTGAGCACGGCGAAGGCGAGCACGGCGACGAGCACGTACCAGACGTAGCCCAGTCGGGAGACCGCCCGGTACCAGCCCGGCTGGGGTGGGGCGGTCATGACGGCCGAGACGCCGTCGAGTCGTCCGAGGGCCTCGCGGATCGCGGCGGGGTCGCCGTCGGGGCTGGTGAGGAACGTCAATCCCGACCGCTCACCGGTGACCAGCCACGCGATCTCTGCCATCGGGCCACTCCTCCGTCTCGGGATGCCGCCGTGTCCGCGACAACGGCGCGCGGCGAGGCGGCCGACGGCAGCCCGCCAGGAACCTAGCAGAGCGGGTCGTTCCCCGGACGCGGGCAGGCAGGGGGACGACGCGCGCTCCAGGGACGGTGTGCCACCTCACGCCCCGACGTCCTGCGGAAACACGGCGTCGGAGGCAGGATCGAGACGGACCAGCCGCCGTCATCAGGAGGTCTCGTCATGGCCCGCACCGTCGCCGAACACCTCGTCGACCAGCTCGTCGCCGCCGGCGTGAAGCGCATCTACGGGATCGTCGGGGACTCCCTGAACCCCGTGGTCGACGCCGTCCGCCGCACCGACGGCATCGACTGGGTGCACGTGCGCCACGAGGAGGCGGCGGCGTTCGCGGCCGCCGCCGACGCCGAGGTGACGGGCGAGCTCGCCGTCTGCGCCGGGTCGTGCGGGCCGGGCAACCTGCACCTCATCAACGGCCTCTACGACGCCAACCGGTCGCGGCTGCCCGTGCTCGCCATCGCGTCGCACATCCCGAGCGCGCAGATCGGCACGCAGTTCTTCCAGGAGACGCACCCGGACCGCATCTTCAACGAGGCGTCCGTGTTCTCCGAGCTGATCTCGTCGCCGGCCCAGCTGCCGCGGGTCACACGGTCGGCCATCCAGCACGCGCTCGCCGCCCCGGGCGTCGCCGTGCTCACCCTGCCGGGCGACGTCGCCGACGAGCGCGTGCCCGACGACGACGCCCCGATCCTCGTGCCCGGCGCGTGCCCCGCGCGCGTCGTGCCGAACGACGGCGACGTCGAGGCCCTCGCCGACGCCATCAACCAGGCCAAGAAGGTCACGCTGTTCGTCGGCGCCGGGGCGCGCGACGCCCGCGACGCCGTCCTGGAGCTCGCCGACCTGGCGGCCGCGCCGGTCGGCCACTCGCTGCGCGGCAAGGAGATCATCCAGTACGAGAACCCCCACGACGTCGGCATGTCCGGCCTGCTCGGCTACGGCTCCTGCCACGAGGCGATGCACTCGGCCGACCTGCTGGTCCTGGTGGGTACCGACTTCCCGTACGACTCGTTCCTGCCCGCCGACGTGCGCACCGCGCAGATCGACGTCGACGCCTCCCACCTCGGCCGCCGCACCCGCCTCGACCTGCCCGTGCACGGCGACGTCGGCGAGGCCCTGAAGCTGCTCAACCCGCTGATCAAGCGCAAGAAGGACCGCAAGTTCCTGCGCTCCATGGTCGACAAGCACGCCGGGATCATGACCAAGGTCGTCGGCGCGTACACCCGCAACGTGGAGAAGCACACGCCCATCCACCCCGAGTACGCGGCCGTGCAGCTCGACGAGACGGCGGCCGACGACGCCGTGTTCACCGTCGACACCGGCATGAACAACGTCTGGGCGGCGCGGTACCTCACGCCCAACGGGAAGCGGCGCGTCATCGGGTCGTTCATCCACGGGTCGATGGCGAACGCCCTGCCGCACGCCATCGGCGCCGCGTTCGCGGAGCCCGGCCGGCAGGTCGTGGCCCTCGCCGGCGACGGCGGGCTGTCGATGCTGCTGGGCGAGCTCATCACGGTCCGCACCTACGACCTGCCGGTGAAGGTCGTCGTCTTCAACAACGCGACGCTCGGCATGGTGAAGCTCGAGATGCTGGTCGAGGGACTGCCCTCGTACGGCACCGACTCCCCGCCCGTGGACTACCGCAACATCGGCCTCGCCGTCGGCATCCCGTCCGTCCGCGTGGAGCGCCCCAAGGACCTGCGCCGCGCCCTCGCCGACGGCCTCGACCGCAAGGGCCCGGCGCTCATCGAGGTCGTCACCGACCCCAACGCCCTGTCCATCCCACCGTCCATCACGTCCGGCCAGATCCGCGGCTTCGCCACCGCGATGACGAAGCAGATCTTCGGCGGCGGCATGGGCGAGGTCATGTCCATGGCCCGCTCGAACCTGCGGAACCTGCCCCGCTAGCTAGTCGCGCCAGGTCGCGGCGACGGCGAGGAAGGCGTCGTTCGCCTCGACCTCGCCGATGCTGACCCGCAGGCCGTCGCCGGCGAACGGGCGCACGAGGACGCCGGCGGCGGTGGCCTCGGCGGCGCGGGCCAGGGTCTCCTCGCCGAGGGGGAACCATACGAAGTTGGCGTGCGTCTCGGGCAGGTCCCAGCCCTGCGCGCGCAGGGCGGCGGTGACACGGTCACGCTCGGCGACCAGCGCGTCCACCCGCTCGCGCAGCTCGTCCTGGGCCACGGGCTCGAGGGACGCCAGGGCCGCGCGCTGGGCGACGTGGTTGACCCCGAACGGCGTGGAGACGGCGCGGATCCCTGCGGCGAGGCGCGGCTCCGCGACGGCGTACCCGACGCGCAGGCCCGCCAGCCCGTACGCCTTCGACAGCGTGCGCAGCAGCACGACGTTCGGGTGCCGGCGCAGCAGGTCGACGCCGTCGGGCGCCTGCGGGTCGCGCACGAACTCCAGGTACGCCTCGTCGACGATCACCAGCACGTCGCGCGGGACGGCGGCGAGGAACTCCTCCAGCTCGTCGGCGTGCACCGCCGGCCCGGTCGGGTTGTTCGGCGTGCAGACCATGACCACCCGCGTGCGAGGCGTGACGGCGGCGGCCATGGCCGGCAGGTCGAGGCGGCCGTCCGCGCGCACCGGCACCGTCACGGCGGCGCCGCCCGCGACGGCGACGACGATCGGGTAGGCCTCGAACGACCGCCACGGGAACACGACCTCGTCGCCGTGCTCGACGACGGCCTGCAGCACGTGCCCGAGCACGGCCACCGAGCCGTTGCCCACGACGACCTGGTCGGCCGGGACGCCGACGTGCGTGGCGAGCGCCTCGACCAGCTCCGTGGCGTACATGTCGGGGTAGCGGTTAGTCTCCTCCGCCGCGCGCGTGATCGCCTCGAGGACGGACGGCAGGGGCGGGTACGGGTTCTCGTTCGACGACAGCTTCCACAGCTTCGCGCCCTCGGCGGGCCGCGCGCCCGGCACGTAGGCGGGCAGCGCGGCGACGGCGGCGCGCAGGGGGACGGTCGACGAGTCAGCGGGGGTGGTCACAGCGTTCAAGGATGCCACCGCTCAGCGCGCGCCCGACGCACCCGCCGTCACCGGCTCGCGGACCAGGCCGGCGAAGAACCGGGCGATCGCGTCCGCGGCCGGCACCTCGACGGCCCCCTCGACGTCCGGGCTGTAGTTGGTGTTCGTGTTGATGTCGTACGGCACGGTGCGGCCGTCGACCGTCTCGAAGAACTCGACCCCGGCGATCTCGATCCCCTGCTCGGCGAGCAGCCGCTCGAGCCGCGCGACGAGCGGGTGCTCGGCCGTGATCTCGGGCCGCAGGGCGAAGAGCGGCGGCGGGGCGACGCCGTCGGCGCCCGGCAGCGCGCACGCCTCGGCGGGGCACAGCTCGAACCCGGTCGAGGTGTCCACGCGGACGGCGTAGTGGAACCGGCCGCCGACGAACTCCGCCCGCGTGACGAACGGCTCCGGCGCGACGAGCAGCTCCTGCAGCAGCCACACGCCGTCGACGGGCTCGTCGAGGAGGCCCGCGTCCAGGGCGGCGGCGAACGTCTCGACGTCGTCGAACCGCTGCACCCCGAGGCCCTTGCCGCCGCGGTTGTGCTTGGTGATGAACGGCGCCCCGAACCGCTCGGCCGCCGCGCGCAGCGCGGCGCGGTCCGTGACGGCCGTCGTGCGCGGCACGTCGAGCCCGGCGGCCCGCAGCAGGGCGTACTGCCGCACCTTGCTCACCTCGAGCGCAGCGGCCCGCGTGCCGTTGACGACCCGGCGCCCGGCGGCCTCGGCGCGGGACAGCACCGCCTGCGCGGCCTCCGGCGCGTGCGGCACCCCGCGCGTGTGCGCGGACGCGCTGAGGCGCGACCAGTGCACGGCCCGGGGCGGCTCCTCGGCGAGGTCCAGGGCGACGGCGCCCAGGTGCACCGGTTCCAGCGGCACTCCGGCGCGGTCGAAGGCCCGCTCGAACGGCGGCAGCCAGTCGGGGTTGTCGTGCAGGACGAGGACGGAGGACTCGCTCACCCGGCGAGCCTACGCGCGTCGTCCGCGCGCCGGGACCCGGACGCCGAGCCTCGCGCCGCCGAGCGTCGCGCCAGCCTCGCCGGGGGATGACGTGCCACGATGGCGGCATGAACTTCATCGTCCGCACCCTCGTCACGGCCGTGGCGCTGTGGCTGAGCGACCTGATCTTCACCAACCTCGAGATCCTGCCCCCGTACGACGGCGACAACGTGCTCGAGTACATCCTGGCGGTCCTCGGCGTGGCACTGGTGTTCACCATCATCAGCAGCTTCGTGAAGCCGATCGTCAGCATCATCTCGATCCCGCTGCTCATCCTCACTCTGGGCCTCTTCTACCTGGTCATCAACGCCGGCGTGCTGTGGCTCACCACCTGGATCACGGACCAGGGGTGGTTCGGCGACTGGGGCGTCGACGTCAGCGGCGGCTTCTGGTGGTTCGTGTGGATCGCCCTCATCCTCGCCGTGCTCCAGGCGATCATCGGCGCGTTCGCGCCGAAGAAGGGCTGACGCAAGGCATCCTCAGCACGGCACGCTCAGTGCAGCATCGCCCCCGTCGGGTTCCCCGGCGGGGGCGACGTCGTCCCGAGCACGGTCGTCCCCTGGCCGGGGCCCGGGCCGGGCGCCAGGACGAGGGGCGGCTCCGGGTCCACCCGGCGCACCGCGAAGAACCTGGTGCGCGAGCGGGTGCCGTCGAGCAGCCGTTCCAGCCGGCCCGTCACCCCCGCCACCTGCACGTTCCCGGAGCGCTGCGCGGCCGACAGCGTGCGCAGGTGCGTGGGCATCGCGTGCGCGAGGGAGACGCTCCCGGCCGCCGCGACGTCGACCGGGTCGGCGGAGTCCAGCAACCGGCGCCCCACCGTGACGCGGTCCACCGTGGCCGGCCCCTCCCCGCGGGACCGGCCGTCGACGTTCTCGACCAGGCTCTCCTCGTTCTCCACGTGCAGCGCCGGCACCCCGCCGGGGATCGCGAACGTCGCCGTCGGCGACCCGGCGGTCACCACCCCGCCCACCGGGTGCCTCGCGCGGAACCCCGGTGACGCCGCGAGCGCCGCCGCGGAGATCCCGCCGAGGCTGTGCCCCACCAGCACGACAGGCTCGTCCGGAGCCGCGCCCGCCGCGTCGAGGGCCTGCTCCACGGCCACGGACACGTCCGCCGTCTCGTGGGCCATGAGGCTCAGGTCGGTCGCCGCGTCGAACGGGTTCGAGGACGACAGGAACCGCTGCGTGCCGGGGATGAGCACGGTCCACGACGTCGTGCCGTCGCCGTGCACGACCTCCTCCACCGCGAGCGTCCCGGCGGGGACACCGGCCGCGGGCCGGTCGACGAGGCCGCTGCCCTGGGGGTAGAGGTCCGCGGTGCGGGCGAGCGCCTCCGCGACGGAGCCCGCCGGCCGGTCGGCCCACCGGGGCCGCGGGCCGGCGAGGTCGGTGTCGGTCAGGGCGACCACCTGCGGCACGGAGTCCGGCAGCAGCGCGGCCACCACGTCGGACAGCGAGGCCGCGCCGCGCGTCACGGGGTCCAGCGCGGCGGCCGGGCCCTCCTCGATCCCCCGCCGCAGGTCCTGCCAGGTCAGCGGCCGGGTGGCGCTCAGCCCCGCCGCGAGCCCCGCGACCGCCTCGTCGGAGAGCGGCGCGACGGCCCGCCAGACGTCCGAGGGGCGCCCGCCGGCGTCCGCCGTCACGGGAGCCGTCGGCGGATCGGGGGGCCGGGCCGCCGTCGGCGCGGCCACGGCCGGAGCCGGGGAGCCGTCGCGCGCAGCCGCACCGTCCAGGGCGTCCGCCACGGACGCTACGGCGAGCACCGGCCTCGCCCCGAGCCCGAGCACGACCCCCGCCGCACCCGCCAGCAGCGTGACCGCACCGTCGGTGACACGCTGCGCCAGGCTCTCCGCCTCCCGGTACAGGCCGGCCGCGATGCGCAGCCGGCGGGCGCACCGCTCCGCCGTCGATCCCCGCCCGCGCAGCCGGGCGCCCGCCTCGTCCAGCCGGGCCGCCGCCGTCTCCCGGCGCGCGGCAGCCGCGACGTCGTCCTCCGGGACGCCGGGCAGCGCCAGGGCCGGTCGTGACCACGTGTCGGGGGCCCACACCGCGCCCCGCAGGGCCCCGGCGGCGCCGAGGCACCGGTGGGAGGCCTGCAGCAGCCGGTCCGCCGCGGCGTCGAGCAGCACGGCAGCGCCGTGCACGGCCTCCGCGTCGACCCGGGAGACGGCCCGGCCGCCCCAGACGTCCAGGGTCTCCTCGGGCGGCAGCCCGCGCGTCGTCACCGGGCCAGCACCTCGGCCGCCTCCTCGAGGAGGCGCAGGTCGGCGTCGAGGCCGACGAGCAGGGCGGCGACGTCGTCGCGGAACCGGTCCGCCGCCGTCGACTCCCAGGCCACCGCGAGGCTGCGCCGCGCGCTGGCCGTGGCGTCGAGGACGTCGCGGTGCGCCGTGAGGACGGTGGCACGCGCGGCACCCGTGTCGGGGGCCGGGGACGAGAAGGGCGGAGCCGGTGAGGTCATGCCCGCGACGCTAGGCCGCGCCCTCGCCACGCCCGCCCGCCGCCCCCGACCCTGTGGACGACGTCGGCCTGGGGACAGGCTCCCGACCGCACGACACGTGCCGGCGCCGTCAACCGACGGTCGATGCCGACGGTCGATGCCGACGTCCGATGCCGACGTCCGCTACGACGGCAGCACCCCGACGAGCCGGTCGGCGTCGGACAGGATGTCGATGCCGACCACCCGGCCGCCGCGCACCGTGAACGCGAGCAGCGAGTAGACCGTGCCGTCGTCGAGCACCGTGACCAGCCCCGGCGACCCGGCCACGAGGGCGAGCCGCGAGAACCGCGCGGTGCCGAAGTGCAGACGGGCCTGCTCCGCCACGGCCCGCGCGCCGCGCAGCACGCGGGACAGGTCCCCCGGCCCGTAGTCGAGACGCACCACGACCTCGGGGTCGAGCAGCGCCACGAGGCGGTCGAAGTCGCCCGTCTGCGACGCCGCGAGATAGGCGGCGACGACCTCCCGCCGACGCGCGACGTCGTCCTGCGCGGGTACCGCGTCACGCACCTTGCGGCGCGCGCGGCTGGCGAGCTGGCGCGTGGCGGGGAGCGACCGGTCCAGGAGCGGCGCGATCTCCTCGAAGGGGACCGCGAACTGGTCGTGCAGCACGAACGCGACGCGCTCGGCCGGCGCCAGCGTGTCCAGCACGACCATCAGCGCGGCGCCGACCTCGTCCTGCTCGACCGCCCGCCGCTCGGGGTCCTCCGGCCCGTCGACCGGCGCCACCTGCAGGTCCGGCAGGCGCCCGTCCCACGCCGGCCCTTCCCCCGCCGATCCGTCCCACGCCGTCTCCCGGCGCGTGGCCCGCGAGCGCAGCAGGTTGAGCGCGACTCGCCCGACGATGGTGGTGAGCCAGCCGCCGAGGTTCTCCACCCCCGCGCTGCCCGCCGCGTGCGCGCGCACCCAGGCGTCCTGCACGGCGTCCTCGGCGTCCGCCGTCGAACCCAGCACGCGGTAGGCGACCGAGCGCAGGTGCGGCCGGAACGCCTCGAACTGGTCCGCCGTGAACTGGCCTGCCGCGAACTGGCCTGCCGCGAACTGATCCGTGCTCACCGGTCACACTCCTTCGTCGGGCCGTGTCAGAGAGGTGACAGCGCACGCTGCCGGTGACACCGAACCACGAGAGTGCGACACCGGCCCGACGGACCAGGAGCCCGCATGACCTCCCTGACCTCGAACGATCTGGCCTCGACCGACACCTTCTCCCACGCCCTCGCGAGCGACCTCGGGGGCCGGCTGCTCCTGCCCGGCGACGAGGGCTTCGACGCCGCCGCCACGCCCTGGAACCTCGCCGTCCGGCAGCCCGTCGCGGCCGTCGTCGAGGCGGCCGACGCCGACGACGTCGCCGCCACCGTGCGGCACGCGCGCGCCGCCGGGCTCACCGTCGCCGCGCAGTCCACGGGGCACGGCGCGTCGGGCGACGTGGCGGGCACGGTCCTGCTGCGCACCCGGGCGCTCGACGCCGTCGAGGTGGACCCGGCACGCCGCACCGCCCGCGTCGGCGCGGGGGCGTCGTGGGGCGCGGTGCAGGCCGCCGCCGCGCCGCACGGCCTCACCACCCTGCTCGGCAGCGCGCCCGGCGTCGGCGCCGTCGGCTACACCCTCGGCGGCGGGCTCGGCTGGTTCAGCCGCGCCCACGGCCTGGCGGCCGACCACGTGCGGTCGTTCGACGTCGTCTCCCCCGCGGGCGAGCAGGTCACCGTCACCGCGGCCGACGACCCCGAGCTGTTCTGGGCGCTGCGCGGCGGGGGCGGCGACCTGGCCGTCGTGACGGCGATGGAGATCGACCTGGTCGAGCTGCCCGCATTCTCGGGCGGCAAGGTCGCCTGGCCGGCCGCGCGCGCCGCCGAGCTGCTCGCGGTGTTCCGCGAGGTCACGGCCGCCGCACCGCCCGAGCTCAGCGTCTGGCTGTCCCGGGTGGAGGCGCCCGGCGCCCCGGCCGTCGTCGTCGTGCACGCCGCCCACCTCGGCGACGCGGCCGAGGCCCGGACCCTGCTCGCACCGTTCGCCGCCGTCCCCGACGTCCTCGGGCCAGGCGTCCACGCCGCGATCGGCCCGGTCGCGTTGGCCGACGTCGGCGACATCGCCGCCGACCCGACCGACCCCGCGGCGGGGAAGGGGCGCGCCGAGCTGCTGCGCGGCATCGACGACGAGGCGGTGGAGCGCCTGTTCACGACGTCGGTCGCGCCGCTGCTCATGCTCCAGCTGCGGCACCTGGGCGGCGCCCTGGCCGCGCCGGCGGACGACGCGGGCGCCCTCGGCGCGATCTCGGAGCCGTACCTGCTGTACGCGTTCGGCCTGGCGTTCGAGCCCGGCCTGGCGACCGCCGTCGGGCACCGGCTGGAGGCGCTGCCGGCCGAGCTCGCGGGGAACGCCACGATGCGCAAGCCCGCCACGTTCCTCGCCCCGGGCGAGAGCGCGGCGGCCGCGTACGACGGCGCCGCGCTCGCCCGCCTGCGCGACCTCAAGCGGTCCCGCGACCCGCTCGGCACGGTCCGCGGGAACTACCCGCTCCTCGGCTGACCACCCCGACCGCTGCGAGCACGAAGACGGCCCGGTTCGCGGACTCGGACCGGGCCGTCTTCGTGCTCACAGCACCTCGGTGGGCCCGTGGGAGAATGTGGGCCGTGACCTCCCCCGCGCCGCAGACCTCGCCGTCCGACGTCCAGACCCGCGTCAACCTCGCGGACGTCACCCCGCCGATCGCCCTCGGGCCGCTCGACGGCCGCTACCGCGGCGCCGTCGCGCCGCTGGTGGACCACCTCAGCGAGGCCGCGCTCAACCGGGCGCGCATCCACGTCGAGGTCGAGTGGCTGGTCACGCTGTGCAACGGCCCGTCGACGAACGAGGGCACGGCCCCCGGCGCCGTCGTCCCCGGCGCCCCGACGCTGACCGACGCCGAGATCGCCTACCTGCGCCGGATCCCCGCCACGTTCGGCGCGGACGAGATCGCCGAGCTCGCCGCCATCGAGCGCGAGACCGTGCACGACGTCAAGGCCGTCGAGTACTTCATCAAGCGCCGCATCGCCGCCGCGCCCGAGGCCCTCGGCGAGACCAGCCTCCCGGCCGCGAGCGAGCTGGTGCACTTCGCGTGCACGTCCGAGGACATCAACAACCTGTCGTACGCGCTCATGGTGCAGGGCGGGGTGCGCGACGTGTGGCTGCCCGCCGCGACCGCGCTGACCGACCAGCTCGCCGACATGGCGCGCGAGCACGCCGCGGTCCCGATGCTGAGCCGCACGCACGGGCAGCCGGCCACCCCGACGACGATGGGCAAGGAGCTCGCCGTCCTCGCGCACCGCCTGCGCCGCCAGCTGCGCCGCGTCGAGGGCGCCGAGTACCTGGGCAAGCTCAACGGCGCGACCGGCACCTACGGCGCGCACGTCGTCGCCGTCCCCGGCGCCGACTGGCCCGCGGTCTCGAAGGCGTTCGTCGAGCACCTGGGCCTGGTGTGGAACCCGCTGACCACGCAGATCGAGTCGCACGACTGGCAGGCGGAGGTCTACGCCGACGTCGCCCGCTTCAACCGCATCCTGCACAACCTCGCGACCGACGTGTGGACGTACATCTCGCTGGGCTTCTTCACGCAGATCCCGGTCGCGGGTGCCACGGGCTCGTCGACGATGCCGCACAAGGTCAACCCGATCCGGTTCGAGAACGCCGAGGCGAACCTCGAGATCTCGTGCTCGCTGCTCGACACCCTGTCGGCCACGCTCGTGACGTCCCGCCTGCAGCGCGACCTCACCGACTCCACCACGCAGCGCAACATCGGTCCCGCGTTCGGCCACTCGCTGCTCGCGATCGACAACGTCCGCCGCGGCCTCAAGGCGCTCAACGTCAACGCCGCGCTCATGGCCGACGACCTCGACCACAACTGGGAGGTGCTCGGCGAGCCCGTCCAGTCGGCCATGCGCGCCGCGTCCGTCGCCGGTGTCGAGGGCATGGAGAACCCGTACGAGCGGCTCAAGGAGCTCACCCGCGGCCAGCGCGTCGACGCCGCCCGGATGCGCGAGTTCGTCGCGGGCCTCGGCCTGCCCGACGACGTCGCCGCCCGCCTCGCGGACCTCACGCCCGCGTCGTACACCGGCGTCGCCGCGCGGCTGGTCGAGGACTACCTCGCCTGACGCGGCGTCCTGCGCCGTCCGAAGCGTTTAGGAGCTCCCAGGCCGCGCCGGCGCGCTCCTAGCGTGGCCCCGTCCGCACCCACGACGCGACGGAGCCTCGCATGCGCACCGAACGACGCCCTCGACCGACCTCCCGGGTCGCCGCCCTCACCGCGGCCGTGCTGGCGGGCGGCGCCGGCCTCACCGCCGGCGCCGTCACCCTCGCCACGTCCGCCGCGGGCGCGACGACGGCCTGCGAGGTGGACTACGCCGTCACGAGCTCGTGGCAGGGCGGGTTCCAGGCCGACGTCACGCTGACCAACCTGGGCGACGCCCGCTCGGGGTGGGAGGTCTCGTGGCAGCAGGCCGACGGCGACCACGTCTCCCAGGTCTGGAACGGCCGGCTCGCGCAGGACGGCGCGCAGGTGCGCGTGGCCGACGCCGGTTGGAACGGCACGCTGGCGACGGGCGCGACGGCGTCCTTCGGGCTGATCGCGACGTCGGCGGGGGCGGCGAAGGTGCCGGCGAGCTTCAGCCTCGACGGCGTCGCCTGCACGGGCGACGTCCCCACGACGGACCCCTCGGACCCGCCCACGGAGCCGACCGACCCGCCCACCGACGAGCCCGGCGGGCCCGCCGACGCGACGTTCTTCGTCGACGAGGGCACGCAGGCGTGGGACGCCTGGCAGGCGGCGTCCGGCACCGACCGCGCGCTGCTGGAGAAGATCGCCACCACGCCGCAGGCGTCCTGGGTCACCGACGCCGACCCCGCCGAGGCGAGTGCCGGCGTGGCCGACTACACGGGCCGGGCCGCCGCGGCGGGCGCGACGCCGCTGCTGGCGGTGTACGCGATCCCGGGCCGCGACTGCGGCTCGCACTCCGGCGGCGGCACGGACGAGGCCGCGTACCGCGCCTGGGTCGAGCAGGTCGCGGGCGCGATGGTCGGCGAGCCGTGGGTGGTGCTGGAGCCGGACGCCCTCCCGCAGCTCGGCGACTGCGACGGCCAGGGCGACCGCGTCGGGATGCTGGCCGACGCCGCCCGCATCCTCGACGAGGCCGGCGCCCGCGTGTACCTCGACGTCGGCCACTCGGCCTGGCTGCCCGCCGCGGAGGCGGCGTCGCGGCTCCAGCGGGTGGGGCTGGAGCACGTCGCGGGCTTCGCGCTCAACGTGTCCAACTACCGCACCACCGACGAGTCGCGCGCCTACGGCGAGGAGGTGTCCGCCCTGCTCGGCGGTGTCCCGTTCGTCGTCGACACGTCGCGCAACGGCAACGGCTCGAACGGCGAGTGGTGCAACCCGCGCGGCCGTGCCCTGGGTGAGCGGCCCGCCGTCGTCGACGACGACAGCCACCTCGACGCGCTGCTGTGGGTCAAGCTGCCCGGCGAGAGCGACGGCGCCTGCAACGGCGGCCCCGCCGCCGGCGCGTGGTGGCAGGAGATCGCCCTGGAGCTCGCCCGCAACGCGAGCTGGTAGCAGCCCCGCCCTCTCGCCGAACAGGCGGTCGACACCGTTATGGGCCTCCGACGACGCCCGTTCCGGGACCGACCGCCTGTTCGGCGTCGAGCTGGAGGCGGGCCCGCACCTCCGCGAGCTCACCGATCCGGTTCACGACCCACCGGGCCGAGCACGCCGCCCCGAGCGAGAGCGCGAGCAGACCGAGGACGTTGCCCAGGTCCACGGTGCTCGGGTCGACGGAGCCCGACCAGAAGAACTGCGACCTGCCCAGCACGATCCCGGTGAGAACCCCCGCCATCAGCGGCACGGCCTGCCGAGTCCGCGCCCAGAGCGTCGCGGCCAGGCCCAGGACCATGAGCGGCGCGACGAGGGCCTCGGTCGACCACGTCGTCGAGGCGACCGACGACCACCACGGCAGGCCGAGGTGCGCCGCGTCCGAGACCGTGGCCAGGACGTAGGCCACCACGGCGAGCGCCATGCCCGCCGCGGTGATCACGGCGAGCCGACGGTCGTGCTCGGACGCTCGGCAGCGCGCGTGCTCGACGACCACCAGGGCATGCGCGGCGAGCCCGACCGCCCATCCCGTCTCCAGGAACGCCGCGTGCGCCTGGCCGACGGCGAGGAGCGCACCGACGGTGAGGGCCGCGACCACGGCGGCCGCGGCCACGAGCGTCCGGCCTGCCCGGCCCGCACCCGTCAGCAGCGCGACGACCCCGAGGGCCCAGATCGCCCAGGCCACCACCATGGGCACGGTCGACAAGAGCGGCGGTGCCCCGTCCTGGGGGACCAGCGAGGCCGCGTGGCCGCCTGCCCTGACGGCCGGGACCGCGAGCAGCGCCGGGAGCGCGACGCACAGCAGCCCGGTCCCGGCACGCCGCTCCGGCGCCGTCGACCCCAGGGGCGCGAGCGCCCATTCCCGCGCGGCAGCGCGCAGCAGGTCGACGACGTCCCCGCGCGCGGGCCGCGACTGCCCGGGCGCGGCGGCGTCGAGCAGGTGCCCGAGCATCTCGGCGCCGTGCGCGCGCCGGTACGCGAAGGGGAACAGCCGCAGCAGCCGCCGGTAGTCGCGCACCAGCGCGGGGACGGCGGCGGTCGCCTCCGCCTTCTCGGGACGGTCGGCGCTCATGCCGGCACCTCCCCCAGCCCGCCGGCGACGGCGCGACCCGGTCGCGACGTCCGCCGCGCCGCGAGCCTGTCGAGCGCCTGGCGGGCCTGCGCCTCCGACCGGCGGGCCTCGGCGTCGAGCCGGGCGCCGCCCTCGACGGTCAGGCGGTAGTAGCGCCGCAGCCGGGAGTCGACCACCTCCTCGTGGTCCACCTCGACCAGGCCGGCGGCGACGAGCCGGTCGATCGCGCCGTAGAGGGTGCCGGCGCGCAGGGTGACACGGCCGCCGGAGCTCTCCTCGACGTCCTTGGAGATGCCGTACCCGTGGGCCGGCCCCTGCGCCAGGGCGGACAGGACGAGGAACGCGGGTTCCTGCAGCGGTCTGGGTGCGGGCTTCGATGCCATGCCGAGGACCATACTCTCGTCACAAGGGTATGCACCACGACGCGCCGGTCGCCGAACATGCGATGTCGCACCGAATACCCGTCGACTCCGTGCGCAACCGCCGTTCGGCGACGGGCCGGGGTCAGCGCGCCATGGCCTGCTGCCCGACGACGGCGAGCAGGGCGAGCTTCTCCTCCGCCTCGGAGCGCGGCGGCGCGGTGAGCACCAGCAGCGCCTGGGTCTGGTCCTCGGTGAACAGCACCTGGCAGTCCAGCTCGATCGGCCCGACCTGCGGGTGCACGAGCGTCTTGTGGTCGGCGAACCGCTGGTGCACCTCGTGCCGGTCCCACAGCTCGGCGAACTCGGCGCTGCGCGCCCGCAGCTCGCGCACCAGCTCGCCCGCGCGCGAGCGCGGCCCGAGCATCCCGTGCGCCACGCGGAGCGTGGAGACGAGCGAGCGCCCCTGCCGGTCGCGGTCGTCCTCGGGGTACAGAAGCCGCTCGGAGGGGTCGGTGAACCAGCGGTAGACGTCGCTGCGCGCCCACCCCGTCAGCGCCGACCGGTCGCCCAGCAGCGCCACGGCGAGGTCGTTGGCCACGAGCGTCTCGCCGAGCGCGGACAGCACGAGGGCGGGCGTGTCGGACAGGCGGTCGAGCACGCGCAGCAGCGCGGGCGACACGTGGGACGACATCGTCACCCGGTCCGGCGTCCCCCGACCGGCCACGCGGAACAGGTAGTCGCGCTCGTCGTCGGTGAGCCGGAGCGCCCGAGCCAGCGACGCGAGCATCTGCTCGCTCGGCTGCGGGCCGCGCTGCTGCTCCAGCCGCGTGTAGTAGTCGGCGGACATCGCCGCGAGCGCCGCGACCTCCTCCCGCCGCAGCCCCGCGGTCCGACGTCGCGCCCCGGCGGGCAGGCCGACGTCGGCGGGCTGCACCGCCTCCCGACGACGTCGCAGGAACTCGGCCAGCTCTCGACGGTCGGCGGCACGCTCGGTGCGTCCTTCATGAGCCATGCGCCCATCGTCCGCCGACGACGCCGGTCGAGCCAGGCCGTAGCCAGGGATCGCCGGTCCCCCGACGACCGCTCCTCTCCCGCCCGGGCGGCGGCCCGCGCAGGGTGGTGGCCATGGACCTCACCCGCAGCACCGTCTTCGTCCCCGGCGCGACCAGCGGCATCGGCCTCGCGCTCGCCCTCCGGCTCCAGGCCCACGGCAGCACCGTGATCGTGGGCGGCCGCCGCACCGCCCTGCTCGACGAGATCGTCGCCGCCCACCCCGGGATCGACGCCGTCCGCATCGACACCGCCGACCCGGACAGCATCGAAGCCGCACGACGCGAGGTGCTCGGGCGCCACCCCGACCTGGACGCCGTCGTCGCGATGGCCGGCATCATGCAGGCCGAGGACTGGACCTCCGAGGACTTCCTCGCCACCGCCGAGCGCACCGTGACGACCAACCTGCTCGGCCCGATCCGCCTGGCCGCCGCGTTCCTGCCGCACCTGCGCGCCCGCGCGGGCTCGGGCGCGGGCGCCGCGTTCGTCACGGTCTCCTCCGGGCTGGCGCACGTGCCGCTCGCCGTGACGCCCACCTACAACGCGACGAAGGCCGCGATCCACCGGCTGAGCGAGGGCATCCGGCTCCAGCTCGAGCCGGCGGGGGTGCGGGTGATCGAGATCGTGCCGCCCGCGGTCCGGACGGCCCTCATGCCGGGGCAGGAGGACAACCCGGTCGCCATGCCGCTGGACGCGTTCGCGGACGAGGTGGTCGAGCTCCTCGCGGCCCGGCCCGACGCCCACGAGATCCTCGTCGAGGGCGTGAAGCCCCTCCGCTTCGCGGAGACCTCGGGCGCGTACGACGCGACGGTCGCGCGGCTCAACGCCACCGACCGTCACGCCGCCTGACGCCCGCGCTCAGGGCTTCGTCGACCCGACGTACTTCGACGCGACGTAGCCCTGGTGGCCGTTGACGAAGACCTTGACCCACCCGCCGGAGGAGTCCCAGATCTTCTTGACAGCCTTGCCCTTGTTGAGCGTGTCGATCGCCTTGTAGCCGGTGCCGGGGCCCGAGCGCAGCCGCAGGCCGTCGACCTTGACGTAGCGGGTGCCCAGCGAGGTGAGCCCCGGCGAGACGTAGTTCGCGTGCATCCAGCCGGTGGTGCCGCCGTAGGTGACCTTGCGCCACACGCCCGAGCCGGCGCCGGGCTTGGCGGTGAGCCAGCGGTTGACCTTGACGGTCTTGAGCGTGCGGTAGCCGGTGCCCGGGCCCGAGCGCAGGTTGACGCTGGTGGTCGTGTAGTAGGTGCACGACTTGGGCACGACGCGCTTGTTGGCCCACGCCGCGCCCGTGCTGAGGTTCGCGCCGTGGTTCTTCATCCACGGCAGCGGGTCGGTGGTGCTGCCCGACCCCTTGTACGCGCCCTTCCAGATCTCCAGGTGCAGGTGCGGCGCGGTGGAGGTGCCAGAGCTGCCGACGTCGGCGATGCGCTGGCCGCGCTTCACGTACTTGCCGGCCTTCACGTACTTGTCGCCGTCGACGACGTGGCCGTAGACGGCGAAGACCTTGCCGCCGTCGGCGTTGGAGCGCACCACGACGACCTGGCCGAAGCCCGGCGCCGAGCCCGCCTTGATGACGGTGCCCGGCGCGACGGACTTGATCGCGGTGCCCTTCTTGGCGCTCATGTCCTGACCGAGGTGGTACGTGGACGCCGCCTTGATCGGCATGCATCTCGGCCCGTAGTAGGACGAGAGCCCGTAGCTCTTGTCAGGGAGCGGCCGGACGGCGGCCGTCGCCGCCCCCGCTCCCGCGATTCCGGTCGTGAGCGCCACGGCCGTGGCGATCCCCATGGTGACTCCGGTCGTGA
The DNA here is from genome assembly GCF_042885055.1 of Isoptericola sp. NPDC058082. Classification (NCBI taxonomy): domain Bacteria; kingdom Bacillati; phylum Actinomycetota; class Actinomycetes; order Micrococcales; family Promicromonosporaceae; genus Isoptericola; species Isoptericola sp. NPDC058082. The sequence continues at coordinate 40,583 of NZ_JBHVSQ010000007.1, read as the reverse complement.
TGATGCGTCGCACGGTGCGCATGGTGGTGCCCTCTCAGCGTCAGGGTCCTGAGGCATCGTTGCCCAGCCGCACGGTAAGCACAGGGTGCGGGGTGGCGCGCGCGGTGCCGCATCCGCGACACTCGTCTTCACAGGTACCCGTGAGCGTGAAACTCTCTTACCCACGCCTGACCACCGGAGGTCTGCAATGACGCACCCCGATCCGACCGGCCGAGCCGACCACAGTGCGAGTTCCCGCGCCCTCGGCCGCCGCGGCTTCCTCTCCCTCGCGACGGCAGGTGTCGCCGGCTCGGCGCTGTCCGTGACCGTCGGCTCGATGGCCCCCGCCGCCGCGGCGACGGCGGAGGCGGCCGGTCCCACGGCCCGCAAGCGCGAGCTGCGCGCGATGTGGATCTCGTCGGTCGTCAACATCGACTGGCCCTCGCGCACCGGACTGACCGCCGACGAGCTGAAGGCCGAGTACCTCCACTGGCTCGACGTCGCGGTGGGCATGAACCTCAACGCCGTCTTCGTCCAGGTCCGGCCGACGGCGGACGCCTTCTGGCCCAGCCCGTACGAGCCCTGGTCGCAGTACCTCACCGGCACGCAGGGCGGCGACCCGGGCTTCGACCCGCTCGCGTTCGTCGTCGCGGAGACGCACGCCCGCAACCTCGAGCTGCACACCTGGTACAACCCCTACCGGGTCTCCATGCAGGCCGACCCGACGAAGCTCCTGCCCGAGCACCCGGCCCGCCAGCACCCGGACTGGGTGTGGCCGTACGGCGGCAAGCTCTACTTCGACCCGGGCCTGCCGGAGGCGCGCGAGCACATCTACGCCGCGATCCTGCACAGCGTCGAGCACTACGACATCGACGGCGTGCACTTCGACGACTACTTCTACCCGTACCCCGTGGCGGGCCAGACCCTGCCCGACGCCGCCACGTACGCCGAGCACGGCGGCGGTTTCGCGACGATCGAGGACTGGCGGCGGCACAACGTCGACGAGTTCGTCCGGACGGTCTCGGAGCGCATCAAGGAGCTCAAGCCCTGGGTCAAGTTCGGCATCAGCCCGTTCGGCATCTGGCGCAACGCGTCGACCGACCCGCGCGGCTCCGACACGGGCGGCTCGCAGAGCTACGACCTGCAGTTCGCCGACACGCGCAAGTGGGTGCTGGAGGGCTGGCTCGACTACATCAACCCGCAGATCTACTGGCAGTTCGGGCTCGCCGTCGCGGACTACCGCAAGCTCGTGCCGTGGTGGGCCGAGGTCGCGGCGACGTCCGGCACCCACCTGTACATCGGGGAGGCGCTCTACAAGGTGACGTCCGGCGTGTTCACCGACCCGGCGGAGCTGAGCAACCACCTCACGTTCTGCGCGGAGGTGACGGCGCAGGGCACGCCGGTGCTCGGCAACGTGTACTTCTCCGCCGTGCACGTGCCGCAGGACCCGCAGGGCTCCATGTCGCGCGTGCGCGCCGACCACTACGCGCACCCCGCGCTGGTCCCGACGATGCCGCACCTGCCCGGCACCCGCGTCCAGCCGCCGGTGCTCACGCACGCCCGCCCGGGCGGCGACGGCGTGGAGCTGCGCTGGGTGGACGCGGCACCGCACCGTCGTCGCGCGACGTCGTTCGCCGTCTACCGGGCCGCCGGGAAGGGCGCCCGGGTGGACGTCGAGGACGCCACGCAGCTCCTCGGCACGGTCCGCTCCGACGGCGGCGTGCTGCACGGCTTCACCGACGCGACCGCGGTACGCGGCGAGCGCTACGCCTACGCCGTCACCGCCCTCGACCGGCTGTGGAACGAGTCGGCCCCGAGCCGCACGCAGCGCGCGTGAACCGTCCCGGCGACGGGATCATCCGTCCAGGAAGATCCCGTTGCCGGGCCCCACGGGCAGGTCGAGGAAGAAGAACACGCTGAGGATGGCCGCCCACACCAGCCAGAAGCAGACGGTGAACGGCAGCAGCCGGGCCATCACGGTGCCGAGCCCGGCGCTCGGCTCCCACCGGCGCAGGTAGGCGAGCAGCACGATCATGTACGGGTTGAGCGGCGTGATGATCTGCGTCGCGGAGTCGCCCACGCGGAACGCGGCCTGCACGAACGCGGGCTCGTACCCGATGAGAGCGAACATCGGCACGAAGACGGCGGCCATGAGCGTCCACAGCGCCGAGCCCGAGATGATGAACAGATTGAGCAGCGACGCGACGACGAGGAAGCCGAGGATCGCGCCGTAGCCGGTGAGCCCGATCGACTCGAGCGCGGAGGCCCCGGACACCGCGATCCACTGCCCGACGCCGGACCAGTTGAACAGCGCGATGAACTGGCCGAGCACGAACGCCAGCACGACGAACCCGATCATGTCCTTGAGCGCCTGGCCGAACATGATCGGCACGTCCTCGATGCGACGCACCGTCCCGACCGCGCGCCCGTAGACGATCGCCGGCACCAGGAACATCGTGAAGACGATGAAGACGATCGAGCTGAGCAGCGGCGACTCGGGCAGGAACGCCCCGTCCTCGTTGCGCCACGGCGACGCCGGCACGAGCACGGCGGCGACCATCACGGCGGCCACGCCGAGGGCCACGACCAGGGCGTTCCGCAGCCCGCGCCGCTCGTCGTCCGTGGTGGCGGCGGACGCGTTCGCGAGCGGGTCCTCCCCGTCCTCCACGACCTGCTCCATGGGCACGCCCTGCCGGCGGATGCGCGGCTCGAGCACCTTGTCGATGAGGAAGCCCGCCAGCAGGGCCAGGGCGATCGACGAGACGGCGTTGAAGAACCAGTTCGACAGCGGGTTCACGGGCGAGCCCGGGTCGGGCAGGATCTGCGCGACCGAGCTGGTGATGCCCGCGAAGAGGGCGTCGAGGCTGGTGACGAGGATGTTCGTCGAGTACCCCGCGCCGGCCGCCGCGAACCCGCCGAGCAGGCCCGCGACCGGGTGCCGACCCGCGGCGCGGAACACCATCGCCGCCAGCGGCGGGATGATGATGAACGCGGTGTCCGACATGATGCTGCCCATCACGCCGACGAAGCCGACGGCGTAGGCGAGCGCCCACCGCGGCGCGGACCCGAACGCGTACCGCACGGCGGCCCCGAGCAGCCCCGACTTCTCCGCCACGCCCACCGCCATGAGGATCGGCAGCACCGTGACGAGCGGCGGGAAGCCGAGGAAGTTCTCGCCGAGGTTCTCGGTGAGCCAGGTCATCCCCTCGGCGGTGAACAGGCCCTTGACCTCGACGACCTCGTCGCTGCCGGGCATCTGCACGGTGACCCCCGCGAGCGCCATGCCCGTGGACGCCAGCGCGATGACGCCGAACAGGATGAGGAACAGGGTGAACGGCTCGGGCAGCTTGTTGCCGACCCGTTCGACGAACGCCAGGAACCGGTCGGTGCGGGATCGTGCGTCGACGGAGGTGGTCACGCGGTCTCCTCGGGTCGGCCCGCCACCGCGGGCGTGTCCGCCCGAACGTAGTGGCCCCGGTCATCCGTCGCGAGGCATTCGTCCGCATCGTGAGATTCGCGTCGTTCCTCCCGTCCGCCGCGACCGCATCCCTACGATGCCTGACATGACCGTGCCCGACGCCGTGCCCCACGAGGACCACGTTCCCCCCGCCCGCCCGAGCACCGCCTACCTCGACCACCTGTTCCACGAGAGCGAGGAACGCCGGCGGGCGGCCCCGCCGTCCGACGTCGCCCCCTCCCTGCTGCCCGACGCCGTGGCCGACGCCGTCGAGCGCGCGGCCGAGGCGCTCGAGCCCGACCTGCGCGACGTCGTCGAGCGCCTGCACGCCGACCCGGAGCCGGCCTGGGAGGAGCACCGCAGCGCCGCCCTGCTGGTCGACGTCCTGGCCCGGCACGGCGTCGAGGCCGAGCTGGGCGCGCACGGCGTGCCGACGGCCTTCCGGGCGGAGCTCCGGGGGGCCGCCGACGGGCCGACGATCGCGATCTGCGCGGAGTACGACGCGCTGCCCGTCATCGGGCACGCCTGCGGGCACAACGTCATCGCCGCCGCGGGCGTGGGCGCGTTCCTCGCGCTGCGCGACGTGCTGTCGGGCGAGGGCCCCTCGGGCGCGGCGCCCGCCGGCCGCGTCGTCCTGCTCGGCACGCCCGCCGAGGAGGGCCACTCCGGCAAGGAGGTCCTGGCACGCGCCGGCGCCTTCGACGACGTGGACGCGGCGATCATGGTGCACCCGTACGGGCAGGACGTCGCCGAGCAGGTGTGGCTCGGCCGGCGCCTGCTCACCTGGACGTTCACGGGCCGCCCGGCCCACGCGTCCGCCCAGCCGTTCATGGGGCGCAACGCGCTCGACGCCGCGAACCTCGCCTACCAGGGCATCGGCCTGCTGCGGCAGCAGCTCCCGCCGGTGGACCGCGTGCACGCGACGGTCGTCGAGGGCGGCACCCGGCCCAGCATCATCACCGAGCGCGCCGTCATGCGGCTCTACGCCCGGTCGAAGTACCCGGACACCCTGCGCGACCTGTCCGCGCGGCTCGACGACGTCGCGCGCGGCGCGGCGCTCATGACCGGCACCGAGGTCGAGATCGTGTGGGACGACGGCGCCCTGCCGAGCCTGCCGGTACGCACCAACGCGGCGCTCACGGAGCGCTGGGTGGCGGCGCAGCGGCGACGCGGGCGCGACCCGCTGCCGCCCGGCGTGGTGTCCGAGACGCTCGCGGCGTCCACCGACTTCGGCAACGTGTCGTTCCGCGTGCCCGGCATGCACCCGCTGATCCAGGTCTCGACGCCCGACGTGGCGCTGCACACCGCCGAGTTCGCCGACGCCGCCGGCGGACCCGCCGCCGTGCCGGCCGCCGTCGACGGCGCCGTCGGGCTGGCGCTCACCGCGCTGGAGTACCTGTCCGACGACGCGCTGCGGACCGCCGTGCACGACGAGTTCGTCGCGCACGGCGGCCCGCTGGACGTGCCGACCTACTTCGACTGAGGAGGTCGGCGGGTGCCGGTCAGCGTGCGCTGAGCTCCGCCGGGTCGGCGGGGCCCTGCGGCGCCGGCTGCACCGGCGCGTCGTCGCTCGGCACGTCGCCGCGCAGCACGGTCGCGGTGGCGGCGGGCCGGTCGTCGGTCACCGTGAACCGCAGGGTGTCGGTGAACTCCCGGCCGTGGTTGTCGGTGGCCGTCACCGTCGCGGCGTGCGTGCCCGCCCCGAGGTCCTCGGGGAGCGGCAGCCGCCACAGGTGCGCGTTCGACCGCGTCGCGTTCCCGCTGGTGAGCAGGTTGCGCGTGGCCGCCGTCGGGTCCGAGTACTCCCAGCCGGTGCGCAGCGACTCGCCCGTCATCGGCTGCGTGTGCTCGGCCTCGACCGCGGCGCCGTCGTCGATCGACACCTCGACGTGCGCCGCCGACGAGCCGGCGTAGAAGTTCGCGGTGAGCCAGCTGTCGCCCGCGAGGTCCTCGGCGCTCACCAGACGCTCGTCGCCGAGCGCGGGCGCGTCGCCCTCCTTGCCGCCGTCACGCCACGCGAGCGCCTCGCCGGCCCAGTCCCGCCAGTGCGGCGTGTTGACGCCGAGCGCGAGCTGGAGGTCGTCCGGCTCGCCGCGGACCGTGTACCGCTCCGCGAACGCGTTGCCGTCCAGGTCCAGGGTGAGGACGCCCGGGCGGGCGCCGTCGGCCATGTACGCGAACGGCAGGCCCTGCTCGTCCAGCCCGCCGGAGTACCAGTCGCCCGAGACGGCGCCGGCCACGAGCTGGGTGTGCTCGAGCTCCTCGACGCCGCCCGCCTGCCACTCGGCGCGGGTGTCGCCCGGCAGCAGGTTCTCCAGCATGTGCGTGTGCCCGCCGACGGTCACCGCGTTGCGCCCGCGGAGCACGTCGTACAGCTCCGGCGCGTTGTCCGTGATGACCTGGCGGTGGTCGACGATCGGGGCGTGGGCCGCGACGACGACGAGCTTGTTCCTCGGCACGTCCGCGAGGTCCGCCTCGAGCCAGGCGAGCTGCTGCTCGTCGACCTTCTCGAGGTAGCCGCCGTTCTTGCCGTCCGGCTTGGCGCCGTTGTAGACGATGTTGTCGAGGACGACGACGTGCGCCTGCCCGACGTCGTAGGAGAAGTAGCCGGGCCCGACCTCCTGGCGGAACGTGTCCAGGGACCGGGAGTCGTCGGCGGCGTCGTAGTCCATGTCGTGGTTGCCGGGCGCCATGCGGACCGGGCCGTTCGCGGCGGCGTAGATGTCCTTGAGCTCGGGGTAGAGGCTCAGGTCGTCGCCCACGTTGTCGCCGAGCAGCAGGATGCCGCAGCTCGCGTAGTCGTCGCGGGCCATGAGGTCCGCGACGGCCCCGTCCCGGGCGTAGCCGACCTGGGTGAGGTCGTACGTCTGGGTGTCGGCCGCGATCGGGCAGCTCTGCTTCGCCCTGCCGGTCGCCTTCGACTTCCCGAGCGGGAAGTTGACCGCCTTCGGCAGCGGCCCGGTGGGCTCGAGGCCGCCGTACCTCAGGTCGGGCGACCCCTCGGGCAGGTGGTTGTAGCTGAACTGGGCGATGGCGTTCTCGTCCACCGGCACCTGGTAGCCCGCGGGCTGGGTGACGAAGACGGTCATGTCGTCGAAGGCCGGGATGCTGTAGCGCCCCTTGCCGTCGGTCGTGACGACGTCGCGGCCGTTGGACACCTGGACGCCGGCGACACCCTTCTCGCCCTTGTCCTGGGTGGAGTCCTCGTCCTTGTCGTGGAACACGGTGCCGGTGAGCACCTCGGGGTCGGCGGCCTCGCCGCGCACGACCTCGACGTGGCCGGTGTACAGGCCGGCCTGGGCGCGCTGGGCGGCCGCGGCCGCCTTGACCTCGGCCGGGTCGGGCGACGGCGCGGCCGCGGCGCCGGGCGCCACGAGGACGAGCCCGACGAGCGAGGCGGCGCCGGCGGCGGCACAGGCCTGGCGGATGCTGCGGGGGTTCATGTACTTCCTCCGGGGTCGTGAGAGAGCGGATCGAGTACACGCCCTCGTCAGGGCGCTCCGGCATGCCGATGGCGACGACGGTAGGCGGCCGAGGCAACCGTCCGGTGTCGCCGAGACGCCGGGCAGCGGAACGCCAGGGCGTCCTCGGCGAACTCCCAGCGAACGCGGCCCGTCCGTTACCCGGCGGACACCGGCGGCGAACACGCCCGTCATGCGCGCTCCCTACCGTCGGGCGCACCCGGACGACGGGGCCCTGCCGCACGAGCACGAGGAGCGCACATGCACGACGGACGAGACGCTGCCGAGACCCTCACCGCCGGCCTCGGCCGCCGACGCTTCCTCCAGGCCGCGGCCGGCGTGGGCGCCGGGGCCGCGCTGACCGTCGGGGCGGCGGCCCCCGCCGCCGCCACCTCGGGCGGCACCACCGCCGCGGGCCGGGGCGGGGCGGCGGGCTTCGGCGGCATCCTGCAGCCGGGCCGGGGCCGCATCCGCGGGGACCACTACCTGCGCTCCGACGTCGACGACGTGCTGTGGGGCTACGTCCCGTCGGTGCACGCGACCGCCGTGGCGCGCGTCCGGTCCGGCCGCACGATCACGATCGACTCGGTGTCGCACGAGGGCATCCTCGAGGACCAGGGCCGCGACCCGGTCGCCTGGTTCGGCGAGCGTGGCATCCACCGCCGCGAGGTGCTGGACGACGCCGTCGCCATCGCCGGCGGCTACGACCGCACCGCGCGCAACTTCGACGCCGACGGCCCCCACGTCATCACCGGCCCCGTGCACGTCGAGGGCGCCGAGCCCGGCGACGTGCTGAAGATCGAGACGCTCGACGTCGTCCCGCGCGTGCCGTACGGCGTCATCTCGTCGCGGCACGGCAAGGGCGCGCTGGCCCTCACCGCCTCCGGCGCACCCGCCGGCATCACGCTCGACGAGGTCATGCCGCCCGTCGCGACGGACGGCCGCGGCACCGGCGTCCCCACCGAGTACGGCAACGTGTCGGTGCTCGCGCAGATCCGGGGCGGCAAGGCGGCGATCGGCGAGGGGCGGTCGCGCGTGTCGTTCCCCCTGCGGTACTTCTTCGGCACGATGGGGGTCGCGTTCTCGGAGAACACCGGCCTCACCGCCCCCGAGGCCAACTCGATCCCGCCGACGCTCGGCGGCGGCAACATCGACATCAGCCGCCTGGGCGCGGGCTCCACGTTCTACCTCCCGGTGCGCGCGCCGGGCGCGCTGTTCTACGTGGGCGACCCGCACATGGCGATGGGCGACGGCGAGGTGGCGCTCACCGCGATGGAGGGCTCCCTGCGCGGCACGTTCCGCCTCACGGTGTGCAAGCCGGGCTCGGGCGACGCGCCGTCCGTCGCGTACTCGTACCCCTTCGCGGAGACGAAGGACGCCTGGATCCCCATCGGCCTGTCCGACCCGGACGGCGCCGTCGGCGGCAACGGCAGCGACCTCGACGTCGCGATGCGGCGCGCCGTCGTCAACGCCCTCGACTTCCTCGAGCACGACCAGGGCCTGGACCGCGCGATCGCGTACGCCTACCTGTCCGCGGCGGCCGACTTCGCGGTCTCGCAGGTCGTCGACCGGACCGTCGGCGTGCACGGCCTGGTCCGCAAGGCCGACTTCCGACGCTGACGGCGCGCGGGACCGCCCTGACGCCCGACGGCGACGACTGGCAAGATCGACCCATGCACGAGCGCGCAGGGAAGCCGGCCCAGGACATCGACCTCATCGACGTCGACCAGGTGGTGGGGGCGTACTACGACCTCGTGCCCGACGTCTCCGACCCGGCGCAGCAGGTGGTGTTCGGCACGTCCGGGCACCGCGGCTCCAGCCTGGACACGGCGTTCAACGAGGCGCACATCGCGGCGATCACGCAGGCGATCGTCGAGTACCGCGCGTCGCAGGGCACGGACGGCCCGCTGTTCATCGGCCGGGACACGCACGCGCTGTCGCTGCCGGCGTGGCAGACGGCGCTGGAGGTGCTGGCCGCGGCGGGCGTCACGGTGATGGTCGACGCGCGGGACTCGTTCACGCCGACGCCCGCCGTGTCGCAGTCGATCCTCATCCACAACGGGGCGACGACGGGCGACGGCGTGCGCACGCAGGGCCCCGGCCTGGCGGACGGCATCGTCGTCACGCCGTCGCACAACCCGCCGCGCGACGGCGGCTTCAAGTACAACCCTCCGCACGGCGGCCCCGCCGGGTCGGAGGCGACCGGCTGGATCGCCGACCGCGCCAACGAGATCCTGCGCACCGGCGGGCTCGCGTCCGTGCGCCGGGTCGCGCTCGAGGACGCGCTCGGCGCCGACACCACGCACAAGCACGACTTCCTCACCACGTACGTCGACGACCTGCCGAACGTCGTCGACCTCGAGGCGATCCGCACGGCCGGCGTGCGCATCGGCGCGGACCCGCTGGGCGGCGCGTCGGTGGAGTACTGGGGCGCGATCGGCGAGCGGTACGACCTCGACCTCACCGTGGTGAACCCGCAGGTCGACCCGCGCTGGTCGTTCATGACGCTCGACTGGGACGGCAAGATCCGCATGGACTGCAGCTCCCCGTACGCGATGGCGTCGCTGGTGGAGCGCATGGCCGGTCGTGACGGCGGCGACGCGCCGTTCGACGTCGCGACCGGCAACGACGCCGACTCGGACCGGCACGGCATCGTCACCCCCGACGCCGGGCTGATGAACCCGAACCACTACCTGGCCGTCGCGATCGAGTACCTGTACGGCGGCGCGCGGCCGGGCTGGCCGGACGGCACCGCGGTCGGCAAGACGCTCGTGTCGTCGGCGCTGATCGACCGCGTCGTGGCGGGCCTGGGCCGGCAGCTGGTCGAGGTGCCGGTGGGCTTCAAGTGGTTCGTGCCCGGCCTGCTGACCGGCGAGGTCGGCTTCGGGGGCGAGGAGTCGGCCGGGGCGTCGTTCCTGCGCCGCGACGGCCGCGTCTGGTCCACGGACAAGGACGGCCTGCTGCTGGCGCTGCTCGCCTCCGAGATCATCGCGACCACGGGCCGCACGCCGTCCGAGCACCACGCCGACCTCGTCGACCGTTACGGCGAGTCCTGGTACGCCCGCGTGGACGCGCCGGCCACGCGCGCGCAGAAGTCGCGCCTGTCGGCGCTCTCCCCCGACGAGGTCAGCTCCACGACACTCGCCGGGCAGGACATCACGGCGACGCTCACCGAGGCGCCGGGGAACGGCGCGAAGGTCGGCGGCCTCAAGGTGACCACCGCCGACGCGTGGTTCGCCGCGCGCCCGTCGGGCACGGAGGACGTGTACAAGATCTACGCCGAGTCGTTCGTGTCCGCCGACCACCTCGCGGAGGTGCAGGCGGCCGCGAAGGAGCTGGTCGACGGCGCGCTCGGCGACGCCTGACCGGCCGCCCGCCGTGCCGGCTCCCCGCACCTACGTCGTCACCGGCGCCGACTCCGGCCTCGGCCGGGCGGTCGCGGACCTGCTCGCCACGCGCGGGCAGGTGATCACCTGCGGGCTGGCCGACGACGTGGACGTGCGCGCCGACCTCACGACCGCCGCGGGCCGGGCCGACCTCGTCGCGCAGGTGCGGTCGCTCGGCGGCGGCCGGGTCGACGGCCTCGTCGCGGCGGCGGGAGCCGGCGCGCCCCGGCCGGAGACGGTGGCGCTGAACTACTTCGGCGCCACCGCCGTGCTGGAAGGGCTGCGCGGGTGCCTGGCGGCGTCGGACGCCCCGGCCGCGGTCGTCGTCTCGTCGTCGTCGACCCTGAACCGCGGCAGCGGCGCGCTGGTCCGCGCCTGCCTCGGCGGCGACGAGGAGCGCGCGCTCGCCGTCGCACGCCGACTGGTCCGCACCGGGCGCGGGAGCCAGCTCTACCGCTCGAGCAAGGCGGCGCTGAACCTGTGGGCACGGTCCACGGCCGTGTCGCCGGCGTGGACGCGCGCGGGCATCGTGCTCAACGCCGTGGCCCCGGGGATCGTCGCCACGGACGTCGTGACCCGCACCTGGGCGCGCGACCGGCTGCTGCTGGAGACGGCGCTCCCCCAGCCCCTCGGCGCGCCCGGGCCGGTCGCGCCGGTCGCCGACCTGCTCGCGTTCCTGGTCTCGCCGGAGAACCGCTTCATGACCGGCCAGGTCGTCTACTGCGACGGGGGCACCGACGCCCTCACGCGCGGCGGTCGCCCGCAGCGGGTGTACCTGCGGTACGGCGTCCGTGAGATGGCGACGATGTGGCGCGAGGCGCGGAGGCGCACGACCACTCCCTGACACCCATTTGATTTCAGCAGGCAACCTTTTTATGTTTGCTCCCCGCAACCAATATGGGGGTGGGCAAGCATGCCTGAGCACGTGCGGTACGAGGAGCTCCAGCGCCAGCTGCGCGCCGTCGGCGCGGTCAAGCGGACCATCGTGCGGAACCTGCCGCAGGACTGCGCCGTCGGGCCGACGGCCGTCATGTCGACCCTGCGCCGCCAGGGGCCGATGCGGCTGAGCCGCCTCGCCGACCAGCTCTGGCTCGACCTGTCCGTCACCAGCCGGCACGCGTCGCACGCCGTCGAGCAGGGCTGGGTCGAGCGCACGCACGACCCCGACGACCGGCGGTCCTGGATCCTCAGCCTCACCCCGGCGGGACGGCACAAGCTCGAGCAGATATCCGAGCGCACCACCGGCCTGTTCGCCGAGCGGATGGGCGACTGGGACGACGCCGAGATCGACCGGCTGACCGAGCTCATGGCGCGCCTGCACGGCAGCTTCGCCGAGTGCCCGACGTCGGCCCGCGCCGCCGTCCCCGCCCGGGCCTGACGGCCCCCGCCCCCACCTCGACCCCGCAGCACCTCGAGAGGACCTTCATGGCATCGACCACAGCGGCGGCGCCCGCGCACGCCAAGCGCGGCGCGCGCACCGACCACCAGCCCGGGGTCTCGATGAGCCACCGGCAGATCCTGGAGGCCCTGTCGGGCCTCATGCTGGGCATGTTCGTCGCGATCCTGTCCTCCACGATCGTCTCGAACGCCCTGCCGGAGATCATCGCCGAGCTCGGCGGCGGCCAGTCGGCCTACACCTGGGTCGTCACGGCCTCGCTGCTGTCGATGACCGCCACCACCCCGCTGTGGGGCAAGCTCGCCGACCTGTTCAGCAAGAAGGTGCTGGTGCAGGTCGCGCTGGTGATCTTCGTGCTCGCCTCGGCGGCCGCGGGGCTCGCGCAGTCCGCGGAGTGGCTCATCGTCTGCCGCGTGTTCCAGGGCATCGGCACCGGCGGCCTGTCCGCCCTGGCGCAGATCGTCATGGCGACGATGATCGCGCCGCGCGAGCGCGGCCGGTACTCCGGCTACCTGGGCGCCACCTTCGCCGTCGCCACCGTCGGCGGCCCGCTGCTCGGCGGCGTCATCACGGACACCGACTGGCTGGGCTGGCGCTGGTGCTTCTACGTGGGCGTCCCGTTCGCGCTCGTCGCGCTGATCGTGCTGCAGAAGACGCTGCACCTGCCCGTCGTGAAGCGCGACAACGTGAGGATCGACTGGGGCGGCGCGTTCCTCTCGACCGCCGCCGTCTGCCTGCTGCTCCTGTGGGTCACGTTCGCGGGCGACAAGTACGACTGGAACTCGTGGCAGACGTACGCGATGACGGGCGGCGCGCTCGTCCTCGTGCTGCTGTTCGTGCTGGTCGAGTCGAAGGTCTCCCAGCCGATCATCCCCATGCGGCTGTTCCGCAACCGCACCGTGGCGCTCTCGTCGGTGGCCTCGCTCTTCGTGGGCGTGGCGATGTTCGCCGGCACCATCTTCTTCAGCCAGTACTTCCAGCTGGCGCGCGACAAGTCGCCGACGATGGCCGGCGTCATGACGATCCCCATGATCGGCGGCCTGTTCGTCTCGTCGACCCTCTCCGGCCTCATCATCACCAGGACCGGCCGCTGGAAGGGCTGGCTGGTCTCCGGTGCCCTGCTGCTCACCGCCGGGCTCGGCCTGCTGGGCACCATCCGGTACGACACCGAGTACTGGCACGTCGCCGTCTTCATGGCGGTGATGGGCGTCGGCGTCGGCATGATGATGCAGAACCTCGTGCTCTGCACGCAGAACCAGGTGGCCCCCGCCGACCTGGGGTCCGCCAGCTCGCTGGTCACGTTCTTCCGCTCGCTCGGCGGCGCGATCGGCGTCTCCGCGCTCGGCGCCGTCCTGGCCCACCGGATCCCCGACTACGTCGCGGACGGCCTGGCGAACCTGGGCCCGAAGGGCGCCGAGCTCGCCCAGGGCGCGGCGGGCGGCTCGGGCGAGATCCCCGACATGGACCAGGTGCCCGAGCCCCTGCGCGGCGTCCTCGAGAGCGCGTACGGGCACGGCATCGCCGACGTCTTCCTCATCGGCGCGTGCGCCGCCCTCGTCGCCTTCCTGCTCGTCGCCTTCATCAAGGAGGTCCCGCTGCAGACCAAGGGCGCGATGGAGCAGTCCGCCGCCGAGGAGGCCGGCTCCGCGGCCCCGGAGGCCCTCGAGGACACCGAGGCCTACGCCCCTGAGCTCGTCGCGGTCGGCGCCGGGCCGACCGCTCGGCGCGCCGCTCCGGCGGCGGACGTCCTGCCCGACGGCGGCACGGACGGCATCACCGTGCACGGCCTGGTCCGCGGCGCCGAGGGCGCCCCGCTGCCGCAGGCGGCGATCACGCTCATCTCGCTGGGCGGGCGACAGCTCGGCCTCGCGATCGCGCGGTCCGACGGCGCGTACGCGGTCGACGCGCCGGGCGCCGGCACGTACGTGCTCATCGCCTCGGCCGACGGCTTCCAGCCGCAGGCCTCGACGATCGTCGTCGGCGCGACGCCGCTGGCCCACGACGTGCTGCTCAGCGGCACCAGCGGCCTGCGCGGCGTGGTGCGCGGCCCGGACCTGCACCCCGTCGCGGGCGCGATGGTGCTGGTCACGGACGTGCGCGGCGACCTGCAGGCGAGCACGGTCACGGCGGAGGACGGCGCGTTCGCCCTCGAGGAGCTCGTGCCGGGGCCCGTCACGGTGGCCGTCAACGCCGCCGGGTTCCGGCCCCGCGCGCTGCCCGTCGAGGTCGGCGCCGCCGGCGTCACGCGCGTCGAGGTGGAGCTCGCGGCGGGCGCCCGGGTGACCGGCGTCGTGCGCGCCCCGCACGGGCCGCTCGCGGACGCCCGGGTGACGCTCGTCGACGCGGCGGGCAACGTGGCCGGGACGGCGACGACCGGCGCGGACGGCGCCTACGCGTTCACCGACCTGGACGGCGGCGAGTACACGGTGATCGCGACGGGCTACCCGCCTGCCGCGACGGCCGTGAGCCTCGCCGGCGCGGGCGTCGACGGGCACGACCTCACCCTCGCCCACCCCGCGGAGTGAGCGGCGTGCTGACCGCCACGGTCCGGACGCGCGACGGGTGGGCCGTGCCGCACGCCGTCGTCACCCTCACGGACGCCGCCGGCGCGCAGGTGCTGCGCGCGGACGCGGACGACGACGGCGCGGTCCGCGGCGAGGCCGCGCTGGCCCCGGGCGCGTACGTCGCGATCGTCACGGCGGTGGGCTACGCGCCCGCCGCGACGTCGGCGATCGTCACCGCCGCGGGCCGCGCCGCCCTGGGGGCCGTGACGCTGGCCCGGCAGGGCGGCACGGAGCTGCCGCCGCCGGGCCCGTGGACGATCGACCCCGCGCACTCGTCGGTGGCGGCGGTGGCCCAGCACCTGGGCATCTCCAGCGTGCGGGGCCGGTTCACCGAGCTCGCCGGCCGGATCGACGTCGCGCCCGGCGACGTCTCCCGGTCCGGCGTCGCCGCCGTGATCGCCGCGGCGTCCATCGACACCGGCAACGCCTCTCGGGATGCCCACCTGCGGTCCCCGGACTTCCTCGACGTGGAGCGGTACGAGCACATCACGTACCGCTCGACGGGGATGACGCCTGTCGCCGACGGTCGCTGGACGGTGCACGGCGACCTCACCCTGCACGGGCTGGCGCACCCGGTCGACCTGGACCTGACCTACCTGGGCACCGGCGCCGACGCGCAGGGCGTCGTGCGCGCGGCGTTCCGCGCCACCACGGAGCTGCGCCGCGACGCCTTCGCCATCCGGTACAACGAGGTCGCCGCGGCCGGCGTCGCGATCGTGGGAACGACCCTCAAGGTCGAGCTGGAGATCCAGGCCGCGCAGGGCGCCGCGCTGCCCGCGTGACCGCGCGCCCTACGCGCGGCCGGCGCCGTCCAGGTCCTCCAGCTCTGCGACGAGCGTGCTGTGCTCGGCGTCCCGCCGGATCGCCGCCCCGAGGGCGCTCGCCGAGCGCGCGTACGACGGGTCGTCGAGCACGCGCCGGACGGCGTCCGCGAACCGCGCCGACGACGCCGTGCGCGGCAGCCGGACGGCCGCCCTCCGCAGGGTGACGCGGACGGCGTTGTCCGCCTGGTCGCGCCCGTGCGGGACGACGACGGCGGGGAGGTCGGCGGCGAGCGCCTTGAGCAGGGTCCCGTGCCCGCCGTGGGTCACGACGGCCGCGGCCTCCCGCATCGCCCTCCCGTGCGGCGCCGAGGCGACGACCGTGACGTCCGGCGTGCCGCGGACCGCCGCCGGCGACACGGCGGGGCCGGTCGTGACCAGGCCACGCACGGGCAGCGTCGCGAGCCCGTCGACGACCCGCTGCAGGACGCCGACGTGGTCCTGGAACGTCGACGACATGGCGACGAGGACGAGCGGGGCGTCACCGGGCGGCGGCGACCAGTCGCCGTCGTCCGCCCAGGACGGGTCGTCGAGCACCGGACCGACGTACCGCGCCGCGGGGGGCAGCGTCGCGGGGAGGTCGAACGCCGGGCTGGTCATGACCAGGTGGCGCCGCGCGCGGTGCACCTGCTCCCACGAGTGCGCGATCGGCCCGACGCCGAGCTCGGCGCGCAGGGCGTTGAGCCGCTCCAGCGTGTAGCGGTCGAGCCCGGCGACCGTCAGCCGACGCATGGCCGCGTCCCGCGCCCTGCCGAGCGGGCCGCGCGCAGGCACCAGGCCCATCCCGACCGGCGTCGCGCCCGGGGTGGGCGGGACGTAGACGTTGGGCATGAGGACGTCGAACGGGATGCCGCGCGACTCGGCCGCCATCATGGCGCCGAACGCGAAGATCGACGAGACGACGAGGTCCGGCCGGTCGTCGTCGATCGCCGCGGCGACGTCGCGCGCGTGCCCGGGCGCGGGCCCCGCGATCGCACGGTCGCCCATGAGGCGCGCCTGCGCGAGCGGGCTGGTGCGCTCCCAGTCGCGGAACGGGTCGTGCGCCGGGTCGCGGTCCGGGCGGTTCGGCCCGTGCTCCCAGCGCACGACGCGCGCCCCGGTGGCGCTCGCCTCCGGGAGCATCGAGTCCTCCACCAGCACCGTCACGCGGTGGCCGCGCTCCACGAGCCGTCGCGCGGCGCCGAGCTCGGGCGGTACCGTGCCGCCCCCGTCGGTCAGCGCGAAGAGGTAGGTGTGCGGCATCGCGGCCCCTCGGAGGTCGACTCACGGTGTTCGGCGTGCTCGGCTCCACGGTAGGCCGGACACGCTCACTCGCAGGCGGTCCCGTCCCCGTCGCGGTCCAGCCGGGAGGAGTAGCCGGGGTCGCCGCGGTGCACCGGCGCCGCGCCGGCCGCCCGCGCCGCGTCGCAGTTCGCGAACGGCTCCTGCGTGGGACCCGTGTCGTCCGAGCTCGTGTCGTCCGGGCTGGTGTCGTCCGAGCCGGCGTCGTCCGGGCCGGCGTCCACCCGCGGCGCCGGCCCGCCGGACGGCAGCGGTTCGTCGGGGCACCGGGACAGGATGCCCGCGATGGCGTCGTGCTCGGCCTGCGTGACCCACAGCGCGTACGCCTGCTTCACCGCGACCTGCCGCGCCACGTACTGGCAGCGGAACGCCTTGGACGGCGGCAGCCAGGTCGCGGCGTCGCCGTCCCCCTTGCCCGAGTTGGTCGGGCCGTCGACCGCGAGCAGGTTCAGCGGGTCGTTGGCGAGCTGCCGGCGCGCCACGCCGTCGAGCTGCTGCGCCCCCTTCTGCCACGCGTCGGACAGCGCGACCACGTGGTCGATCTGCACCGCCGTGGACGTCGCCTGCCCGCGCAGGAAGTCGATCCGCGTGGCGGTGTACGGGTCGGCGAGCACGCCGCTCAGCACGATGCAGTCGTGCGTGTCCGGGTCGGTGACGGTGCGGGTCAGGTCGCGCGCGAGGACGTCGTTGCGGGTGTCGCACCCGTTGTGGTCGACGTCGGCCCACGCCGGGCCGAACTGGTCGCGGGAGTAGCCCGTCTTGGGCGCGCGACCCTTGACCGGCAGGCCCTCCAGCGCCGCGAGCGCGGTCCCCGCTGGTGACGTGCCCGGCGACACGGGCGGGTCCGAGGGCGCCGGCTCGTCCGACGGAGCGGGCAGGTCGGACGGCGCTGCCAGGTCGGAGGGCGCGACGTCGTCGACACCGGGGGTCGCGGGCTCGAGGCCGCCGGCGCACGCGCCGAGCAGGAGCGCGACGGAGACCCCCAGCGCCGCGATGCCGCCGCGCCGGGTGGTGGTCGCCGCCCTCACCGGGCGGGGTGCGCGAGCAGGTCGGCGTACTCGGGGTGGCGCTGCACGTAGGCCTTGATGAACGGGCACAGCGGCACGATCTTCTCCCCCGCGGCGCGCACCTGGTCGAGCGCGCCGGCGGCGAGCTGCGACCCGATCCCCTGCCCCTCGAACGCCGGGTCCACCTCGGTGTGCGTGAAGACGACCACGGCCGACCCCTCGTCAGCCTTCCGCTCGTAGTACGCGCCGCCGGCGCGGCGGCCGTCGTCGAGCCGGGCGAGGAAGACCTGGTGGTCGCGGTCGTCGACGACCGTCACGGGGGTGGGGGTGGCGTTCATGGCCCCCATCCTGGCCGCTGACCCCGACATCTGTCGCCCCCCGTGCCGGGGCGAGACGGACCTCACGGCGCCTGGTGGACCGGCTCCTCGTCGCCGGGCAGCAGGCGGTGCAGCAGCGGCGTGTTGACCCGCACGGTGAAGAAGTCGATGAGGGGCCCGGCGAAGAACGCCGTCATGACGGTCCCCACCCCCACCGGGCCGCCGAACAGGATCGCGAGGCCGACGAACGCCAGGTCCTGCACCACCCGCACCACCCGGTAGCGCCACCCGGTGCGGTCGACGACGATCGGCGCGATCGCGTCGTACGGCGCCGTCCCGATCCCCGCGGTCATGTAGGCCGACGCGCCGGCGGTGAACAGCACGATCCCCACCCCGAAGAGCACGGCCTGCAGCAGGTGGCTGGGCGGGTCGGGCACCAGGGGGGCCAGCAGCGCGCCGAACCACTGGACGAAGAACCCCGTCATCACCATGTTGATGACCGTGCCCAGCCCGACGTAGCGGCGCGCCCACACCACGACGGGCACGAGCAGGACGGCGTTCACGGCGAGCTGGTACGCCCCGAGCCCGATGCCGAGGTGCCCGCTGACCCCGATGTTCGCCGCCGTGAACGGGTCCACGCCGACGTGCGCGGACAGCAGCACGGCCGACCCGAGGGCGAGCACGGCGACGCCGCCGAGCGCCCAGAGCGCACGCGGCACGAGCTGCGCCGCGCGCACGCGGTCCCTGGCGGTCATGGTCCGTCACGCTAGAGGCCCCCGGCCGGGCGCGCGCGGTGGGGCTGCGCCGCACCAAGCCCCACACCCGCGGGGGTGGGAGAATCCGGCAGTGACCGAGCCCGTCCCCGAGGGCCCCGACACGGCGTCGGGCGCCCGGAAGCGCAACCCCTATCTCGACGTCCTCCAGGTGCCGGGGGCGCTCCCGTTCTCCGCCGCCGGCGTGATCGCCCGGCTGCCGATGTCGATGGTCGGCATCGGCACGGTGCTCATGGTGCAGGCCCTGTACGGCTCGTACGCGATGGCGGGCCGGGTGTCGGCGGTGCTGGTGGTGGCGCAGGCGCTGGTGGCGCCGCAGATCGCCCGCCTCGTGGACCGGTCGGGCCAGGCCCGCGTGATGACCCCGATGCTGGTCGCGACGACCGTGGGGCTGCTGGGGCTGGTGGTGGCCGCGACCCTGGGCGCCGCGGAGTGGGTGCTGTGGGTGTGCGCCGCGGTGGGCGGGGCGAGCCAGGGCTCGTACGGGTCGCTCGCCCGGGCCCGCTGGTCCCACGTGCTCCCGGAGGCGCGGCGCGTGCACACCGCCTACTCCCTGGAGTCGGCCCTCGACGAGCTGGTGTTCATCGTGGGCCCGGTGCTGGCGACGACGCTCGCGACGACGGTCATCCCCTCGGGCGGCCTGCTGGTCGCGGCCGTCGTGGGCGGCGGGGGCGCCGCCTGGTTCCTCACGCAGCGGCGCACCGAGCCGCCCGCCCGGGGCGCGGCCGTACCCGCGGACGGCGAGCGCGTCGGCTCGGTGACGCACCCCGACGCCGTCCGCCTCGAGCGCCGCTCGGCGATCCGCATGCCCGGGATGCCGGTGCTCTCCGTCGTCTTCGTCGGCATGGGCGTCATGTTCGGGTCGAGCGACGTCGCCACCGTGGCGTTCGCGGAGGAGCAGGGGGTCAAGGGCCTCGCCGGGCTGGTGCTCGCCTGCTTCGCGCTGGGCTCGATGGTCTCGGGCCTGGCGTACGGGGCCCGGCACTGGGTGTCCCCGCTGTCGGTCCGGTTCACCGTCACGGCCTGCGGGATCGCCGTCGGGGTCTCCCTGTTCTTCTTCGTCCAGAACCTCGTGGTCCTGGGCGTGGTGATGTTCGTGGCCGGGTTCGCCATCGCCCCGACGCTCATCAACGGCAACGCCCTGGTGCAGGCGCTCGTCGCGCCGCACCAGCTCACCGAGGGCCTCACGTGGGTGGGCACGTCGCTGGGCGTCGGCGTCTCGCTCGGCTCGTGGCTGGCCGGCGTCGCGGTGGACGCCGTGGACTCGCACGCCGGGTTCCTCGTCACGATGTCGGGCGGCTGGGCGTGCGCCGTCCTCGCGGTCGTCGCCCTGCCGGGGATGCGCAGACGGAAGCCCTACACGGCCGCGACGCCCTGACGCTCGCGTCCCCGGGTCCGGTCAGGGGACGACGACGGTCTTGCCCCGGGAATGGCCGAGCCCGAGCTCGTGCACCGCGTCGGGCACCTCGGCGAGCGGGCGCACGGCCTCGACGGCGGGGGCGAGCCGCCCCTCGACGACCATCGTCGCCAAGGTCTGCAGGTCGTCCGGCTGGGTGATGCCGACGAACCCTCGCAGCCGTTGCCGCAGGAACGGCGACCACAGCAGCCCGCGGAGCTGGCGCTCCGCCCCGCCGAGGAGCCCGCTGGTGGTCACCCCGGCACCCAGCAGCACGAGCGTGCCGCGGGGCGTCAGGGCGCGGCGCAGGTCGCGCAGCGGCCGGTTGCCCGCGACGTCGACGACGACGTCGTGCAGCCCGGCCGCGGTGATCGGTTCGCGGGTGTAGTCGAGAACGCGCTCGGCGCCGAGCCGCGTGACCAGCTCCGCCTTGCCGGGGCCCGCGACCCCGGTGACGGCGGCACCTCGCGCCACCGCGAGCCCGACGACGAACGTCCCGACGCCGCCACCCGCGCCGGTGACGAGCACCCGCTGGCCGGCGCGCACCCCGCCGATGTCGCGCACGGCCTGGAGCGCCGTGGTGCCGGACACGCCGAGGGTGGCGGCCGCCTCGGGAGCGAGGTCCGGCGGGCGCGCGGCGAGCTTGTTCTCCGGCGCGAGCGCCAGCTCGGCGAACGTGCCGGCGCCCGTGCCGAACACCTCGTCCCCGACGGCGAACCGTCGCGCCCCGGGGCCCACGGCCTCGACCGTGCCGGCGAGCTCCTGACCCGCGACGCGCGCCTTCGGGCGGCGGAGCCCGAACGCGAGGCGCGCCACCGGTGGCCGTCCCGTCGTCAGGTACCAGACGCCGGCGTCGAGCGCCGCGGCCCGCACGCGGACCAGCAGCTCGCGGCCGGTCGGCTCCGGCGGGTCGACCTCGGCGAGCCGGAGCACCTCGGCCGTGCCGTAGCGGTCGTGCACGATCGCTCGCATCGTTCCTCCCGCGGGCCGGCGAGGGCTGCTGGTCGGGGTTCCTCGACGATACGCACGCCCGCGGGAGCACGCCGTGGCGCGCACTCGGGGCTCAGGGCTCAGGGTGGTGCGCGTCGTACCGCCAGAACCGGGGTTGCAGCCGCACGACCAGCCACAGCACGGCGACGCACGCGAGCCCGCCGACGACGGCCGCCCAGCCCTCGCCGAACCACGTGGCCTCCGAGCCCAGCACCATCTCCCCGAGCCGCGGCCCGCCCGCGACGACCACGATGAACACGCCCTGGAGGCGGCCGCGCATGTGGTCCGGCGTCGCGGTCTGCAGGATCGACTGGCGGAACACGGACGAGATCGCGTCCGACCCGCCCGCGAGCAGCAGCGCCACGCCCGCGAGCACGACGGCGCCCCACAGCACGCCGTCCGGCGCGTCCGGCCCGACGGCGACCAGCACCGCGCCGAAGGCCGTGACGCTCAGCCCCCACGCCGTGATTGCCCACACGATGATCCGGCCCTGCCACCGCACGCGGACCAGCGCGCCGGAGAACACGCTCGCGAGGATGCCGCCGACGGCGAACCCGGCGGCGAGCACGCCCGTCGTCGTCTCCCCGCCGCCCAGGTAGAGCGCGCCCGCCGCGGGCCACAGCACGCGGGGGAAGGCGAGGACCATCGCGGCCAGGTCGACGACGAACGTCGTGCGCACGTTCGGCCGCGTCGCGAGGTAGCGCAGCCCGTCGAGCACCGAGCTCAGCCCGACGACGCGCCGCCGGGCGGGCGCGGCGCCGGTCACGTCGTCGTCCCTCTGGTCGTCCAGGGTCAGCTCGGGCGGGACGGCGGGCAGCCGCCACACCGCCCACAGCGCGGCGGTGAACAGCAGCGCGTCGAGGGTGTACGCCCAGGCATACCCCAGCCGGGCCACGAGGAGCGCGCCCACGAGGGGGCCGCAGGTGAGGGCCACGTTGAACGACAGCGTCTGGAGCGCGTTGGCCGCCGGCATGAGCTGCGGCTCCAGCAGGCGCGGCACGATCGACGTGCGCGCGGGGTTGTTGATGGCGAACGCCGCGGACTGCAGCGCCACGAGCCCGTACAGCAGGTTCACCGAGCCGACGTCGAGCCACGCCTGCGCCGCGATGGCCGCCGTCACCAGCCACAGCACCGAGGACGCGAGCAGCGAGACGCGGCGCCGGTCGTAGTGGTCCACCAGCGCCCCGCCGTACAGCCCGAGGGCGACCAGCGGCACCAGCGCGGCGATCCCCAGCGTGCCCACCGCGAGCGTGGACCCCGTCAGGGCGTACACCTGCAGGCCCACCGCGACCACGGTGACCTGCGTGCCGATGTTCGAGACGCCGAGGCCCCACCACAGGCGACGGAACGCCGGGGAGACGCGCAGCGGCGTGAGGTCGGCGATCAGGCGGGGCACGGTGTCCCAGGGTAGGCGTGTTCCGCGGGCAGCCCCGGGCGGGTCTGCCGAGACCCTCCCCCGAGGGCCCGGTGATCGTCCGCCCGGGGCCGCCACGCGTACCCCGCGTCGCCGGTGCGTCGTGGGTGCGGCCCGGCCCCCTGCGCCGTGCCGCACCCCGCCGACCCCAGCCGGGGCGGAGCTGCCACGGGACACTCCCCAGTGATCCCCCGTGACAGCGCCGCCCCGTCCGGAGCCGGTACCGGCTCCGACGGGGTCAGCGGGTCTCGACCGCGACGACCTCCCTCCGGCGGCGGAGCACCAGCGCGACGCCCGTCAGCATCAGCAGCAGCGCCGGGCCCAGCAGCCGCAGGTCGCCGCCCGTCGTCGGCAGCGACTGCATCGCGCCGGTCCCGCTGGCACCGTCAGCGCCGGACGCCGCCGTGGCGCCGTCGGACCCGGTACCGATCAGCCGTCCCGAACCGTCCGAGCCGGTGGCCTCGGCGACCGGTCCGCCCACCGGGGTGGTCGAGCCGTCGCCGGACCCGTCGTCACCCGGGTTGGCGGTGCCACCGTCGCCCGGGTCGGTCCCGTCGCCCGGGTCCGTGCCGTCACCCGGGTCAGTGCCGTCACCCGGATCCGTCCCGTCGCCAGGATCGGTGCCGTCACCAGGATCCGTGCCGTCGCCCGGGTCCGTGCCGTCACCCGGATCGGTGCCGTCACCCGGATCGGTAGCGGTGGTGCCGTCCTCCAGGACGTCGTCGACCAGACCGTCCTCGGCGAGGACGTCGTCGGTGACGGCCCCGAGGTCGCCCTCGAGCAGGTCGTTCACCGTGTCGTTGACGTCCTCGACGACGTGCTCGACGAGCTCGTCCGTGACGCCGTCCTGCGGCTCGTCGGCGCCGATGATGTCGTCCACGGTGCCGTCCTCACCGAGCAGGCCGTCCACGGTGTCCTCGACGAGGTCACCCGTGCCGAGCACGTCGTCCACGGTGCCGGTCGAGTCGACGACATCGTTCAGCACCGGGTCCAGACCCTGGTCCTCCAGCACGTCGTCGACCAGGCCGTCCTCGGCGGTCAGGTCGTCGACGACGCCCGGCAGGTCGCCGGCCGTCACCGAGTCCACCGTCGAGTCGACGTCGTCCACCACGGCCTCCACGACGCCGTCCGTGACGCCGTCCTGCGGCTCGTCGGCGCCGACGACGTCGTCGACCACGCCGTCCTCACCGAGCAGGCCGTCCGCGGTGTCCTCGACGAGGTCACCCGTGCCGAGCGCGTCGTCCACCGCACCGGTGGAGTCCACGACGTCGTTCAGCACCGGGTCCAGACCCTGGTCCTCCAGCACGTCGTCGACCAGGCCGTCCTCGGCCGTGAGGTCGTCGGCCACCGCGCCGAGGTCGCCCTCGGTGAGGTCTCCCACGACCTGCTCGACGTCGTCGAGCGCGTGCTCGACGAGCTCGTCCGTGACGCCGTCCTCGGGCTCGTCGGCACCGACGACGTCGTCCACGACACCGTCGTCGCCGGCGAGGCCGTCCACGACGTCCTGCACCAGCGACCCGGTCCCGACGGTGTCGTCGACCGTGCCCGCCAGGTCGGAGACCTGGTCGACCACGTCGTCCGCGGCCGCGTCCACGCCGCCGTCCTCCAGCGCGTCGTCCAGCAGCCCGTCGTCGGCGGCGACGTCGTCGACCACGCCCGGCAGGTCGCCGGCCGTCACCGAGTCGAGCGTCGAGTCGACGTCGTCCACCACGGCCTCCACGAGACCGTCGGTGACGCCGTCCTGCGGCTCGTCGGCGCCGAGGACGTCATCCAGCACGCCCTCCTCACCGGCGATCCCGCCGACCACGTCCTGCACCGCCGACCCCGTGCCCAGCAGGTCGTCCACCGCACCGGTGGAGCCCACGACGTCGTTGAGCACCGGGTCCAGGCCCTGGTCCTCCAGCACGTCGTCGACCAGGCCGTCCTCGCCGGTCACGTCGTCGACCACGCCCGGCAGGTCGCCGGCCGTCACCGAGTCGAGCGTCGAGTCGACGTCGTCCACCACGGCCTCCACGAGACCGTCCGTGACGCCGTCCTGCGCCTCGTCCGGGCCGAGGACGTCGTCCAGCACGCCGTCAGCACCGAGGAGGCCGCTCACCGTGGACCGCAGCAGCGACCGCGTGCCCAGCACGCCGTCGACCGTGCCCGCGGCGTCCGCCACCGACACGGTCAGGTCGTCCACCGCGCCGTCCAGGCTCGGCAGCGCGCCGGTCAGGTCACCCAGCCCGGCCGAGTCGCCCGTGCCGGGCAGCGAACCGAGGTCACCGAGGTCACCGAGGTCACCGAGGTCACCGAGGTCACCGAGGTCACCGAGGTCACCGAGGTCACCGAGGATGGTGTCGGTCGCGCTGTCCTCCAGCGCGTCGTCCAGCACCCCGTCGTCGGCGACGACGGAGTCCACGACGCCGTCCAGGTCACCGGCGGTCAGACCGCCCAGCGCGGCGTCGACGTCGTCGAGCAGGTGCCCCGCGACCTCGTCCGTCACACCGGCCTCGGGCTCGTCGGCACCCAGGACGTCGTCCACGACGCCGTCCTCACCGACCAGCCCGTCCACCGTGCCCTGCACCACCGGCTCGGTACCCAGCGCAGCGTCCAGCGAGCCCGCCGCGTCCGAGACCCCGGCCAGCACACCCTCGACCGTGGCATCGACATCCGTCAGCGCACCAAGGCCACCCAGCGACCCCAGATCACCGAGGTCACCCGGTCCAGCACCCGGCAGCTCACCGCCACCGAGACCAGGCAGACCATCCACGACACCGGTCAGGTCACCGACATCACCGAGGTCACCGAGGCCACCGAGGCCACCGAGGTCACCCAGGCCGTCGACCGACCCCAGGTCGTCCATCCCGGGAAGACCGTCGGTCGCGTCTCCCTCGAGCGCGTCGTCGACGAGGCCGTCGTCCGCGACGACGGAGTCCACGACGCCCTCCAGGTCACCGGCGGTGACGCCGTCGAGCGTGCCGTCGACGTCGTCGAGCGCGTGCTCCACGACCTCGTCGGTCACACCGGACTCGGGCTCGTCGGCACCGAGGACGTCGTCGACGGCGCCGTCCTCACCGGCCACCGCGTCGACGGCGCCGTCGGCGACCCCGCCCACGGTGTCCTGCACCGCGGTGCCGGTACCGAGGACGCCGTCCACCGCACCGGTCGCCGTGTCGACGGTCTCGCCGACCTGCTCGAGCGCCGCGTCGACGCCCTGGTCCTCGAGCGCGTCGTCCACGACACCGCCGTCGGCGGCGACGTCGTCCACGACGCCCTCGACGTCACCGGCGGCGAGGTGTCCCGTCGCCTGCTCGACGTCGTCGACCACATGCTCGGTGACCTGGTCGGTCACGCCGGACTCGGGCTCGTCGGCGCCGAGGACGTCGTCCACGACACCACCGTCGCCGGTGACCCCGTCGACGGTGTCCCGGACGTCCGAACCGGTCCCGAGCGCCTCACCGGCGGCTCCCGCCACGTCCGACACCACGTCGGACGCACGGTCCACGGTCTCGTCGACCGCGCCCCCGGCTCCTCGGTCCGCGGGCTGCGGCGTGCCGCCGTCGCCCCGGTCGTCGCCGGCCGAGCCGCCGTCGGCGCCGTCGTTCCCGGAGTCGCCACCCGCCGGTTCGGCGGGCTGGTCCTCGATCGCGTCGTCGACGACGCCGTCGTCCCCGGCGACGTCCTCGACGACGCCCTGGACGTCGCCCGACTGCACGTCGTCCGCCGTCTGGTGCACGTCCTCGGCGACGGCGTCCACGAGGTCGTCGGTCGTCGTGTCGGACTCCTCGTCCGGCCCGGCGACGTCGTCGACCGCGCCGTCGTCGCCGGCGACGGCATCGACCACCGCCTCGACGCCCTCCGTGTCGACCTCGGGGAGGTCCACGGGCGTGTCGAGCTCGGCATCGTTCGTCTCCTCGGAGACCTCGCTCAGGTGGAGGTCGACCGAGGTGTCCGCACCGACGGTGGCGTCGACGACGTCATCGTCCGCGGCTTGGGCCGTCACGGCCCCGGCGACCACGAGGCCGCCTGCGACGAGCGCGACTTTCAGCGCTCGTCGGACATGGGTATGCATGATCCGCTCCTGACTGGCGTGGTGCGCGGGAGGCGGATGCCGCCCGCGGTCGCAGTCGCGCGTGAGGGCGCGACGCGGCCACGTCAGGCAGGAGAGACGGGGATGTCGATGGCGACCGCCGGGAGGCGGTCGAGCTGGTCGCCCGCGGGGGCGATCCACGCCCGCGCGGTGAAAGGGTCGCTGCCCGCGAGGTCGGCCGCGGCGTCGCCGCCCGACGCCCCGCGGACGCTCGAGGAGGGGCCCGACGGCGCGCTGCTGGCGGCGGGCGCCGACGGCGTGGCCGGCGCGGGCTCACGGTCGGCGGGGACGAGCGCCTGGTCGGCGGCGTCCAGCACGCTGCCGACGTCGGAGAGGAACGCCCCCGGCGCAGGCTCGAGGACGGCCGTGCTCACGACCGCGGGCTCGGACCCCGAGGTGTGGCGCGCACCCGGGGCGGCGGCGTCGACGTTCGTCGCGCGGTCGGCGGGAGCGGCCGGTCCCGGCGCCGGCTCGGCGGGGTCTTCCGCGGCGGGCAGCCCGAGCACGGGCTCCAGGGCCGGCAGCAGGACGGGCTCGACCACCGGAGCGACGGCGTCCACGACCGGCTCGACAACGGGCTGCAGCGTCCCGCCGACGGGCTCGACCACGGGAGCGAGCGCATCCACCACCGGGGCCGCCACGTCGAGGACCGGGTCGACGACAGGCTTCAGCGAACCCGTCACGGGGGACACCAGTCCGACGACGGGCTCGAGCACCGGGTCGAGCGTCCTCACGACCGGAGCGACGACGTCACCCACCCCGTCGGTGACGGGCGCGAGCGGACGCGTCACGTCGTGCACCACGTGGCCGACCGGCTCGAGCACCGGGGACAGCGACCGGGTCACGGGGGCCAGCGTCTCCGCGGCCGCGTCCGTCACGGGCTCGAGCGCCCCGCCGACCGGTCCGGTGATCTCCTCGACGACGCCCGCCACCGGGTCCACGACCGGCGACAGCGGGCTGAGGACCCCCTCGACCAGCGCCCCCACCGGCTCGGTCACCGCGCCGACGGGCGCCGTCACCGCCTCGACCGTGCGAGCGACGGGCTCCAGCACGGTGCCGCGCTCCGCGTGCTCGGCCGGTGCTTCGGTCGGCTCCGGCGCGGCCTCCGGCCGTGCCGCCTCGGCGGGGGCTGGCTGCTCGGACTGCTCAGGCAGCTCGGACGGCTCGGGCTGCGGTTCGTCCGCCGGCTGCTCCTCGACGGCCAGTTCGCGAGCCAGGTCCTCGGCTGCCTGCTCGGCGGGCGCCACGACCTCGTCGTGCACCGCCGTGCGCAGCCGCTCGGCCTTCTCACGGACCGGCGCCACGGCATCGTCGACCGCGTCACGCACACGTTCGGCCCGGCGGTCGGCCGACCGCTCACCGTCGTCGGCGGCAGGCTCGTCGACGGCAGGCTCGGCGGCCTCCGGCTCGGCGGCCGCAGGCTCGGCGGCCTCCGGCTCGGCGGCCTCCGGCTCGGCGGCCTCCGGCTCGACGGCGACGGGCGCCTCCGCCTCGTGCTTCTCCACCGAGCTCTTGTCCACCGCGGGCTTCTCCACCGCGGGCTTCGCGGGAGCAGCCTCCTCGGCCGGGGACTGCGCGGCACGCTCACTCTCGACGGGCTCCTGAGCAGCCCGCTCGTGGCGCGGCTTCGGAGCGTCCGCGGCCTTCTCCTGCCCCCGCTCCGAGGGTCGAGACTCGCGGTCTCCCCGGTCGCCGTCGTCGTGGTCGGTCAGCGACCGGACCACGGACGTCAACGGGCCCTCGTGGCCGCCGTCGTCGGCGGACGCGGTGCCGGCGAGGGTGACGCTCAGCGCGGCGGCCCCGGCGAGCCCGACGGCGGCCCCGGCCACGCGCGCGACCCAGCGCCGGCGGCGTCCTGCCGCCGGAGCACGGTCCACGCTGCGTGTCACTCGGCCCCCTTCGATGCCACGCCGGGTCAGGCGCTGCTCCGTCATGACCCAGCTCACACTGTGACGCCCGAGCAACGGTCACGCAACAACAGCGGGTGAGACTTCACCCGGCGGCGGGTCCGACCACCCAGGCGTGACGCCGGTCGCGGGTCAGGCCACCGACGTGCCGAACAGCAGCCCCAGCGCGTAGGTGACGGCGGCGGCACCGAACCCGATGGCGAGCTGGCGCAGCGCGCGCGTCCACGGCGACGTGCCGGACAGCAGCCCGGTGATCGCGCCCGTGATCAGCAGCGACACGCCCACGAGCGCGGCGGCGACGGCGATCGCCGGGAAGCCGGTGAGCCCCAGCAGGTAGGGCAGCACGGGGATGATCGCGCCGGACGCGAAGAAGCAGAAGCTCGAGATCGCCGCCCCCCACGCGGTGCCGTGGGTCTCGAGGTCCGCCTGCTCGTCGACGGCCGGCGCGTCGTCATCGAGGTCCGACGCCACCGCTCCCGTGGCGGCCAGCCCGGCCAGCACGTGGTCGGCCCGGCCCTGCGCCTCGTCGGACGACATGCCCCGGGCGCGGTAGACGAGCGCCAGCTCGTTGGCGTCGACGTCGAGGTGCGGCAGCACGGTGGCGCTCTTCGGGTCGGGGGTGGACGCCTCGAGCAGCTCGCGCTGCGAGCGCACGGACACGAACTCGCCGGCGCCCATGGACAGCGCGCCGGCGAGCAGCCCGGCGACGCCGGTGAGGAGCACGGTCTGCGACGAGACGCCGGAGGCGCCGATGCCGAGCACGAGCGCGAGGTTGGAGACCAGGCCGTCGTTGGCGCCGAAGACGGCGGCGCGGAACGTGCCGGACATCCGGTTGCGTCCGCGCGAGGCGAGCGCACGCACCACCTCCTCGTGGATCTGCTCGTCCGCCGCCATCGTGGCGGTCGCGTGCTCGTCGGCGTCGTACGACGAGCGGGCCTCCGCCCGCTGCGCGAGCGCGAGCACGAAGACGCCGCCGAACCGCCGGGCGAGGAGACCGAGCATGCGGGTGCGCAGGTCACCGCGCAGCGGCCGGCCGACGTCGTCGCCCAGGAGGTCGAGCCAGTGCTGCTCGTGCCGCTTCTCGGCGTCGGCGAGCGCGAGGAGGATGGCGCGCTCCTCGCCGGTGCGCCGGCGGGCGAGGTCGCGGTAGGTGGCGGCCTCGGCGCGCTCGTCGGCCAGGTAGCGGCGCCACTTGCGGATGTCGGCCGGGCGGCGCGCGGGGCGGTCGGGCGCGGGCGGGTCGGTTTCGGGCATGGCGGAGCCGTCGGTCATGTCGTCATGATCATCGCTGGAGACGCCTCCTGGGTTCCGGGCGGAGCCGCCGCGTCTTCCGGGGCCGCGCGCCCGAGTTTTCGGCCATCCGCAGCCCGCCCGCCCCTCGCTCTTCGGGCGGCGGCGTGGACAGGGCCCCGAGTGTCACCGGCACGGGGCACAATGGGGGCGGCAACCAGGGGCTCGGACACTGGGAGACTCCGGCGTGATCATTGTCAGCACTGACGGCTCGTGCCTCCGCAATCCCGGGGGCGCGATCGGCTGGGCGTGGATCGCCCACGAGGGCGGCCGCTTCGACTCGGGCGGCGCCGCGTCCGGCACCAACCAGGTCGCGGAGCTCACCGCGCTCCTGCGCGCGATCGAGGCGCATCCCGGGGCAGAGCCGCTCCTCATCGAGTCGGACTCGCAGTACGCGATCCGGTGCGCGTCCGAGTGGATCCACGGGTGGAAGCGGAAGGGCTGGCGCACCGCGTCCGGCGACCCCGTGAAGAACCTCGAGCTGATCCGCACCATCGACGCCGCGATCACCGGCCGGGAGGGCCCCGTCCGGTTCCGGTGGGTACGCGGCCACGTGGGCAACCCGTTCAACGAGCGCGCCGACCAGCTCGCCGGCCTCGCCGCGCAGGACTGGGCCGCCGGCCGCGGCGGCGTCGACGAGCTGCTGCTCACGGAGGACGCCGGCGCGGGCACCTCCCCGCGCGAGGACGGCGCGGAGCGCCCCGCCGCACGGCCCGCGCGCGACGCGGATCCCCTTCGCGACGTCACGCCCGTCGGTGCGCGCGGCGACACCGGCTGGGAGCTCGGAACGCTCTTTGACTAGCGCACCCCCTCTGACCAGCGCGGCGACCGTGCCGTCGCCGGCCGCACGACCGACGGCCGACGTCACGGTGGAGCACGCGTCGGAGCGGCCGCTCGACCTCGGGCTGACGCTCAGCCCGCTGCGGCACGGCGCCTACGACCCGACGTTCCGACGCACCCCCGACGGCGCGTTGTGGCGCACCACCCTGATGCGTACCGGGCCGGTCACGCAGCGGTTCGTCGCGACGGGCGCGCGCACCGTCGTCGTGCAGCACTGGGGGCCGGGCTCAGGGGAGGCCGCCGACGCCGTGCCGGAGCTGCTCGGCGAGGGCGACGACATCTCGGCCTTCAGCCCACCACCGCAGGCCCACGACGCCGCGCGCCGCACCCCCGGGCTGCGGATGTGCCGCAGCGGACGGGTGCTGGAGGCTCTGGTGCCCGCCGTCCTCGAGCAGAAGGTGCAGGTCGTGACGGCGCACCGCGCATGGCGGTGGCTCGTCGCCCGGCACGGCTCGCCCGCGCCGGGGCCCGCCCCGGAGGGGCTGCGCGTGGTGCCGTCCGCGCGCGGCTGGGCCGCCGTCCCGACCTGGGACTGGCACCGCGCCGGGGTCGACCCGCGTCGGGCGGCGACGGCCGTGCGGTGCGCCCAGGTCGCGGCGCGGCTCGAGGACGCGGCCGGGATGCCTGCCGACGAGGCGCGCGCCCGGATCGAGAAGGTGCCCGGCGTCGGGGTGTGGACGTCCGCCGAGGTGGCGCAACGCGCGTTCGGCGACGCGGACGCCGTGTCCGTGGGCGACTTCCACCTCGCCGGCGCGGTCGGCTGGGCGCTCACCGGCGAGCGCACCGACGACGAGGGGATGCTGCGCCTCCTCGCACCGTATGCCCCCCACCGGCACCGGGTGGTGCGGCTGCTGTTCCTCGACCGCAGGCCGCAGGCTCCGCGTCGGGGCCCGCGGCTGTCGATCGCGGACCACCGCGCGATATAGCGGTCAGTCCGGCAGGCTGCACACGCCGTCCACGCAGACCGCGCCGTCGTCGCCCAGCAGCTGAAGCGGGCGTTCGTCCGCGCCGTGGTGGGGTGCCGCCGCCTCGGCCGCGCTGACGGTCATCAGCGTGGTGCGGCGCGGGTTGGCGATCGAGCGGTACGAGCTCTCGGTGGCGTCGTTCATGTTTCTCCTCCAACGGAACCACTGCCGCGGGACGACCGGGCGGGGTGGGCCCGAGACCGCGGCGCCCGCGACGGTGCGGGCTGGCCTCGATTCTCGGTGATACTGCGTCTCACAGCCAGGGCTGGCGGTGTGAGATGCGCCTCGCTCGCCCGGCTCAGGCCTCCGCGAGCACCTGGTCGAGCACCTGGACGAAGACGTCCGGGTCCTGCGCGCCGGACACGCCGTAGCGGCCACCGAGCACGAAGAACGGGACGCCGTTGATGCCGTACGCGCGGGCGCGGGCGATGTCGTCCGCGACGGCCTCGGCGTAGGTGCCGGCGTTCAGCGCGACCACGACGGCCTCGCGCTCCAGGCCGACCTCGACGGCCAGGTCGGCGAGGTCCTCGACGTGGCCCACGTGCTCGCCCTCGGTGAAGTACGCGCGCAGCAGGCGCTCCTTCATCTCGTCCTGCTTGCCGAACGCCTTGGCGAGGTGCAGCAGTTCGTGCGCCTTGAGCGTCTTCGTGTGCTTGACCTGGTCCATCCGGTAGGTGAGGCCCTCGGCGGCGGCGAGCGCCGTCACCTGGTCCTGCATCTGCTGGGCGGTCTCCAGCGGGATGCCCTTGTGGTCGGCGAGGAACTCGGTGGCCGTGCCCTCGAAGTCGACGGGGGTGTCGGGCGAGAGCTCGAACGAGTGGTACTCGACCTCCACCTCGGGGGCGGCGCCGTCGCGCTCCGCCATCCGCTGCAGCGCGGACTCGAAGCGGCGCTTGCCGATGTAGCACCAGGGGCACGCGACGTCCGACCAGACGTCGACCTTGAGGGGGGTGTTCTCGATAGCGGTCACGGACGTACGAACGCCCCGCCGCGGGAGGCGATTCCCGCGGCGGGGCGTGTCGTGCGTCGCAGACGCCGACGAACGACGGCGCGTCAGTTGAGCGGCGCGGCCTCGTCCGACTTCGTCGGCAGCTGCCCGCCGGCGATGCCCGCGATGAGCTGGTGGATGTCCACGCCCGTCAGCTGCTTGACGACGCCCTGACCCTCGCCGAGCACGGACGCGACCGTCTTGGTCACCGCCGACGCGCCGTCCGTGGAGACGACGGTCATGCCCTGGATCGAGCCGATCGGCTCGGCCGCGGCGCGGACGATCTCGGGCAGGCGCTCGATGAGCTCCTGCACGAGCGCGGCCTCGCCGTACTTCTTCAGCGCCTCGGCCTTGGCGTCCGTGGCGACGGCCTCGGCGCGCCCCTCGGCCTCGACCGCGAACGCCTTCGCCTCACCCTCGGCCTTGATGCCGGCGGCCAGCGCGATCTGCCGGTCACGCTCTGCCTCACCGGCCCGGCGCACGGCCGCGGCGGAGGCCTCGGCGTCCTGGATGGCGGCCGTCTTGTTCGCCTCGGCGATGGTGGTGCGCTTGAACGCGTCGGCCTCGGTGGCGGCGTTCGCGGCGTCACGACGGGCCGTGGCCTCCTGGACCTCGGCGTACGCCTTGGCCTCGGCGGGCTTGCGGATCTCGATGTCGAGGCGCTCCTGCGTCACGCGGGCCTGCTCGGCCAGCGCCTCGCGCTCCTGCTGCGCCACGAGCCGGTCCTGCTCCGCACGCGCGAGCTGGCCCGCGGCGTCGGCGTTGGCGTTGGCGCGGTCCGTGTCGGCCTTGATCGCGGCCTTCTTGAGGTCGAGCGCCTTCTGCCGCTCGGCGATCTGCTCGGCCGCCTCGATGACGGCGAACTCGGACACCCGCCGGGCCTCCGCCTCGGAGACCTCCGCGACCTGGAGCGCGCGGGCGCCCTCGGCGCGACCCAGGTTGGACAGGTAGTCCGACCCCGGCGTCGAGATGTCGGAGATGTTGAGCAGGTCGACCTGCAGGCCCTGCTCCGCCAAGTCGGTCTTGGTCGACTCGACGACGCGGTCCGACAGACCCTTGCGGTCGGAGATGATCTGCTCGATCGTCATGTCGCCGACGATGGAGCGCAGCGAGCCCTCGAGGGACTCCTTGATGATCTCGGTGAGCATCTCCTGCTGGGAGAGGAAGCGCTGCGCCGCGCGCCGCACGCCCTCGTCGTCGCCCCGCACCTTGAAGTTGATCGACGCCTTGATGGCGATCTTGATGCGGTTCTTGTCGACGCCCTCGACGGTGATGCCGATCTGCCGCTGCTCGAGCGAGATCGCGAAGCCCTGCTGGAGGATCGGCCAGACGAACGTGCGGCCGCCGATGACGACGCGCTGGCTCTGGGCGGCGGACTCCTTCTTGCCGGCGCCGCGGCCGACGATGACGAGGGCCTGGTTCGGCGGGACCCGGCGGATCCGCTGGGCGACGAAGATGCCCACCGCGAGGAACGCCACCACGAGGGCGAGCACCGCGATCGTGGTGATGAAGCTGCTGTCGGTCGAGTCGAACATGGTGCGCGCCGGAGCGCGTCTCCTTCCGGTCGGTGCTGCGGGGTCCTAGGGAGAGGTCAGCGGGCCTGCGGGCCGGGGACCCCGACGCGCACGGTGGAGCCGGAGTGCTCGAGCACCACGACGCGGGACCCGGCCGCGATGGGCTCGTCGGAGCGGGCCAGGCGACGCTCGAGCTCGCTCGGGACGTCGAGCGAGACCTCGCCCGACGTCGCCGTCACGGCCGTCGTCGCCGTACCGTGCGCACCCACGAGCGAGACGACGACGCCGTCGTCGCTCGACGCGAGCCGCCGGACCAGCACCTGCGCCAGGACGACGGCCAGGAGGCCGACGACCGCGGAGGCCACGTACGCGATCCACGAGGCGAGGTCGTTGGCGACGACGATCGTGCCCACGGCGCCGAAGACGACCGCGCCGACCCCGAGCGACGTGCCCGACAGCGCCCCGTCGCCGAGGTCGACCAGCTCGCCGACGAGGAGCGACACGAGCAGCAGGACCATCCCTGCGGCGCCGATGAGAACGAAGACGAGCACGGGTGGCCTCCCCGAGTGGCGAGTGATGAAGATGTGACGGTCCTGTGACGGCGACGACACCCTAGCGAACTCTGGGCGGTTCCTGGAAAGCCTGTCCACAGCGCCGTCCGGGTGCCGTCGCCGCAGGTCTGCGTGATGCTCGGAGCATGCCTCTCGTGCCGAGCAAGGACCCGCAGCTCGTGCTCCTGCGCCACGGCGAGACGGAGTGGAGCGTGAGCGGCCAGCACACCGGTCGCACCGACATCGCGCTCACCCCGGCCGGCGAGGAACAGGCCCGGACCGCCGGACGGGCGGTGGCAGGCATCGCGTTCTCCGCCGTCTACGCGTCGCCGCTCGAGCGCGCCCGCCGCACGGCCGCGCTGGCCGGCCACCCGGACGCCGTCGTCGACCCCGACCTCGCCGAGTGGGACTACGGGCCCGTGGACGGCCGCACCAGCGCCGACGTCGGCGCCCTCCTCGGCCACCCGTTCCAGATCTTCGACGACGGCGTGCGCGTGCTGCCGCCCGACCCGGAGCACGGCGACGGGCGGCCCGGGGAGCTCCTGGAGGACGTCGCGGCCCGCGCCCGGCGCTTCGTGGAGCGCGCCGACGCGACCCTGCGCGACGGCGGGAACGTGCTGGCCGTGGCCCACGGCCACCTGCTGCGCGTGCTGGCGACCGCGTGGCTCGGCATCGACCCGCGCTTCGGGTCCCGCCTGGAGCTCGGCACCGCCGCGATCTGCCAGCTCGGGTACGGCCACGACCTGCGCACCATCGAGGGCTGGAACCTGCCGCCGCACGTCTGAACGGCCCTGCACCGCGCTGAGCAGCGACGTCGCGCCCCGACCGGCGTCTGGCACGATGTGCGCCATGGCGCTGAACGACGACGACCTCATCGACGGCGAGCGCGTGGTCATGGACCTGCACGAGCACGCGAAGGCCGTGGTGTGGCCGTTCCTGCTCCTGCTCGTGCTCCTCGTCGCCGCCGCGTTCTCCTTCGTCGTCCCGATGGACGACGTGGTCCGGTGGATCGTGCTCGGCCTGCTGCTCGTCGTCGCCGTCGTGTGGGTGCTCGTGCCGTGGCTCAGGTGGCGCACCACCTCGTGGACCGTCACCACCAAGCGCATCGCCATGCGCTCCGGCATCGTCACCCGCGTGGGCCGCGACATCCCGCTCTACCGCATCAACGACGTCGCGCTCGAGAAGGACCTCCTGGACCGGCTGCTCGGCTGCGGCACCCTGCAGGTCTCCGACGCCACCGAGAAGGCGGGCATGGTGCTGCGCGACGTCCCCCGCGTCGAGCGCGTGCAGGTGCAGCTGCAGGAGCTGCTGCACGGCGCCGACGACGGCTCGGACGACGGCGAGTGGCCGCCGACCGAGCCGCCGCGCGGACACCGTCGCTGAGTGACGGAGCAGCGTCCCCGGCCGATGCCTTCGGGAAGCTCCTCATCCAGGCGCCCGTGCGGCGCTACCCGCTGAGACCGCGCCTCCCGTACCGCGGGCGGACCAGCGTGATCCACGCACAGGCGACACCCATCGGGAGCAGGGTCAACGCTGTCACCGCGATGCCGTCCAGCGTGCCTCCCTCGTCGGCGGCCAGGGTCGTCGCGGTCAGCAACGACAGCACCATGTTGTTGCCCGCGTGGGCCAGGCTCGACGTCCAGACCGTCCCCGAACGCAGGCGCAGCCAGGTCAGCAGGATCTCTTGGAGCACGAAGGAGGCCGTCCACACCGCCAGGCCCAGAAGGACGTGCGAGAACTCGACGTACCCGAGAAAGGCCAGCGGGTAGTGCCACACCGCCCAGATCAGACCGGTCAGCAGGGTGGACGCCCAGGGCCGGTGCGGCACCAGCCGCAACCGTAGGTACGAGGTCCAGCCGAACTCCTCGCCCCAGTACAGCGGGGTGATCACGAGGGCGAGCGCCTGGAGGCCGACGACCGTCACCCACCAGGGGGTTCCGCCCTCGCCGACCATGCTCGTCGACGGTGCCCAGAGGCCGAGCACCGCGGCGGCGGCCAGGGTCCCGGCGGTGAGCGCGAGCGGGCCCCACCAGGCGATGAGGTAGTGCGGCCAGGCCTTGCGCCACCGCGGCCTGAGTCCCGCGTCCGCGAAGCCCTCGCGGGTCACCCACCGTCGCACGACGACGGCCGCCACAGCGGGGGCGAAGGCGAACGGGAGCTGGACCAGCGGGTCCACCACGGACCAGCCCAGCACCAGGCGAGCGACGAGGACGTACCCCCACGCCGGGACGAAGGCGAGCACCAGGAACCAGACGAGTCCGCCGGTCGGCGACGTCGTGCGAGGGGACGAGGGCATGGGGAGACGTGGTCCTTTCCGGAGGGCTGAGGGCACCGATCGATCGTCGCGTCCACGCGCGCGTCCGGAATCCCCACCGAGAGCGAGATCTCGCTCGCACGAAGGGGTGGACCGCACCTCCCTCCCCTGGGGGAGGTACGCCCGGTCGTCGACGGCGAGACTTGGCGCGTGCCGACCCTGACCCACCGCCTCTTCGGGCCCACAGCGCTCCACGCTGCGGGCTACACCGTCGCCGGCCTCGCCCTCGCCATGCTGCCGACACCGTTCGCGCTCGTCGCAGGGCTCGCCGTCCCGATGCCCCCGTCCGGCCGTGTCCTCATCTTCGTGGGCGTCTGGGCCACCCTGCTCGTCGCCGTCGGCCTGATCCCGGTGGTGCACGACGCCTACGTCCGCGTCACCGACCGGCTGCTCGGCACGAACCTGGGCGCGGTGCGGCCGGCCGGCGGCAGGCGGGTGGGGACAGGTCTGTGGACCCTCGTGCACGCCGTTGCCGCCTGTCTCGCCTGCGGGGTGTGCTTGCTGCTCGTCCTGACCGCCGTCGCTCCTCTCGTCGTGTGGCTCGACGGCGGCGGGAGCATGGCCCTCCTCCGCGGGCAGGTGACCGTCCCGGCGGGGCCGGCCGGTGCATGGACGGTCGTGCTGGCGCTGCTCTGCGGCCTCCTCGCCGCCGCCGCGAACGCACTCGTCGGCGCGGCCCTGCGCACCTGGGCGCCGCTCCTGCTCGGCCCGCACCAGGACGACCTGGTCACCGCGGCCGAGGAGCGCGCGGCGGTGCTTGCCGAGCGCAACCGTCTCGCGCGCGAGCTGCACGACTCGATCGGGCACACCCTGACCGCGTCGACGATCCAGGCGGCCGTGGCCTCGCGCCTGGTGGACGTCGAGCCACACGCGGCGCGGGCGGCGATGGCGAGCATCGAGCAGAGCTCGCGGGTGGCGCTGGAGGACCTCGATCACGCGCTCGGGCTGCTGCGCGACGAGTCGGCCGCCCCACGGCGCCCACAGAGGACTCTCGCCGACCTCCCGGAGCTCCTCGATCACGTGCGGCGCGCCGGGACCCCGGTGAGCGCAGAGCTCGGGCCCGACGCGACCTCCGTCCCGGCCACGATCTCGCGGGAGGCGTACCGGATCGTCCAGGAGGGGTTGACGAACGCGATGCGGCACGCGAGACGGGCTCCGGTCCGCGTGTCGGTCGAGGTGACGGCCACCGCCCCGGGCGGACAGCTGACGATCGAGGTGGCGAACCCGATGCCGGCAGGGTCAGCACGGGCTGGACGCGTCGGAGCGGGGCCACGAGAGGAGGCACGCCACGGTGGCGGCCACGGTCTTCGCGGCGTGGCGGAGCGGGCGCGCACGCTGCGAGGAGCAGCGACCTTCGGCCCGGTCGACAGGCCGGAGGGACCGGAATGGCGCCTCTCGGCCCGACTGCCCCTGTCGACAGGGCGGGGGTGACGGCGTGCGCGTGCTGATCGTGGACGACGAGGAGCTCACCCGGAGAGGGTTGCGGGCCCTGTTGTCGCTGGAGCCCGACATCGAGGTGGTGGGAGAGGGCGCGGACGGCGCGGAGGTCGTACCGCTGGTGCTGAGCCTCCGCCCGGACGTGGTCCTGATGGACGTGCGGATGCCGGTGATGGACGGGATCGCGGCGACGGTCGCGCTCCGTGATGCCGTGCTGCGCGAGACGGCACCGCGCCAGGATGCGCCGGGGCCGCCGAGGGTCGTCGTGGTGACGACGTTCGAGAACGACGAGTACGTCTACGACGCGCTGCGCGCGGGCGCCGACGGGTTCCTGCTGAAGCGGGCACCGGCGGAGCGGATCGCGGCCGCCCTCCGTCTCGTGGTCTCCGGCGAGACCCTGCTGTTCCCCGAGGCCGTGCGTCGCCTGGCACTGGCACGCCCCGCCGCGGTGGAGACCGTTCCCGAGGGAACGCTGACGGCCAGGGAGCTGGACGTGCTGCGACTCATGGCGGGCGGGCTGTCCAACCAGGACATCGGCGCTCGGTTGTACGTGACCGTGGAGACCGTGAAGACGCACGTGGGGAACGTTCTGGCCAAGCTCCGTGCGACCAACCGGACGCAGGCAGTGGTCATGGCCTACGAGTCGGGCCTCGTGGAGCCCGGGAGAGCAGGGAACGTCCTGCCCTGATCCACCGCCGAGGTCGGTCCCGGAGCACGCGGTCTGTTCAGAACGGCGGCAACGGTCCCTCACCAGGCCGGCCGCACGCGTCGAGGCCCCCGGCCGGCGGGTCCTGGTCGCGTGAGATCTGGTGAGGCGGGATCTCGCCAGGTGGTCCATGGACGACGGGCGGCCGGTCGAACCGGTGACCGGTAGGGGCTGTCCACGTGGTGCGCCCGTCGACCGGGTCGCGTTCGACCCGCCACCCGCCGACCGTCTTGGCGCGGTGGTGGGTGCGGCACAGCGCGTGCAGGTTGCCGCCGTGGGTCTGCGGGGCGTCGGACGCGGGGTCGAAGGGTTCGACGTGGTCGAGGTCGGAGCTCGCGGCGGGCACCCGGCAGCCGGGGAACGTGCACGTGACGTCCCGCGCGACGACGGCCGCCCGCAGCGCCGCGCTCGGCCGGTAGGCGCGGGACGACAGATCCGTGAGCACCCCGCTGCCCGGGTCGGTGAAGAGGCGCTGCCAGACGGCGTCCGGGTCGGACGCGAGCGTCCGCGCCATCTCTGCCGGGATCGGCCCGTGCCCCGCCAGGATCGCGGGCAGGTCGTCCGAGCCGAGCAGCGTCGACGCCGCGACCGTCACCCGGATGCCCGCGCGCGAGCGCGACGCGAGCACCGGCCCGCCCACGTCCCCGCCCGGCGAGGTGCCGCCGCCGGCGGCCCGTCCAGATGCAGCCAGCTCGGTCGCGGACTGCCCCGTCGCGGTCTGCCCCGTCGCGGGCTGCCCGGTCGCGAGCTGCCCGGTGACGAGCGCGGTGAGGGCGTCGGCCCGGCACTCGTCGAGCCGTCGCGCCTCTCCCGGCGCGCGGCGCATCGCGAGCCCGGCGTCGTCGATGGCGGCGAACGCGCGGGCGGCGTCGTCCGCCGGGAGGTACGCGGTGAGGTAGGCCATCGCGTCGTCCACGGGCTCGAGCCGGACGAAGCGCTCGGCGCGCGCGGCGCGGTGCCGGGCGTCCGAGCCCTCCGGGTCGGCCTCGATCTCGGCCCGCCGCAGCCGCGCGCGGATCTGCGGCACGGTGAGGTGCTCGGCGTCGGGCAGCAGGCTGGTGACCACCTCGCGACGGACGTCGTCGGACAGCCGCCCCGCCTCGATCAGCGCTTCGGCCTTGCGCCGGTCGACGACGCCCGCGGCGAGCGCGTCCGCGACCTCGGGCAGCCGGGAGGTCCCGTGCGCCACCGTGACGTGCTGCGCAGCCGCGTGCCGGGTCAGCCCGAGCCGCGCCGCGACGGCGTCCACCACGAACTCGTGCCGCGAGGACCCGCTCGTGCGCTCCAGCATCTCCGCCAGCACCCGTGCCGACCCCGCCTGCGCCCACGCGGCGACCCGCTCCCAGGCGGCCAGCACCTCGAGGATCGTGAAGTCGTCCAGCTCGGCCTCGTCCAGCGCAGCCAGCGTGCCCGCGAGGTCCGGGCCCGGGCGGGCGTCGTCCAGCACGGCGAGCAGCGGACGATCCCGACCGACGCGAGGCCCCACCGCGTCGGCGGCCTCGCCGGCACCCGGACGGTCGGGCGCTGCGCCAGGAACCGATCCGCCGAAAATCGGACCGCCCGGGGCGGTCCCACCGGGGAGCACCAGGCCGGTCGGCGCCCACCGCACGTCGATGACGTGGTCACCGATCGGATCGGCACGGCCCACCGATGCGGCGTCGTCCAACCTGACGTCATCCCCTCTGAGCTCGTCCAACCCGGCGTCGAGCAATCCGGCGAGGACGTGTTCGAGGACCGTCGCGCGCGCCGCCGTGACG
>NZ_JBHVSQ010000006.1:172350-246222 GCF_042885055.1 Isoptericola sp. NPDC058082 | reverse complement strand
CTGCCGCATTCTTCGCGCGGACGCGTTCACGGGCGCCAGGGCGCCCTCCACTTCGGGAGGGATACGTCCGCGCGAAGAATGCGGCAGGGCGCGGCTGCTTCCGTCCGTGGCTGCCCGCGTGGAGGCCCGCGGGGTGATCCGGGCGGTGTCCACGCCGTTCGCCAGCACGTGGACCTTGGCGGGGTGCTCGCCGGCGCGGTCGGCGGCCCAGGCCGCGACGGGACCGCTGACGGCGACGACGGCCGTCGCGGCACCGACGGCCGCGCGGGCGCAGCGCTCGGCGCCGACCTCGTCGACCAGGTCGCGGTGCGTGCGCTGCTCGGCCACGAGCGGCGCGTTCACCTCCAGCACGCTGGGGACGCCGGCGTCGCGCGCCCACGCCGTCGCGGCCGTGCCCCACAGGGAGTAGCGCTCGTAGACGAGGTCGATCCCGGCCCGCTGATTCAGCCCGTCGAGTAGGTCGCCGACCTGGGCGTCCGCGTCCTGCAGCGCCCGCTCGCGCCCCGCCGTCGAGCCGGTGGGCGTCACGGGGACGCGGTGCACGACGACGTCGGCGAGGTCGGCGGGGGTGTCGTCGCCGGGGCGCGTCGTCACGACGTGCACCTCGCAACCGGCGCGCACCAGCTCGCGCAGCACGGCCTGCACGTGCACGGACGACCCCTTGCGGCCGAACACCGGCACCCCCGGGTCGGAGCTCACGTACGCGACCCTCATGCCGCCCTCCCCTCCGCGACGGTGGCCGCCGCGGTCTCCAGCACGTCCAGCAGGCGGCGGGAGGTGCCGACGACGTCGAACTCCGCCTCGATGTGGGCGCGCGCGCCGTCGGCGAGGCGGGCTGCTTCGCCCGGGTCGTCGAGCAGGGCGCCGAGCGCCGCGGCGAGCGCGGGGGCGTCGCCGGGCGGCACGAGCCGGCCGGTCGCGCCGTCGTGCACTGCCTCGGGGATGCCGGTGACCGGCGTCGAGACGACGGGGGTGCCGAGGGCCATCGCCTCCAGCAGTACGGTGGGCAGGCCGTCGCGGTTGCCGTCGGCGCCGAGCACGCACGGCGCGGCGAAGACGGCGGCACGCGCGACCACGTCGCGCACCCGGTCC
Organism: Isoptericola sp. NPDC058082; assembly: GCF_042885055.1. Classification (NCBI taxonomy): domain Bacteria; kingdom Bacillati; phylum Actinomycetota; class Actinomycetes; order Micrococcales; family Promicromonosporaceae; genus Isoptericola; species Isoptericola sp. NPDC058082. The sequence continues at coordinate 245,130 of NZ_JBHVSQ010000006.1, read as the reverse complement.
TGCGGCAGCGGGCCGTGGAACGTCACGTGCTCCGCGCCGTCCCGCAGCAGGCCCAGCGCGGCGGCACGGTCGCGCAGCTCGGCCTCCTGCGGGCCGGACCCGACGAGGTCGAGGTGCACGTCACGGCCGTCCGCCACGAGGAGGGCGAGGGCGTCGAGGAGGTCGCCGAAGCCCTTCTTCTCCACGAGGCGGCCGACGGCGCACACCCGCCCGGGCCGCCGTGGCGCCGTCGCGCGGGCGTACTCGTCGAGGTCGAGCCCGTTGTACACGCGCACGACGCCGCCTGCCGCCGTCCCGTAGGTGTCGCGCAGGTGGGCGAGGTTGTGGTCGCTCACGGTGACGACGGCGCGCGCGTCGGCGAGCTTCGTCCGCAGGTCGGCGGGGTCCACCGACTCGTGGAAGATGTCCTTCGCGTGCGCGGTGAACGTGTACCCGATCCCCAGGACGGCGGCGGCGAGCCGCGCGACCGTCGTCGCGACCGACCCGAAGTGCGCGTGCAGGTGGGTGAGCCCGGCGTCGTGCGCGGCCGTCGCCACCCACAGCGCCTGGACGGCGTCCTCCGGGTCCGCGGCGAGCAGGTCTGCGAGGGTGGCGGCCGGCAGGCCGCGGAGGTCGAGCCGGGCGTGTGCCTCCGCGAGCGCCGACCAGGCGTCCGCCGCGCGGGTCGCGCGTGGCACGAAGCGCACCGGCGCGGCGACGGCCGCGAGCGCCGCGTGGAACCGCGTGTCGACGGGCGCGCGCAGGGAGAAGATCTCGATCTCCAGGCCCCGGCGCTCCAGGCCCCGCACCTCGTTGACGACGAACGTCTCCGAGAAGCGCGGGTACATCTTGGTCACGTAGCCGACTCGCGGGGCGCTCGTCGCCATCAAGGGGGTGGTGTGGGTGATGTCAGGCCGTGGCACGGTGCTCCTCCTCCTGCTGGTCCTGCGGGTGCGGGGTGGCGGCCCCCGCGCGGGCGGGGGTCGCGACGCGGTCGGCGAGCCCGACCACGAGCTCAGGGACGCGCGCCAGCCCGTCGAGGTCGACGTCGACCTCGGGCCGCCGGGGCGCGTCGTCGGCGGCGGTGCGGGCGAGCCAGGCGCCGACCCGCTCGGGGGTGATCGGGCCGACGAGGACGTCGAGCAGCCCGAGGTCGGCGAGCCGGCAGGCCCGCACGAGCTGCTCGGCGCGGGGGTGCGTGCGCGGCACGACCAGGCCGGGGCGGCCGGACGCGAGCAGCTCGCACACGGAGTTGTAGCCGCCCATGGTCACGACGGCGGCGGCGCCCTCGACGAGGGGGACGACGTCGCGGACGAACGCGTGCACCTCGAGGTCGTCGCGGCCGGAGGCGACGGCGTCCAGCCGGTCGCGGGCGGCCTCCGGCAGGTACGGCCCGGTGACGAGCACTCCCCGGTGGCCCGCGGGCAGCGGCGCGGCGGCGAACGCCTCCGCGAGGGACGCGCCGTCCTGCCCGCCGCCGACCAGGCAGAGGACGTAGGGCGCGCCCTCGCGCACCGGCTCGGCGAGGGACGCGCGACCGCGACCGAGGTATCCGGTGAACACCGTGCGGGCGGCGATGTGGTCGGGCAGCGCGTACTCGGCGAGCGGGTCGTAGACGTGCGCGTCGCCGTACACCCACACCTCGTCGAAGAACCGCTCGACGACGGACGTGCTGCGCTGCTCGTGCCACTCGCGGACGGCGACCTCGGGGGTGTCGAGCACGTCGCGCAGCCCGAGCACGCACGCGGTCCCGCCCTCGGCGCGCAGCCGCCGCAGCGCGGGCAGCAGCTCGCCGCCGACGCCGAGCGGCACCTTGTCCACCACGAGCACGTCGGGGCGGAACGCGGCCAGCGCGCCGTCGAGCACGCCCGCCCGGACGCGGACGACGTCGTCCAGCGTGCCGCCCCAGGCGCGTGGGCCGTAGCCCCGGTCCGGGTCCTTGCCGACGCGCGGCAGCGTCACGACCTCCGTGCGCTCCGGCAGCGGCAGGCTCGTCGCCTCCCGCGCGCCGGACAGGAGGAGGACGTCGACGTCCGGGTCGGCGTCCACCACCGCGCGCGCCAGCAGCGACGTGCGCCGCACGTGGCCGAGTCCCTGCGTGTCGTGGGAGTAGAACGCGACCCGGCGTCGCGCCGGGAACTCGGGTTCGACCGCTGATATCTGTCGCACCCTGGTCACCCTGCGGAGGTTGCCTGAGTCACGGATGAGGCGACCATGAGGGGGTTCTCATCCGGAAGGGCGCAGCATCTGCACAGGGCACGCCCAGGTCCGCCGCGCACCCGTCCCGCGGGTCTGGCACGCTCCCGTCGTGACCCGACGACGCATCTTCGTGCTGGTGAGCGCCCTGATCGTGGCCGCCGCGCTCGCGGCTCTCGTCGTCGTCTGGCGCCCCTGGGACCCCGTGCCGGACGAGCTGCGCGCTGCCGCCCGGCAGGCCGCAGCCCTCCCCGGCGTCGTCTCCGCGGAGGTCACCGGTTACGAGGTGGCCTTCCGCGACGCGAAGGACGGCGACGTCGCCCTCGCGACGGTCGACGTCGTGCTGGACGACGGGCTCTCCCCCGAGGCCGCGAGCGCGGCCGCCGCGCGGGCGGACGGTCTGCTCGCGGCAGCGCGGGTCGACGGAGTGCGCACGCTGTCCCGCACCACGGCGGTGCACACCGGCGACCCGCGGACGGTGCATGGCGTCGAGGTCTACCCGCTGACCGCGTGGGTGACCGAGGACGGCGACGCGTCCTCCGTCGCTGACGCCGTCGTCCTCCGTGACGCCGGCGCGACGACGGTGAGCGGCGTCAGCGCGGAGGCGGCCGACGGAGAGGGACTCGTGCGGCTGGCGGAGGAGGCCGCGGAGCACAAGATCGCCGCGTCGCTCGGCACCGCCGACGACGCCGTGCGGTACGACGCCTCCGGGCGCGTCCCCGTGGTGGCGGCCGCGCGGCTGGCCGTCGACGCGGCCGGGCGGCCGGGCGTGGCGTCGGTCGTCGTGCACGCGGGGTTCCCCCCGGGCACGACGGCGGCGGACGACACCGCGCTGACGCTCCAGGTCGGCCTCGCCGGGCCGACGTCGTCCCCCGAGGCGGACGGCGTCGCGCGCTGGCTCGACGACCCCGCCCGCGACGCCGGGGGCCGCCACCTCGCGTACACGCTCACCGAGCCGGGCTACGCCGCGCGCGTCGACGGCTGGGTCGCGGCCGCGCCGCCCCCGACGCCCGAGGAGCACACCGTGCCGCTGCCCGCGGGCGTCGGGGCGTGGCCGGCCGACGACGACGCCCCGGCCTGCGCGGGCGACGACCTCCGCCTCACCCTCGGCACGCCGGACGCCGCGGCCGGCGGCCGGTATCTCGCCGTGCTCGCCGAGAATGTGTCCGGGCGGCCGTGCGCCCTCGACGGCGTGCCGCGGCTGACCTTCCGGGACGCCGACGGCGAGCCGCAGGACGACGTCACGACCGAGCCGTCCGCGCCCGGCGTCGTCGCGGGCCGCGTCGTCGTGCCGGCGGGCGAGCGCGCGCTGGCCACCGTGCAGTGGCGGGCCATGTCGACGGCGAACGACCCGGACGTCACCACGACGGTGGACGTCGCCGCCGTCCCGGACGGAGATCCGGTCCCGCTGACCCCGACCGCCGAGCTCGACGTGCTCGACGGCGCCGAGGTACGCGTCGGCCCGTGGGCGCAGGGGGCTGAGGGCTGGTCGTGAGGCGTCACGCACCTCGACCGGTGCGAACGCACAGCTCCGTGATCTCGTGCTGGAACTGTCCCGAGTCGAGGTCGAGGTCGCTGATCCACAGCATCTTCTCGAGCCGGACGTCCGTCTCCCGCGTGATCCCGAGCGAACGGACGCGGACCGGCGCGTGCTCGATCCCCGTGCGCATGCCCGCCGGACCGCCACGATTCGCGTCCGCTTCCAGCCGCCCCCAGGGACCCACAACCCACATCGCCACCTCACGGCCGGGCGGGATCTCGACCGTCTCGGTCGTGCCGGGCGGTGGGCCGTCCGACGGGTCGAACGCGAAGTCGTCCCGCGGGTCGGCGGCGACCGCGCCGAACCGGAAGACGTCGGGCAGCAGGCTCGTCACGGTGATCGGCCAGCGGGCGTCGTTGCGGACGGTCTGCACGACGGCGACGTCCTGGTCCGCGGCGAAGAGCGCCCAGAAGCCCTCATCCGGGTACGTGCACTCGTCCCTGTAGCCGGCGCCCGACGAAGACATCGACCCGAGCTCGACGTCGGCGCTCGCCGCCAGCGCCCACCAGCAGGCCCCGCCCGTCACCAGCAGGCCCACCATCCCCGCGAGCCAGAGGGTCCGCCGGCGAACCCGAAGCCGGACGTCCAGCATGTCGTTGCGCACGCCGGGAGCGTAGACCTTCGCGCACGGCGAGTGTCTCTGCTGGTCAGGGTTCCGCGGGGTGAGTCCTGACCAGCAGAGACGCTCACGGTGCAGACCGTCGCCGTCAGCCGAAGGTGAAGGTGTAGACGGACACGCCGTCGGGGACGTCGAGCTCGACGACCCCTGCGGTCGGTCCGTCGCCGCGCAGCACGTCGTACAGGGTGGGGTTGCCGGCCACGTCGATCTCGCGCTCGGCGCGCACGTTGCCGTCGTCGGCGAGCACGCGGGCGGTGACCGTCCCCTCGCCGCCGAGCACGGTGAACACGTCGGTCGAGCGGTACGCGAGCCGCAGGGTCGCATCGTCGGAGGCGGCCGTCGCGCCCTGGAAGTCGACGTCCCACGTGCCGCCGAGGGAGAAGGTGTCGCGGGCCTGGTCGTCCGGGTGGGAGTACGCCTCCCGGCCGGAGCCGTACTCGGGCGAGCCCGAGTAGTTGAACACCTTGTTGAGGGCGAGGTAGGTCTCGGGCGTCGTCTCCTCGCCGGGCGTCGTGTCCGCGACGTCGGTGGCGGGCGGCAGCTCGACGTCCGGGTCGGCGGCGCGCAGTAGGTCGCGGACGTGCTGCTCGGTGACGCCGTAGTCGCCCTCGCCGTGCTTGATGTACCGGACAGTCCCCTCGGCGTCGATCAGGTACTCGGCGGGCCAGTAGCGGTTCCGGTACGTCGTCCAGGTCGAGTACGAGTTGTCCTTCGCGATCGGGTACTCGACGCCGAGGTCTCGGGCGCCGGCGACGACGTTGCGCGTCTCGCGCTCGAAGGCGAACTCCGGCGTGTGCACGCCGATCACCTCGAGGCCGGCGTCCCGGTACGCGTCGTACCAGGCGCTCACGTGCGGGATGGCGCGCTGGCAGTTGATGCAGGAGTACGTCCAGAAGTCGATGAGCACGACCTTGCCGCGCAGGTCGGCCAGGTCCAGCGCCGCACCGTCCGGGGTGTTGAGCCACCGGGTGATGCCGGTGAGCGGCGGCGCGATGCCGCAGTCGGCCAGCTCCGCCGACCCGTTGGCACAGTTCGAGAGCTCGCGGTTGGCGTCCGTGACGATCCCGCCCAGGTCCAGCGCGTCCTGCACGGAGGCGTTCTCGTCCACCTGCTGCTGCAGCGCCCCGGTGTAGTCCGGCAGCGCGCGCTGCAGCTGCTGGGGCAGGTTCAGCGCGAGCGCCCCCGCGAGCAGGAGGACGACGACGCCGCCCGTGACCCGGATGCCGCGCTGGTGGCGGCGGAACGCCGAGACCCGTTCCGCGACGCGCCGTCCGGCGAGCGCGAAGACCAGCAGCGGCACCGCCGCGCCGACGGCGAACGACACCGTGAGGGCCACCGTCCCCGGCCCGATGTCTCCCGTCGCGCCCGCGACCGTGATCGCCGCGAGGACCGGGCCCGCACACGGCACGTAGAGCACCCCCAGCCCGAGGCCGAGCACGAACGCGCCCCGGTCCTGTCCGGCCGCGCGGCGCGACCCGAGCGACGCGAGCCGCAGGAAGGGCCGCTCCAGCACCTCCTCGAACCGCGGCACGATCATCCCCACCCCGAGGGCCGCGAGCAGCACGATGCCCACCCAGCGCAGGAGGTCCTGCGGCAGCCCGAGCGCGCCGAGGACCAGCGAGCCCAGCAGCGTCATCGTGCTGAAGCTCAGCACCAGCCCGGCGATCACGAGGTAGGGCCGCCACGACCGCGCACGGCGCCGGGCGGGCCGGTCCGCCAGTCCGACGGCGGGGGCTCCCTCGCCCGCCGGCGCGACGCCGGTCTCGACCTGCCCGCCCGCGCCCGTGCGCACCGCCGTCGGCACGTCGAAGCGCAGCGCCGGCTCGCGGGCGCCCTGCACCCCGCCGGCGAAGAAGATCACCGGGAGCATGGGCAGGATGCACGGCGAGATGCCGGTGATGAGGCCACCGAGCAGGCCGATCAGGACCAGGGTCTCCATGCCCGTCGTTCGGAACGGAGGGGCCGGCGGATGGGATCGCCGACGACACCCATCCGGTGGGCCGCCCACTCCGAACCCCGGACGAGCGCCCCGGGACCGGAGGGGCGACGACGCAAGGAGAGAGAACGATGAACGTCCGCACTCGTACCCGCACCGCCGCCGCCGGCTTCGCCACCCTGGCCCTGCTCGGGCTCGCGGCCTGTTCGTCCGACTCCGGCGCCGACGCCGGGTCCGGCTCCGAGGAGACGATGACGGAGGAGTCGCCGATGGCCTCCGAGGAGCCGACGGAGGCCATGAGCGACGACATGTCCGCCGACCCGGCGGCGAACCTCGTCGGCCCGGGCTGCGACGCCTACGCCGAGCAGGTGCCCGACGGCGCCGGCTCCATCACGGGCATGTCGACCGACCCGGTCGCCGTGGCCGCGTCCAACAACCCGATGCTGAAGACCCTCACGCAGGCCGTCAGCGGCGAGCTCAACCCCGACGTCGACCTGGTCGACACGCTCAACGGCGGCGAGTTCACCGTGTTCGCGCCGGTCGACGACGCGTTCGGGAAGGTGGACCAGGAGACCCTCGACACCCTCTCCACCGACGCCGACCTCCTGACCACGGTGCTCACCTACCACGTGGTGCCCGGCCAGATCCTGCCCGAGGACATCGTCGGGGAGCACGAGACCGTCCAGGGCGACACCCTCGAGGTCACCGGCTCCGGCGACGAGCTCAAGGTCAACGACGCCAACGTCGTCTGCGGCGGCGTCATGACGCAGAACGCCACCGTCTACCTCGTCGACTCGGTGCTGATGCCGCCGATGTGACGCCGCGCCGGGGACACCGGTCGTCCGTCACGAGGCTCGCAGGGCCGCCGCACGCAGGGGGTGCGGCGGCCCTTCGGCGTGCATGGAACGGGGTGCGGAGACAGACGTGCGGGGACCTCGTGCGGACCGGTGTCCGCGGGTCAGGACTCGATCGCCAGCACGGGGTCGGTGGTCGGCTGCGCCGAGCCGCCCGCCGGCTCCAGCGTCACGGCGACCACGTGCCCGGCGCCGCCCTCGACGAGCGCGCGCGACACGCCGCCGGAGGCCGTCGGCATCAGGCCCGCGGACACGGGCGTGTCGTCGGCGACGATCCACAGCTGCCAGTCGTGACCTTCGCCCGGGGCGGGCATGCCCTCGGCGGAGACCAGGACGTCGCCGCCCGAGACCAGGGCGGTGGCCTCGCCGCCGCCCTCCACGGGCGCCGTGACGAGGCGCGCCTCCGGGTCGGCGAGCATCTGCGCGACCCGGTCGGCCTGCGCCTCCAGCCGGACAGCCTCGCGGTGCTCCTGGACGGCGATCGTGGTCGGCACGGCGACCGCGACCACCGCGGCCGCCGCGGCGGCGACCAGGCCCCAGCGGCGGCGCGGCCGGACGGCGGGCGTCGCCGGCGCGTCGGGGGCCGCGCCACGTGCCGCGGCCTGCGGCATGCCGGCCACCCGGGCGAGCACGGCGTCGCGCACGTGCGCGGGCGGCTCGTGCTCCACCGCGAACGCGGCGACGACGTCCTGGTACTCGTCGAGGGCACGCCGCGCGTCGGGCTCGGACTCCAGCAGCCGCTCGACGGCGCGGCGCTCGAGGTCGTCCACGGCGTCGAGGGCGTACGCGGGGAGCAGGTCCCAGGCGTCTCGCGTGGCGTCGTCGTCAGCCACGGGCCACCCCCAGGCAGTCGCGCAGGCGGCCGAGGCCGTCGCGGATCCGGCTCTTGACGGTGGGCAGCGCGGCGCCGAGCCGCTCCGCGACCTCCCGGTACGTGCGGCCCCCGTAGTAGGCCTCGACGACCGCCTCCCGCTGGGTCGCGGTCAGCGAGTCGAGGCAGCGGCGCACGGCCGCCCCCTCGAGCCGTCGCTCGACGTCCTCGATCACGACGTCGCGGGGGGCGCCGGCGACGGACGCGTCGACGTCCCGCTGGTCGCGGTCGCGTCGCGCCTGCTCGGCGCGCACCCGGTCGACGGCGCGCCGCCGGGCGAGCGTCGCGACCCAGGTGCGCGCGGAGGCGCGCGCCGGGTCGAACCTGGCTGCGGTCTGCCACACCTCCACCATCACCTCCTGGGTCACCTCGGCGGCGTGGTCGGGGTCGCGCAGCACGCCGAGCGCCGTCCCGTGCGCGACGGGGGCGAGCGCGTCGTAGACCGGACCGAACGTGGCCGGGTCCGCGCCGACGCACGCCACCAGGGCGGCGTCGGCCGACCTCGGAGGCGTCGTGGCTGGCGGCACCTGGCCAGTCTGCCGCACCGGCCCGGCCGGATCGATCGCCATCCGCTCCCCGCGTGTCCGGTCCCGGACCGTCCGGGACACCTCAGGTTCGACGCCGGCGGCCCCGTGGATGGGTCGGTGCCGTGTGCCGCGCGTCACGCCGCACGCACGACGGCCCGATCAGGCCTCGCGGCGCGCGCGGACGGCGGCGGCCAGCGTGCCGAGCAGGTCCGCCGTGGTGTCCCAGTCGAGGCAGGAGTCGGTGACGGACTGGCCGTAGACGAGCCCGTCGAGCGGCCCCGGCTTCTGCGCGCCCGCCACGAGGAAGCTCTCCATCATGAGGCCGGTGACGTCCCGCTCGCCGTCGGCGACGCGCGCCGCGAGCTCGCGCACCACCTCGGCCTGCCGCACGTGGTCCTTGCCCGAGTTGCCGTGCGACGCGTCCACCACGACGCCCGCCTCCACGGCCCCGCCGAGGCCGGACGTGCGCGCCACCGCCAGCGCGTCCGCCACGTCCTTCTCCGAGTAGTTCGGGCCGCCGCGCCCGCCGCGCAGGATGACGTGGCAGTCCGGGTTGCCGGTCGTCTCGACGGCGGCCGCCCGCCCCTCGGCGTCCGCCCCGAAGAAGGTGTGCTCGCTCGCCGCCGTGATGCAGCCGTCGACGGCGATCTGCACGTCGCCGTCCGTCGCGTTCTTGAAGCCGACCGGCATCGACAGCCCCGACGCCAGCTGCCGGTGCACCTGCGACTCCGCGTTGCGCGCGCCGATCGCGCCCCAGGTCACGGCGTCGGCGATGTACTGCGGGCTGGTGGGCTCCAGGAACTCGCACGCGGCGGGCACGCCTGCGTCGAGCACGCCCAGCAGCACCTCGCGCGCCAGGCGCAGGCCGTGGTGCACGTCGTGGGAGCCGTCCAGGTGCGGGTCGTTGATGAGGCCCTTCCAGCCGACCGTGGTGCGCGGCTTCTCGAAGTACACCCGCATCACGACGACCAGGTCGTCGGACAGCTCACGCGCCACCGGCGCCAGGCGGCGGGCGTAGTCGAGGGCGGCCGCCGGGTCGTGCACGGAGCACGGGCCGACGATGACGAGGAGCCGGTCGTCCTCGCCGCGGAGGACGTCGCGCACCTCGCGGCGGGACGTCGTCACGAGGTCGCTGCGCGGGGTGCCGAGCGGCAGCTCCGACCGCATGACGCCGGGCGCGGGCAGCGGGTCGAGCGCGCGGACCCGCAGGTCGGAGGTCTCTGCCATCAGGTCAGTATGCGGCCGGGCGGGTTCGGACGGCGCGGTGCGGTCGGTGGCGGCGGGGGTGGTGCTGGTGGCGGTGCTCATGGTGGGGCTCCTGGAGGGTGTCGGCGGCAGGGCGGTCGGGGGGTGGAGGCTCGGCGTCGTCGTCGCGGCGTCTTCTCGAACCGTGGTCCATGCCCGACCGGAGCGGCCCGTCTGACGACGAAGGGCCCCGGACGCACGATGCGTCCCAGGCCCTGTGCTGGCTCCGGAGTAGTCGTCGGTCAGGCGTCAGCCCGCCGAGCTCCTACCGGAGCCGGCGTAAAGCGCCAATACCAACGGGTGTCCACGACGAGGACGGTACGTCGCCGCCCCCGCCTCCGTCCACTCGCGTCCACCATCCGGTCCGGCGGCCCGGTCCGGCAGCCCGGTCCGGCAGCCCGGTCCGGCAGCCCGGTCCGGCGACACCGGGCGGACCCTCGTAGTGTCGACGCATGCCGGTGCCCGACTTCGTCTCCGCCCTGCGCTCCCACGTCGGCCACGACCTGCTGTGGCTGCCCGGGGTGTCCGCCGTCGTGCTCGACGACGACGGCCGGCTGCTGCTCGGCCGCCGCGCCGACAACGGCCTGTGGGCGGTGGTGTCCGGGATCCTCGAGCCGGGCGAGGACCCGGCCGTCGGCCTGGCCCGCGAGGTGCTCGAGGAGACGGGCGTCGACGTCGTCGTCGACGCGCTCGTGGCGGTCACCGTCACCCCGCCGGTCGAGTACCCGAACGGCGACCGGTCGCAGTACCTCGACCTGTGCTTCCTGTGCCGGGCGGCGAGCCCTGCCGCCGCCGCGCGGGCGCACGTCGCCGACGACGAGTCCACCGATGTCGCGTGGTTCGCGCCCGACGACGTCCCGGCGGACCTCGCGCCGTCGTCCGCGGAGCGGCTGGGACACGCCCTCGGCTGGCTCGCCGCCGGCTCCGGGGCCCCGTACTTCGTGCGCTGACCGTCCGCCCGCCCCGAGAGGAAGGCGCCCGTGCCGACCCCCGCCACCCCCTCCACCCCCGAGGAGCTGTTCGCGCACTCCCCCGCGGGCCTGGCGATCTGCCGGGCGTTCGCGGACCTCGTCGCGGACGTGACGGGCGACGACGTCACGACGCGCACCACGAGGACGCAGGTCGCGTTCCGCCGCCGGCGCGGGTTCGCGTTCGTCTGGCCGCCGTGGGTGGGGGTCCGCGACCACGTCGACGCGCCCGCCGTCGTCACGTTCGTCCTCCCGCGCGAGGACCGCTCCCCGCGCGTGACGCAGGTGGTGCACCCGACGTCGAGGGCGTGGACGCACCACGTCGAGGTCCACGACGCGGCCGAGCTGGACGACGAGGTCGCCGCCTGGGTGCGCGAGGCGTACGACGCCGCGGGCTGAGCACGTCCGTCCCGGTCCGCGACACGTGCCCCCGTTCGTCTCGCGGGTGAAACGTGGAAGTGGTTATGTGTGCCCCGCCACAGTTTGCTCGGGCGCACCGACGCGCCCCCGCACGACGGTGCCCGGCCCCCACGGCCGGGTCGCTCCGACACCCCTGGAGGAAAAACCGTGAGAGCACGCACCACGAGCGCGTTCGGCGCAGCGGGAGCCCTGCTGACCGCCGCCGTCCTCGTTCCCGGCATCGCGGCGTCGGCGTCCTCGGCGCCCGCGCCCGACGCCCCACCGTCCGACCCCGCGGCGCACGTCAAGGAGGACGACCGTCCCGACCCGCTGGCGGAGAAGCGCACCGCGCTCAAGCAGGAGGCCGTCGACCGCGTCGCCATGGGTGACGCCACCGTGCAGACGCTGGGCAAGGGCGCCCACACGTCGAAGTCGGTGAAGGTCGGCAAGAACCAGTGGGTCGAGTACGAGACCGAGCAGACGGCGCAGCTGCTCACGTTCCTGGTCGACTTCGGCGACCAGGCCGACCCGCGCTTCCCCGACGCCCCGCAGACCGGGCCGGAGCACAACGAGATCCCGGAGCCCACGCGCAGCGACAACTCCACCTACTGGGAGGAGAACTTCTCCCAGGAGCACTACAAGGAGATGTTCTTCACCGGGCTGGAGGACCAGAACGGCGAGTCGTTCGCCGGCGTCTACGACGAGATGTCGTCGGGCCGGTTCGACCTGCAGGGCGACGTGTCCGACTGGGTGACCGTGCCGTACAACTCGGCGTCGTACGGGCAGACCGAGTCGAACACGGACATGACGCGGTTCGTGCAGGACTCGGCCGACGCCTGGTACGCGGACCAGGTCGCGCAGGGCAGGACGGCCGAGGAGATCGACGAGTACCTGCAGTCGTTCGACGTCTGGGACCGCTACGACATCGACGGCGACGGGATCTTCGACGAGCCGGACGGCTACATCGACCACTTCCAGGCCATCCACGCGGGCGAGGGCGAGGAGGCCGGTGCCCCGGAGTCGGCCATCTGGTCGCACCGGTGGGCGGTCAACCCGCTGGGCACCAACGGCCCGGCCGGGTTCCCGAAGGTCGGCGGCATCAAGATCGGCGACTCCGACATCTGGATCCGTGACTACACGACGGAGCCGGAGAACGGCGGGCTCGGCGTCTTCGCGCACGAGTTCGGCCACGACCTCGGTCTGCCCGACTACTACGACACCGAGGGCGGCGAGAACGGCACCGGCTTCTGGAACCTCATGAGCTCGGGCTCCTGGCTGGGCCACGGCGACGGCACCATCGGCACCACGCCGAACCACATGGGCGCCACGGAGAAGATGTTCCTCGGCTGGCTCGACTACACCACCGTCGACCAGGGCGAGCGCGCCACCGTCAAGCTCGGCCCGTCGTACCACGCGACGACGAAGCCGCAGGCGGTCGTGGTGAACCTGCCGGACGGCGTCAAGGACGTCGACCTCGGCGTCGACCCGTACGACGGGCAGTTCGCCTACTCCGGCACCGGCAGCAACGCGAACTACACGCTCACGTCGCCGTCGTTCACCGTGCCCGACGGGGCGTCCCTCACCGCCAAGGTGCAGTACGCCATCGAACCGGGCTACGACCACGCGTTCGCGGAGGTCTCGACCGACGGCGGCTCCAGCTGGACCCCGCTGGCGACCAACCTCTCCGACGAGGACGCGAACGGCGGCATCTCGGGCGACTCGGGCAAGAAGTGGGTGGACCTCACCGCCGACCTCGCCGACTACGCCGGCCAGGACGCGCAGATCCGCTTCCGCTACCAGAGCGACGGCGGCCTCAACCTGCTGGGCCTCACGGTCGACGACGTGGCCGTGGGCGACGCGCTGACCGAGGACTTCGCCGACGGGTTCGCGGACTGGACGAACGACGGCTTCCACGTCATCGGGGCGGACGGCACGTACGAGGTCGAGTACTCGCACTACTACGTGGCGGAGAACCGGCAGTACGCCGGCTACGACTCGACCCTGAAGACCGGGCCGTACAACTTCGGCTGGACCTCGTCGAAGCCGAACACCGTGGAGCACTACCCGTACCAGGACGGCCTGCTGGTCTGGTACGCGAACAGCTTCTACGGCGACAACAACACGTCGCAGCACCCGGGCGGCGGGCAGGCCCTGCCGGTCGACGCGAACGCGCAGGCGCTGCGGTGGTCGGACGGCACGGTCGCCCGCAACCGCATCCAGGCGTTCGACGCGACGTTCGGCCTCGGCAAGTCCGACGCGTTCACCCTGCACCGGGAGACCGCGGCGGGTCTGACGACGCTGCGCACCTGGTCGAACAAGGCGGACAGCGTCTTCGACGACACCGACCCGAACGCCTACTACGACGCGACGAACCCCGGCGGGTCGGTCGTCGTCGGCGGCACGGGCACGAAGATCAAGGTCAAGGCCGTCAACGGCAAGAACGGCGTGATGACGGTGGACGTCACCACGCCGCGCAAGAAGGGCTGACCCTCACCACCCCGCAGACCTGTCAGGGCCACGTGCACCGCACCGTGCACGTGGCCCTGACAGGTCTCAGCGGGCGTAGCGGGCCACGAAGTTCGGCAGGATCTTCATCGGCTCGGTGACCTGGTGCTCGCGGGAGCGCGCGACGATGCGGTCGCCCTCCTCGGGCGGGAAGTACCCGTACGTGCGATACACCTCGACCCGCTGCTCGATGCCGGCCAGGTCCAGCTCGGGGTGGAACTGCGTGGCGTACAGGTTCCGGCGCACGCGGAACATCTGGACCGGAGCGTCGGCGGAGCGGGCGAGCAGGGTGGCCGACGACGGCAGCTCGCGCACCGCCTCCTTGTGGCCGAGGTACGCGGTGAAGCGGGCGGGCACCCCCGCGAGCAGCGGGTCCTCCAGCCCCTCGGGGGTCAGCTCGATCTCGGCCGGGCCGACCGGCTCGGCGTAGGTGCGGTCGACGACGCCGCCCTGGTGGGTGCCGAGCGTCCCGACGCCGTAGCAGGCGCCGAGGAACGGGAAGTCGCGCTCCACGAGCACGTCGAGCAGGGCGGCCATCTCCCGCTCGACGCGACGCTGGACGTCGGACTTCTGGGGCTCGGGGTCGGAGGAGTTGAACGGCCCACCGCCGACGATCACCCCGGAGAGCGCGTCGAGGTCGACGTGGGGCAGCGGCTCCCGCTCGAGACGCACGCGCCGCAGGGACGCGGGCGTCAGCCCGGAGTAGCGCAGCACGGCCTCGTACTCGCCGTCGGCCGCGGCGTCCTCCGCGCGCGTGCCGAGGAAGAGGAACGGCCTCACGGTCGCAGGCTAGACGCCCCGGCGGACGCACGCCGGTCGTCCGTGACGACGGGACGCCGCGCCCAGAACGACGCGAGCGCGGAGCCCGAGACGTTGTGCCACACCGAGAACAGCGCGGCGGGCAGGGCCGCCGCCGGCGTGAAGTACGTGGTGGCGAGGCTGGCCGCGAGGCCGGAGTTCTGCATCCCCACCTCGACGCTCACCGCGCGGCGCGCGGCCTCGTCGAGCCGGGCCAGGCTCGCGGCGCCGTAGCCGAGCAGCAGCCCCAGGCCGTTGTGCAGGATGACGGCGAGCGCCACGAGGATCCCCGTGCTGAGCACGGCGTCGGCGTTCGCGGCGACGATCCCGGCCACCACGATCACGATCCCGAGGACGGAGACCAGCGGCAGGTAGGGCAGCAGGTACCGCTCCACGATCCCGCCGGCGAACGTCCGCACCAGCAGGCCCGCCAGCACGGGGAACAGCACGATCTGCACGATGGACGTGACGAGCGCGCCGTAGGTGACGTCGAGCTGCGACCCGGCGAGCCACAGCACGAGGGCGGGGGTGAGCACGGGCGCCAGCAGCGTGGACACCGAGGTCAGCGTGACCGACAGGGCCGTGTCGCCCTTCGCCAGGTAGACGATGACGTTGGACGCCGTGCCGCCGGGGGCGGCGCCGACGAGGATCATGCCGATCATCGCCTCGCCCTCGAGACCGCACAGGTGCCCGATCCCCCACGCCAGCGTCGGCATGATCGTGAACTGGGCGACCACGCCGAGCAGCACCGCCCAGGGCCGCCGCACGACGAGCCCGAAGTCGGAGCCCCGCAGGGTGAGCCCCATCCCGAACATGATGATCCCGAGGAACAGCGGGGTCTGTGCCGCGATCGGCGACAGGGCGTCCGGTGCAAGCAGCCCCGCCACCCCGCCCAGCACCACGAGCACCGCGAACCACTTGCCGGCCAGCTCCGCCACTCTGCGCATGGGCCGGGACTCTACCGTCGGTCCGGGCAACCGTGCGTGCGGCGGAGAGCCTCCCGGCGGGAGGCCCTCCGCCGCGAGGTCAGGACCAGCGGAAGAGGCGGGCGGCGAGCGGCAGCAGCACGGCCGTCCAGACGACCATGACGACGATCTGCAGCAGCGGGAAGCCCTCCCCGAACCAGCCGGTGTCCATGGCCTGCGCCGTCGCGCCCATCGGCGTGAACTGGCCGATCTGGCGGACGACGTCCGGCATGATCGGGCCCGGCGTCCACAGCCCCGCGAGGAACAGCATGGGGAAGTAGATGAGCGAGCCGACGGCGTTGGCCGTCGACGGCTTGCTCAGCAGGGCCGACAGCAGCATGCCCACGGAGAACATCGCGAGCATGCCGAGCACGAACGCGAGGAGCACGACGCCGAGCTGCGCGGGCTGCACCAGCCCGAAGGCGACCTGTGCCACGACGAGGGCGAGGGCGACGCCCACCAGCGTCGTGACGACGTTGATCGTCAGGTGCGCCACGATGAGCGCCTGCGGCCGGAGCGGCGTCGTGGACAGGCGGCGCAGCACCCCCTTGTCGCGGAACGTGGCGAACGTGACCGGCAGCGACAGGACGGCGAGCGTCCCGATCGCCATGGCGAGCACCGTGGGCAGGTACGTCGCGATCGGCGTCACGCCGTACCAGATCGAGTCCGGAGGGGCGTCGGTGATCGGCTCCCGCATCCCGGGGATTCCGAACCCGACCCCCAGGAGGATCACGGACGGGAAGAGGATCCCGAAGAACACGGAGGCGAAGTCGCGCAGCCAGACTCGGGCCTCGGTGCGCTGGAGGCGTCCGTACCCGCGCCAGCCGCGACCGGCGGACGGGCGAGCGGCAGCGGTGATCGCGGTCATGACCGGTCTCCTTCTCGGGTCGTGGCGGTGACGAGCTGGGCGTCGTCCCGGACCTCGGTCTGGGCGTCCGGCTGGTAGGTGCGGCCCGTGACGGCGAGGAAGACGTCCTCGAGCGACCGGGTGAGAGTGCGGACGTCGTCGGGCACGAGGTCGGCGCCGGCGAGGGCGGGCACGACGGCGAACAGCACGCGGCGCGTGCCGGTGACGGCCACCTCCGTGTCGCCCTGCGCCTCGGCCGTGGCGACCTCGGGGTCCCGGTCGGCGAGGCCGGCGAGCAGCTCGCGCCCGCGCGCGACGTCGTCCGGGGCGAACCGCACGACCACCGTGCGACGGGCGTCGAGCCCATCGATCAGGCCCTGCGGCGTGCCCTCCGCCACCACGCGCCCGGCGTCGATGATGACGAGGCGGTCGCAGAGCCGCTCGGCCTCCTCCATGAAGTGCGTGACGAGGAGGATCGTGACGCCGGTGGCCCGCACCCGCTCGACGAGGTCCCAGGTGGCGCGCCGCGCCTGCGGGTCGAGCCCGGTGGTGAGCTCGTCGAGGATGGCGATCTCCGGGTTCCCGACGAGGGCGAGCGCGATGGACAGCCGCTGCTTCTGCCCGCCGGAGAGCTTCGCGAACTGCTTGTCCGCGTGCTCGGTGAGGTCGAGCAGCTCGAGGAGGTCCGCCGGGGCGACCGGGTCGGTGTAGAACCCGGCGAACAGGTCCAGGGCCTCGCCCACGGTGATCTTGTCGTGCAGCGTGGCCTCCTGGAGCTGGACGCCCAGGATGTCCTTGACCGCCGCCGGGTCGCGCTGCGTGTCGATGCCGCGCACGCGCACGGTGCCGCCGTCGGCCTGCCGCAGGCCGGCGAGCGTCTCCACGGTGGTCGTCTTGCCGGCCCCGTTGGGGCCGAGAATGCCGAAGATCTCGCCGGGCTGGACGGCGAACGACACGTCGTCCACGGCCACCTTCGGTCCGTACGTCTTGCGGAGGTTTCTGACCTCCACGATGGGGTCGGCCATCTCGGTGCTCCTCTCGGTCGTGCGGTTCAGGGGTCCTCGGTGTTCTCGGACAGCGAGGTTCGGGTGGTTCACGGCCGGACCCGCACGCGGGCCATCAGCCGGAGAGCTCCGACGCCGGCGACCGCGACGGCGAGGACGCCGCCGGCCGCGACGACGAGCGCCGCGACGACGGGGTCGTCGTACCCGCCGCGCAGCGGGATGCCGAGCAGACCGGTGCGCGTCGACAGGTCGACGATCGCGAGCGGGACCAGCAGCGGGACGGCGTGCAGGGGGCCCAGGAGGTACAGGCGCACCGGCAGCGCCCGGTAGTAGCCGATCGCCGCGGCGCCCACGAGCGCATAGGTCGGGACGACGAGCGTCTCGCCGACGATCGTGATGACGATCCCGGCGACCGTGTCGAGCGGCAGCGGTGTGGCACCTCCCGGCCACGGCTCGTCGATGGCACGGAAGACCCGCTCCTCGGCGAGGGTGAGCAGGACCGTCAGCACGCCGAACACGGGGCCGACGATCGCTGCTCCCTGCAGGACACCGATGACGAGCGACCGGCGGGTCCCGCCCGCCGCGAGGTGCCCGCGGAGCCAGGCTCCGCAGTAGATGGCCGCGACCGCGAGGGCGACCCATCGCGCCGGAGCGCCCGCCAGCTCGTAGGTCAGGCCGACGAGCTCTCCGCCCCACCGGTCCACGGCGGCCGGGACCACGGCGACGACGAAGGCCCAGATGCCCCAGAACCAGGCGCCCGCGGCCAGCAGCCTCCGGACGAACCGGCGGCGGACCGCCGCCGACGCGACCCGCTGGAGCGTGCCGGCATCGGGTGTCGAGAGGGCCGTCGTGGTCGTCATCTCGCTCACCTCGTCGGCCGCAGTCGGAGGGAACGCACCTGCCACCACATCCAGCCGACGGCCAGGGCGAGGACGACGACCGCCTGCAGGAGACCGAGCGCCGCGGGCGCCTGGCCCCCGCCGAGCCCGAGGCCGCCGAGGGCGTCCGCGAACGCCCCGTTGCGGGTGGCGTGGTCCACGAGGAACAGCAGGGCCAGGCCCGGCAGCAGGAGCGCCGTGCCGCGCCACACGCCGCAGGTCCGGTATGCGGCCTGGGCGGCCATCCCGACCAGCATGTACACGACGACGGTGATCGCCTCGCCCACGCCGGTGACCACGAGCCACGCGCTGCCGGCGTCGAGCCCGCTGCCGAGCTGCTCCCACTCCCAGCCGAGCGCCCCGAAGAGGCTGCGCTCCACGAGCAGCATCAGCGCGTACGCGACGCCGTAGGCGACGCCGGCGACCAGCGCAGCCAGCAGGCCGCCCACGGCCAACGACCGGCGCGTGCCGCCGGCGGCCAGGTGCGGAACGACGAGCGAGGCGAGCGCGATCATGCCGAGAGAGAGCGCGAACCATGGGGCCGCATACTCGGCGCCGGTCATCACTCCCCCGCCCATCACGCCGCCCGCCTGGTGCACGACCAGCGGCACGCCGACGGTCGTGACGAGGAAGATCGCCCAGAACACGCCCCCGATGACGAGCGACGCCTGGCCGACGGACCGCGCGACCCTGCGCACCGAGCGGGCGTGCACCCGGGCCACGAACGCGTCGCGGTCGGCGCGGGTGACGACGGCGCTCATCGCGGTTCCCCCGCCCGCTCGCCGTCCTGCGGCTGCGTGAGCCGCACGAACAGGTCCTGCAGCGGCAGGGAGCCGAGCTCGACGCCGGCCGCGCGCGCCGCGGCTGCGGCGCCGTCGTCCGGGGCTCCCTCGACGGTGACCTGCACCGTCGCGCCGAGGCGCTGGCGGTGCAGCTCGCGCCGGCCGCGGGCGAGCTCCTCGACCGCGGCGACCGGGCCCGTGAGGCTGAACCCGCGGGACTGCATCTCCTCCGCGGTCTCCGCGAGCAGCACGGCACCGCGGTGCAGCACGACGACGTCCTCGAAGAGCCGCTCGACCTCCTCGACCAGGTGGCTGGACAGCAGGATCGTGCGCGGGTGCTCGGCGTAGTCGGCGAGGATCTCGTCGTAGAACGCGTACCGGGTGGGCGCGTCCATCCCGAGGTAGACCTCGTCGAGGATCGTCAGCGGGGCGCGCGCCGCGAGCCCGATGACGGCCCCGACGGCGGACCGCTTGCCGCGCGAGAGCGCCGTCGGCTTCTTGCGCGGGTTCACCTCGAACAGGTCGAGCAGGCGCGCGGCCAGGTCGGCGTCCCAGTACGGGCGCAGGTCGGCGTAGTACTTGAGGGTCTCGGAGACCCGCTCGTCGTCCATGAGGTCGCCGCTCTCGCGGACGAACTGCACGTTCGCGGTCACCCACGGGTTCTCCCACGGGTCCTCGAGCAGCTCGCCCGTGCCGACGCGGACCGTGCCCTCGGTGGGCCGGTTGAACGCGGCGAGCAGCGAGAGCAGCGTGGACTTGCCGGCGCCGTTGCGCCCGAGGATCCCGGTGATCACGCCGGGACGCAGGTCCAGGGTGACGCCGTCCAGGGCGGTGCCGCCCTCGTCCTTGACGGCCGCGCCGTCCATGGTCAGGCGGCGCTGCGCTCCGAACCGGACGACGACGTCGTCGAGACGGGCGCCGAAGGGTGCGGGGGTCATGACTCCTCCGTGGTGGTCGTGGGGCCGCCGGGCTTCCGGTGGCCGGTGCCGAGGACGTACGCGACGAGGTCGTCGGTCGGGATGCCGAGCAGGTCGGCCTGGGCGAGCGCCGGGCCGAGCACGTCGTCGAAGTACGCCTTGCGGTGCTGGTCCAGCAGCCGCTCGCGCGCCCCGGGGGCGACGAACATCCCCAGCCCGCGGCGCTTGTACAGGACGCCCTCGTCCACCAGGCCGGTGAAGGCCTTGGCGGCGGTGGCGGGGTTGATGCGGAACGTCGTGGCGAACTGAGTGGTCGACATGACCTGCTCCTCCTCCGCGAGCTCACCGGCGAGCACCTGCGCGCGGATCATCTGGGCGATCTGCACGTAGATGGGTTCGGGTCCGTCGAACACGCGGGCCTCCTCACGGCAGGTTCAGTGGTTCTGGGGTTCATTACTCGACTAATGAACCATAGACCCATGCCGGCGCGCAACCCTTTCCGGCAGGTCCGTCCCGCTCAGTGCGGCGAGCGCCGTCCGACCGCGGGCGCGACCACCGCGATCGCGGACGCCGCGAGCACGTGCCAGGCGGCGTGCGAGAGCGTCCCGACGACCGTGCCGACGCCGAGCACGGCCAGCGCCAGGAGCAGGCGGGGCCGTAGGCGCGGCCGGGCCCGGGCGCGCAGCAGCACGGCCACGACGGCGACGGCCGCCACCGCTCCCTGCGCGACGACGGACGCCCCGGGCCAGAGGGCCGCCAGCACGACGTCTGCCAGCATCGGGACGAGCCACCACCGGACCCGCAGCCGCCGCCCGGCGAGGTCGGCGACGGCATCCGCCGCGACGAGCGCGTACGCGCCCAGCAACGGCGGGTCGTGCACCACGGGGTTCCACGAGGGCGCGGGGCCGTGCTGCACCACCGACCCGACGCCGACCAGCATCGCGAGGACGCCGAGCGCCACACGCGACGACGCCCCCGCAGCGCTCCGGTGCGCCGTCGTCACGATCCAGGCGCCCGCGACGACGAACGCGAGGCTCGACCAGGTGTCCGCGGACCATGACATCTGTCCAGTCAATGAGCCTGCCCGCGTCCTCGCCGCCCGAGCGACCGCCCGCCGGGGCGCGAACCACCTCGGCACGCCCTGGACTACCTCGGCAGGTCCGGAACTACCTCGGCACGGCCCGGGCTACCTCGGCACGGCGCGGGCTACCTCGCCGGGTCGGCCGGGCGGACGGGTGCGCCGAGCGACCGGCGGCGCTCGGACCGGCGGCGGGCGGCGTCGTGCGCCTCGTGCAGCAGCTCCACGACCCTGCGGCCCGTGCGCTCCCCCGGGTTCACGACGCACACCCACCCCAGGTCGCCGTACAGCGGGTGCGGGAGGAAGACGTCGGGGACGACGGCGCGCTCGGGCCCGTGGTCCCCGACGAGCGGCCGCAGCCGGTCGCGGCCCACGTGCACGTTCACGCGCCACCGGTCGGGTCGGTCGAGGTCGCACGAGACGTCGTCGGGGTAGTTCTTGGTGACGACCGTGCCGTACGGCTGCACGGCGGTCGGCACCTGGCCGTCGGGGGCGTAGTAGAAGAACGCGTCGCCCCAGGCGAGCTCGGGCGTCCCGTCGCCGGCGCGGGGCTGAAGGACGAGCACGCCCTCGAGCCGCCGCACGGCCGCGATGATCTGGTCCATACTCGGAGGCGTCGTCATGGTTCAAGCGTGACCTTGAAGTGCTTCTGTGGGGTGGGGATGGATCGTCCGCAGCGGACCGTCGACGTCGCGCGCGCCACCGGCTACTCGGTGCAGCAGGTGCGCGACCTCGAACGGCTCGGTGTCCTGCCTCCCGCCGACCGCGAGCCGAACGGGTACCGTGCCTATGGAGCGCGTCATGTCCGGGCCGCGCGCGCCTACCGGGGGCTCGCCACGGCCGTCGGGCCCGTCGTCGCGCGGCGCACGATGATCGAGGTCCGGGGCGCGCCCCTCGTCGACGCGGCCGCCGCGGTCGGCGAGCTGCACGCGCAGCTCGCCACGGAGCGCGCCCGAACCCTCCAGGCCCTCGACGCGCTGGCGACGATCCGGGCCGAGCCCGCGGACCCGTCGAGCGGCGCCGTCCTCACGATCACCGAGCTGGCCGACGCGCTCGGGGTGCGCACCTCCGCGCTGCGGCACTGGGAGGCCGAGCACCTGCTGACGCCCGAGCGGGTGGGCTCCCTCGGGGCGCGCGTCTACGACGCGGCCGCGGTCGCCACCGCCCGGGTGGTCGCCGCCCTGCGGTCCGCGGGGTACGGCATCCCCGCGCTGCGCGCCGTCGTGGGAGCGCTGGACGGCCTCGACGGCACGGTCGACGCCGAGGCCGCGCTGCGGGAGCGGCTGGAGCGGATCGCCGGACGGTCCGTGGCCCTGCTGCGGGCGGGGGCGGACCTCGCCGCCGTCGTCGTCGAGCAGCCTTCGCCCGGCGACGCCGGACGCGACCGGTGATGCTGGGAACCGTGACGGAACCTGCCACCGGCCCCCGCCGCGACGCGGTCGTGGCCGGCATCCACGTCGTCGTCGACGGGCCGCCCGACGCGCCGCCGCTGCTGCTGGTGCACGGGTCGGGCGCGACGGCCGCCAGCTGGTCGCCCACGATCCCGGCCCTCGCCGCGACCCGCCGCGTCCTCGCGATCGACCTGCCCGGCTGCGGTCGCTCGGCGCCGGCACCCCCGTACGACGTCCCCGCGCAGGCCGACCGGGTCGCGGCGCTCCTCGACGAGCTCGGCGCGACCGCCGCGACCGTGGTGGGGCACTCCAGCGGCGGGTACGTGGCGACGGCGCTCGCCGAGCGACGCGCGGACCTGGTCGGCGCGCTGGTCCTGCTGAGCACCGGGCCGGCTCCGGACGCGATGCTCCCGGAGGCGGCGGTCGTGCGCGTCCTCATGGGACGACCGTTCGGCCCGCTGCTCTGGCCGCTGCGCACCACGGGGATGCTGCGCCGCGGGATCCGCTCGGTCACGGCACGCCCCGTGGTGGTGCCCGACGGCTTCCTCGCCGGCGTGCGCCGCACCCGCTACCGGGACTTCCGGCAGGTCATGGACGGCTACGCCGCCTACCTCGCCGAGCGGTCGGTGCCGGACCGGCTCACCGCCGCGAGGACGTCGCCCCTGGTGATCTTCGGCGACGCCGACCCGCGCTGGGACCCGGCGTCCGCGCACCGCTACGAGGCCGTGCCCGGCGCCCGGCTCGAGTACCTGTCCGGGGTCGGGCACGTGGCCATGCTCGAGGACCCCGAAGGCGTGACGCGCCTGATCCTCGACGCGCACTGACGGCCGGGACGGCCCGGGGCCCGCCGACGATCGCTCGTCGTCGGGCCCCGAGCTACCTCGGCAGATCTCGCGCTACCTCGCGGGGACCGGAACTACCTCGGCAGATCTCGCGCTACCTCGCGGGCGCGGCCTCCGCCGCGTCGACGTCGTCGAGCGCGTCGAGCTCGGCCAGGTCCGCGGCGACGATCTCCGCGATCTGCACGGCGTTGAGCGCCGCGCCCTTGCGCAGGTTGTCGTTCGACACGAACAGCACGAGGCCGCGACCGCCGGGCACGGACTGGTCGGTGCGGATGCGGCCGACGAACGACGGGTCGGCGCCCGCCGCGGCCAGCGGCGTCGGGACGTCCGCCAGCTCGACGCCCGGCGCGGCGGCCAGCAGCTCGCGCGCCCGCTCCGGGGTGATGGCGGCGCCGAACTCGGCGTGGATCGCCAGCGAGTGCCCGGAGAACACCGGCACGCGGACGCAGGTCCCCGCGACGGCAAGGTCGGGCAGGCCGAGGATCTTGCGCGACTCGTTGCGGAGCTTCTGCTCCTCGTCGGTCTCGCCGGAGCCGTCGTCCACGAGGTTGCCCGCCAGCGGCAGCACGTCGAACGCGATCGGCGCGACGTACTTCTCGGGCGCCGGGAAGTCGACCGCCGCGCCGGAGTGCGCCAGCCCCTCGAGGTCGCCGGCGACGGCGGCGCGCGCCTGGTCGGCGAGCTCCTTGACCCCGCCGACCCCCGAGCCCGACACCGCCTGGTAGGTCGCGACGCGCAGGCGCTCCAGCCCGGCCTCGTCGGCCAGCGGCTTGAGCACCGGCATCGCGGCCATCGTGGTGCAGTTCGGGTTGGCGACGATGCCCTTGGCGGCGTCGGCGATCGCCTCCGGGTTCACCTCGGAGACGACCAGCGGGACCTCGGGGTCGAGCCGCCACGCGGACGAGTTGTCGATGACCACGGCGCCCGCCTCGGCGAACCGGGGCGCGTGCTCGCGCGACGTGCCGCCGCCCGCCGAGAAGATCGCGACGTCCACGTCCGCCAGGTCGTCGGTGGCCGTGGCAGCGACGTCCTCGACGGCGACGTCCACGCCCTCGAACGACAGCGTGCTGCCCGCCGAGCGCGCCGAGGCGAAGAACCGCAGCTCCTTGACCGGGAACGCGCGCTCCGCGAGCAGGCGGCGCAGGACGCCGCCGACCTGGCCGGTGGCGCCGACGACGGCGACGTTCACGCCGGTGGTGTTGATCTGGACCATCAGCGCGTCACCGCCCCGTGCCGGCGTAGACGACGGCCTCGCCGTCGGCGGAGTCCAGGTCGAACGCGGTGTGGATGGCGCGCACGGCGTCGTCCAGGGCGTCCTCCCGGGTGACCACCGAGATGCGGATCTCCGAGGTGGAGATCATCTCGATGTTGATGCCCGCGTCGCGCAGGGCGCCGAACAGGCGAGCCGAGACGCCGGGGTGCGACTTCATCCCCGCGCCCACCAGCGACAGCTTGCCGATCTGGTCGTCGTACTGCAGCGACGCGAACCCGAGCTCCTCCTGGAGCGCGTTGAGCGCGGCCAGGGTGCTGGGGCTGTCCGCGTGCGGCAGCGTGAACGAGATGTCCGTGAGCCCGGTGTGGGCCGCCGACACGTTCTGCACGATCATGTCGATGTTCGCGCCCGCTCCGGCCACGACCTCGAAGATGCGGGCCGCGGTGCCGGGCTTGTCCGGCACACCGACGACGGTGATCTTGGCCTCGCTGCGGTCGTGCGCGACGCCGGAGATGATCGGGGCTTCCATCTGGGTTTCCTCCTGCTCGGCCGCCGGGGCGTTCGGGTCGATCGCGTCGCCGTGCGTGCCGGTGACGAGGGTGCCGGTGGTGTTGCTGAACGAGCTGCGCACGTGCACGGGCACGTCGTAGCGGCGCGCGTACTCCACGGCACGCAGGGCCAGGACCTTCGCGCCGGACGCCGCGAGCTCGAGCATCTCCTCGTAGGTGACGCGGTCGATCTTGCGGGCGTTCGGGACGATGCGCGGGTCGGCGGTGAACACGCCGTCGACGTCGGTGTAGATCTCGCAGACGTCGGCGTCGAGGCCGGCCGCGAGCGCGACCGCCGTCGTGTCCGAGCCGCCGCGGCCGAGCGTCGTCACGTCGTTGGTGGAGCTGACCCCCTGGAAGCCCGCGACGATCGCGACCTGCCCCTTCTCCACCGTCTCGCGGATGCGGTGCGGCACCACGTCCACGAGCCGTGCGCGGCCGTGCACCGCGTCGGTCATGAGACCGGCCTGCTGGCCGGTGAAGGACTTCGCCTTGACCCCGAGGTTCGTGATCGCCATCGCGAGCAGGGACATCGAGATGCGCTCACCGGAGGTGAGGAGGATGTCCAGCTCGCGCTGCGGGGGGAGGGGGGTGATCTGCCCGGCGAGGTCGAGGAGCTCGTCCGTGGTGTCGCCCATGGCGCTCACCACGACGACGACGTCGTTCCCCGCTCGCTTGGTCGCGGCGATCCGCTTCGCCACGCGCTTGATGCTGTGGGCGTCGGAGACGGATGATCCGCCGTATTTCTGCACGACTAGTGCCATTGTCACAACCTTCTGCTGGCCGGCCTCCGTCTCTCTCAACGGTCCGCCGGGGCGTGTGCTTGCCCGTCGATGCTACGTCGTCGTCACCTCGTGCCGTGGGCGTGGTCCAGGTCGTGAACACCTCACGGCCCGCTGTGCCACGTGGCGTCGGTCGTCGGCGCGGGGGCGGCGAGCCGCGCCTCGGCCAGAGGCGGGTGGTCCGCCAGCTCGGCGTTCGCGTCCCGCCGGCTCCCCGCCGAGCGCCCGCCGCCCCACCCGAGGAGCGCACGGTAGGCGCCCAGCGACCCGGCCGCCGCGAGCACGTCCTCGTCCGCGTGCGGGCTTCCCGCCGGCGCGGGCCCGGCCAGGGGCGCCACGTACAGGGCGTCGGTGGGGCAGTACGCCTCGCACATGAAGCAGGTCTGGCAGTCCGACTGGCGCGCGACGACGGGCACCCCGTCCTCGCCGCGGTCGAACACGTCGGTGGGGCACACCCTGATGCAGATGTCGCACGAGATGCACCGGGCGGCGCTGACGACCTCGATCACGCGGGCACCTCCTCTCTCGTGGTGGACGGCGAGGCCGGCCGCGGGGCGGACAGCGGGGCCGGAGGCCCCTCGGGACGGGTCCAGACGCGGTCCAGCCCTCCCGTGAGGAGGCGGTGTCGCAGCCGCGGGTCGGCGGCGGGCGCGTCGACCCGCCGGTGCATCCCCCGCGACTCCCCGCGCGCGAGCGCGGCGGTCGTGACCCAGCGGGCGTGCGCGACGAGCGACGCCGCGACGCGCGCCCGCAGCCGTTCCCGCCCCTCCCCCGCCAGCCCCGGGACGGCGGCGCCCCACAGCGTCTCGAGCTCGGTCTGCGACGCGCGCAGGCCCGCGGCGGTCCGCAGCACGGTGCGCGCCGGGGGCAGCACGTGCCGCTGGGCCGCGGCGATCACCTCGCGGGCGTCGACGTCGGCCGCCGCGCCGTCCGACGGCCGCAACCCGGCCCGGCCGAGCGCGTCGACCCGGTCCGGTACGCCGCCGCGGGCGAGGGCGAAGCGGGCGGCGCCCCGGCCCGCCCAGGTGCCCGACGAGATCGCCCAGGCGCCGTTGTGGCTGCCCCCGCCGCTGATCGCGCCGGTGACGAGCTCCCGGGTCGCGGCGTCGCCGGCGGCGTAGAGGCCGGGCACCGTGGTGGCGCAGTCGTCGGTGACGACGCGCAGGCCGCCGGTCCCCCGCACGGTGCCCTCGTAGACCATCCGCAGCGGGTACGCCGTCGTGAACGGGTCCACCCCTGCCTTGTCCAGGGGGACGAAGTAGTTGGGCTGGGCGTCGCGCATCTTCTGGTGGATCTCGCGCGGCGCCCGGTCGAGGCGCGCGTACACGCGCTGCCCCTGCACCAGGAGCGACTGGGCGAGCTGCCGGCCCGGCCCGTCGTCGCCCGCGCCGAGCGCCTCGCCCCGCTCGTCGTAGAAGGTGGCCCACTGGAGCATCCGCCCCTTGGTGTGCACGCCCCACTCCGGGGCGAGCGCGTACGCCGTGGAGAACTCCATGCCGGACAGCTCGGCCCCGGCCTCCACCGCCATGAGGACGCCCTCGCCCGTGTCGACGTTCGTGCCGAAGCCGCCGGCGAGGGCGGCGCACCCGCCGGTGGCGACGACGACCGCGCGGGCGCGCACCCGCCACGGCCGTCCGCCGTCCTGGCGGGCGACGCCGGCCGCGCCGCTGACGACGCCGTCCCGGTCGGCGACGAGCTCGAGCGCCGGGTGGTGGTCGAGGAGTCGGACCCCCGCGCGGTGGACGGCCCGGCGCATCCGGCGCATGTACTCCGGCCCCTGGAGGCTGCTGCGCACGGGCGCCCCCGCGGCGTCGTGCGGGAAGGGGTAGCCCTTGGCGGCGAGCACGTCGAGCTGCTCCCACGTGGTCTCCAGGACCCGGGCCATCCAGGTGTCGTCGGTGAGGTGGCCGCCCTTCTCGGCGCGCGCCCGGGCCGCCCGGACGCGGGCCTCGCCGGGCTCGACGAGCCACAGGTTGTTGCCGCCCGAGGCCGTGGCACCGCTGGTGCCGCAGTACCCCTTGTCGGCGAGCACGACCTCGGCCCCCGCGCCGGCGGCCGCCAGAGCGGCCCACGTGCCGGCGGGGCCGCCGCCGAGGACGAGCACGTCGGCCCAGGCCTCGAGGGCGTCCGCCCCGCTCACGTGCCGACCTTCTCGTCGACGCCGAGCTCGGCGAGCAGCCGGGCACGCAGGGCCGCGAACCCGTCGACGGACCGGGATCGCGGCGCGTCGAGCGTCACCGGCAGGTCCAACGAGATCCGACCGGCCGTCAGGACGACCACCCGGTCGGCGAGGAGCACGGCCTCGTCGACGTCGTGCGTCACGTGCAGCACGGCGGGCCGGTGCCGCTCCCACAGGTCGCGCAGCAGCCCGTACATCTTGAGCCGTGTGAGGGCGTCGAGCGCGCCGAACGGCTCGTCGAGCAGCAGCAGCTGCGGCTCGCGCACGAGGGCCCTGGCGAGCGACACCCGCTGCGCCTCGCCGCCCGACAGCGTCCGCGGCCAGGCGTCGGTCTTGGACTCCAGCCCGACCTCCGCCAGGGCGGCCCGGCCGCGCTCCGCGGCGTCCGGCCCGCGGAGCCCGAAGACGACGTTCGCCAGCACGCGCCGCCACGGCAGCAGCCGGGGGTTCTGGAAGACGACGGCGGGCGACGGCACGACGCGCACGGTGCCGCCCACGTCGGGGTCGAGCCCGGCGAGGGTGCGCAGCAGCGTGCTCTTCCCGGACCCGCTGTGGCCCAGCAGCGCGACGAACTGGCCGCGCGGGACGACGAGGTCCAGCCCGTCGAGCACCACCTGCTCGCCGAACGCGCGTCGCGCGCCCCGCACGACGACGGCGTCCTGCGCCGCCGTCATGCCGCCACCCCCGTGAACCCCGCGCGCCAGGCGAGCAGCCGGTGCTCGAGGTGCCGCACGAGCGCATAGCTGAGCAGCCCGGCGACGGCGTAGATGAGGATGATGAGCACCGACACGTCGAACTGCAGCATCGTCTGGGCGCGGGACATCAGGTAGCCGATGCCCTGCGTGGTGTTGATCGTCTCGGCGAAGATGAGGCTCAGCCAGGCGCTGCTGAGCCCGAGCCGCAGCCCCACGAGGAATCCCGGCGCGGCCCCCGGCAGCACCACCTGCGTCACCAGCTGCCACCGGCTGACGTCCAGCGTCTGGGCCACCTCGACGAGCTGCGCGTCCACGTTCCGGATGCCGCCGTAGGTGTTGATGTAGATGGCGATGCCCACGCCGAGCACGATGAGGACGATCTTCGGCTCCTCGCCGATCCCCATCCAGATGATGAGCAGGGGCAGGAGGGCGAAGTTCGGCACGGCCTTGAGGATCTGCATCGTGGAGTCCAGGAGGTCCTCCCCGGTGCGGGTCAGGCCGGCGACGACGGCGAGCGCGCCGCCGACCAGCACGCCGATCACGGTGCCGACGACGACGCGCGCCAGCGAGGCCCCGACGTGCGTCTGGAGCTCGCCCGACGCGACGAGCTCCCACGTGCGGGCGGCGACCGCCAGCGGCGGCGGGAACAGGTCGCGGTTCAGCAGTCCCAGCTCGCTGGCGACGGCCCAGGCCAGGAGGAGCACCACCGGCCCGGTCAGCCTCCGGACGCGGCGCGGCACCCGCGACCAGGGCCCGCGGCGGGGGCGCCCGCCGGCGGTCACGTCCACGAGGCCGTCCGGGGCCCCGCCCGCGGGGGCGGTCGCGGCGGCCGGTCGGCTCTCGAGCGTCGGCGCCGCCATCAGGAGACCCCTGCCCACTCGCGGACGTCGAAGGCCTCGTCGAACGCGCCGTCGTCGTGCAGGAAGTCGTGCGCGGACTGGAGCTGGTCCAGGCCGGCGTCGGGGTACGGCTCGAGGGTGAACTCGTCCTCGTGCGTCGCCTCGCGCACGAGGTCGACGTCCACGCCGTCCGTCTCGGCGACCCACTGCGTGTACTCGTCGAAGCGGTCGACGATGCTCTGGTTCGTCGCGACGACGGCGCCCTGCCAGGCCTCGCGGAACCCGGGGTGGGCGTCGACGAACTCCGTCGACGCGATCGTCGCGCCGGTGCTCTCGAGGCCGTGGTCCGACGTGCGGTCGATGACGGGGAACCCCTTGCGGGCGAGCTCGACGGCGCTCGCACCGCCCACGAGGGTGGCGTCGACGGAGCCGGAGCTGAGCCCGGCGATCGACTCCGGGGTGCCGAGGTCCTTCACCTCGATCTGGTCGGCCAGGCCGGCGGCCTCGACGAGCTGGTGGGCGGACCTGTCGCGGATGGTGCCCTGCGGCGCCGTCACGTCCTTGCCGACGAGGCCCTCGATCGTGGTGGGGCCCCCGGGCGCGCCGATCAGCCAGGTGTCGCCGTTGATCGAGTCGAGCGCGAGCAGCTCGACCTCGGCCCCGTTGCCGCGGGCCGTGAGCGCCGGGTTGTCGCCCACCGCGGCGACGTCGACGGCGCCGCCCAGCAGCGCGGCGACGACGTCCTTGCCCGACTGGAAGAAGGAGTACTCGATCTTGTCGACGCCGGCGTCCTTCAGCTCGTCGAGCAGGATCCCCTCCTTGTCGCCCCAGCCGAGGGAGCCGGCCGGCGTCCCGGTGACGGACGTGGCGCCCACGCGGAGCGTCCCCACGGACGCGTCCTCGCCGGAGCCCGTGTCGGCCTGCGACGCCGCCGAACAGGCCGACAGGGCGACGACGAGCGCCGCCCCGAGCAGGGCGTGGGCGGGGCGGACGGAGAACGCGGGCACGGTCATGAGGACTCCTCGGAGACGGGCGGACGGGTCGTCGGCACGCGCCGGAAACTAGATCCCCCCGAGCGGATTGGTCGAGATCGGGGGAAACGTCTCGCCATCTGGACATCCGCCGTCTGGCGGATGGGGTGCGGCGCCACACGTCGACCGGCCCGTGCCGCCGTGCACCGCGTCGCACGCCCGCACGAGCCGGTCTATGTTGGCGTCGTCCACCTGCCATCCGTGCCAGGAGACCGACCGATGACAGCACACCGCTGGACATCCGCCGCCGCCACCGCCGTGGTGCTCGCGCTCGTCGCCACCGGGGCTCCCGCGGCCGTGGCGACGCCGCACCTCGCGGAGCGGTCCGCCACGACGCCCGCCGGAGGCTCCGCAGGCGACGACCCGTCCGCCGTCGAGGCGACCGTCAGGACGACCCCGGCGGGGGCACCCGACCCGGCCACCGCCCGCACCCTCGGCTCGGATCCGGCGCGGACCACGACCAGCGGGGACGTCCTCGCCGCCACCTCCGACGTCAGCGGGTTCGCGACCGTCGGGGTCACCTGGGCCGGTCCCGCCGGCGCCGGCCTGGTCATCAGGGCCCGCACCTCGGACGACGGGGGCGCCACCTGGTCGGGGTGGAGCCTCCTGGAGATCGAGGCGCTCGACCCCGACGCGGCCGAGGGAGGGTCGGCCCCCCTCGTCGTCGGGGACGTGGACCAGGTCGAGGTGGCGGTCGAGAACGTGGCGGCCGAGGACGTGCACGACGTCCAGCTCGTCGCCGTCGACCCCGGCCAGGGCGCGGTGGACCGAGCCGCCGCGGACTCGTCGCTCGACGACGCCGGCGGCTTGTCGCCCTTCGGGAAGGGTGCCGGCGGCGCCGTGTCGCTCGCCGGCGCCGTGGCGGCCGGGGACCAGCACGACGGGCCCGCGATCCGCTCCCGCGCCGACTGGGGTGCCGACGAGTCCCTCATGACCTGGACCCCTCGGCAGGGCCAGGTCAAGGGCGCGATCATCCACCACACCGCCGGCACCAACAGCTACACGTCCGCGCAGGTGCCGTCGATCATCCGCGGCATCTACACGTACCACGCGAAGACCCGCGGCTGGGGCGACATCGGGTACAACTTCCTCGTCGACCGGTGGGGCCGCACCTGGGAGGGCCGCGACGGCGGCGTCGAGCTCGAGATCGTCGGCGCGCACGCCGTGGGGGTCAACGACGAGACCGTCGGGGTGTCGGTCCTCGGCGACTACGAGCAGGCCACCGTCAGCGACGCGGCCGTCCGCGGCGTCATCGACCTGCTGGCCTGGAAGCTCGCCCTGCACGGCGTCCCCGCCCGCGGCCACACCACCCTCGACGGCTCGCGCGAGGCCAGGATCTCCGGGCACCGCGACGTGGGCAGCACCGCCTGTCCGGGGGCCTCGATCTACCGGCGCCTGGCCGAGATCCGCAGCAAGGTCGCGAGCGGCCAGGACAGGTGGCGACACCTGTGGAACACGAGCACCGGGTACCTCGTCGAGTACCGCCCCCACCTCTCCCGCGGCGAGGTGTGGTTCGTCTCCGGCGGCACGCGGCATCTCCTCACGAGCACCAGGGCTCGTGCGGCGCTGGCGGGGCGGCTCGGCCGGGCCTCGTACGCGAGCCACACGTTCCTGACGAGCCTGGAGCGGGGCACCGACTTCGACTCCCGTTGGGCCCGGGTGCCGTCCGGCCGCTACGTCATGCTGGACGGCAACGGCGACCTCATGTGGGCGACCGCCTGCGGCACCGTGCGCCACTGGGGTGGCGACTGCACCGACCCGCGGATCCCCGACAGGGCCAGGAACGCCTTCGACGTCGAGCCCATCTCGTTCTTCGCCAGGTCCGAGCGCACCGGCTACCTCTACCGGATCCACGACGGCCGCAGGGAGCGGGTGTACACCAGGGACGCCTGGTGGCGGCTCACCCGCGCGGTCGGCTGGACCGAGCTGCGGGACGTGAAGGTCACGTCAGCCCTGCTGAACGAGTTCCCCGCGGGCCCCTCGCACCGCTAGGCGCCGGTGACGACGTCGTAGCCCAGCTTCACGATCAGCGCGCCCACGACGACGACGAAGATGACGCGCACGAAGGCGCTGCCCTTCGCCACGGCCATGCGCGCCCCGACGTACGCGCCCACGAGGTTGGCGGCGCCGATCATCAGCCCCAGGCCCCACAGCACGGCGCCGTGCGGCACGAAGAACAGCAGCGCGCCGAGGTTGGTCGCGAAGTTGACGATCTTCGCCAGCGCCGACGCCGGCAGGAAGGCGTAGCCGAGCACGCTCACCAGCGCGATGACGAGGAACGTGCCGGTGCCCGGGCCGAGCAGGCCGTCGTACGCGCCGATGACGAGGCCGATGCCGGCGGCCGTCCAGCGGTGCCGGTTGCCCTCCCAGCGCAGGTTGTCGTGCGCGCCCAGCTTCGGCTTGAGCACCGTGTACGTGGCCACCCCGATCAGCACCACGAGGATGATCGGCTTGAACAGGTCGGCGGGGATGCGGCTGGCCAGCGCGGCGCCGCCGAAGGCCCCGGCCAGCGCGGCGAGCGCCATCGGGCCCGCCGTCGTGAGGTCCGGGCCCACCCGGCGGTAGTACGTGATCGCGCTGGTGGACGTGCCCATGATCGAGCCGAGCTTGTTGGTGGCCAGCGCCTGCACCGGCGAGATCCCCGGCACCAGCAGCAGCGCGGGCAGCTGGATCAGCCCGCCACCGCCGACGACGGCGTCGACCCAGCCGGCCGTGAGCCCGGCCAGCACGAGCAGCACGATGGTGAGGGTGTCGAGGTCGGGCACCGGGGAATCCTGTCATGCCCGCCGACGCCGACCGGCGCCTGTCCCACCGCCCACCGCCCCACGACCGCCGCCCCGTGCCACCCTGGGAGGCATGACGGACGAGCAGCGCCCCGCCGTCGCGGCGACCGGCACCGTCGAGCACGGGCCCGGCCGGCGCGAGCTCGTCGTCGTGCGCAGGTTCGACGCCGACGCCGCCGACGTGTGGGCCAGCATCACCGAGCCGGGCCTGCTCGAGGCGTGGGTCGGCCGCTGGGAGGGCGATCCGGCGACCGGCACGGTCCAGTTCTTCATGACCGCCGAGGGCCCGGACGCCGAGGCCGCCGAGTGCGTCATCACGCGGTGCGAGCCGCCGCGCCGGTACGCCGTCGACACGGCCACGCCGGGCGGGGTCTGGCACCTGGCGCTCGACCTCGCAGAGGCGGACGGGGTGACGACGCTGACGTTCCGGCAGCGGCTGGGCCCGGACGACGACGCCGCCTCGATCGGTCCCGGGTGGGAGTACTACCTCGACCGGCTCGTCGCGGTGCGCTCGGGGCGGGGTGCGGACACGGTGGCGTGGGAGTCGTACTACCCCGCGCAGCGCGAGCACTACGCCCGCGC
This sequence comes from Isoptericola sp. NPDC058082, assembly GCF_042885055.1. Classification (NCBI taxonomy): domain Bacteria; kingdom Bacillati; phylum Actinomycetota; class Actinomycetes; order Micrococcales; family Promicromonosporaceae; genus Isoptericola; species Isoptericola sp. NPDC058082. Next base: position 211,337 of record NZ_JBHVSQ010000006.1, on the reverse strand, counting down.
GGCGACCGCCGCGGGCTGACGCCCCGGCTCAGGAGTGCAGGGCGTCGTACTCCGCCTCGGCGGCGACGTCGTCCGCGACGTCGAGCCGCAGGTGCGCGAGCACCCCCTGCAGCACGCGCAGCGCCGACGACGCCCGCTCGCCCCACGAGGACAGGTAGCTGAACTGCCACCACCACAGGCCCTCGAGCTCGTGCCCGTCGTCGAAGTGCTGCAGGCCCTTGGCGATCTCCTCGGCGACGCACGCCAGGTCGCCGGACAGCGTCGCGGGCGCGACGTCGGCGCTCAGCGCCGGGTCGGACACCTCGACGTAGTCGTCGAAGCCGTCGAACATCTGCGCGAGCGCGTCGCGCAGCGGGTCCACGTCGGTCTCGGGCCCGGCGTCGGGCTCCCACCGCTCGGCGGGGACGACGTCCACGATCGCGGCGAGGCGCGCCCCCGCGGACAGCAGGTCCGACGTCGCGAGGATGAGCAGCGCGATCTCCGCGCCCGGTGCGGCGCCGGACGCGACCTGCGTCGTCGTCGACAGGAACGTCCGCGCCTGCGCGGACATCTGCTCGGCGACGTCCCGGAACTCGGATCCGGCCTCGATCTCACCCACGGGGTCCCCTCCTCCTGCGTCGTGGTCTCGACAGGCTCGACCGACGGGTGCGGGAGCCGGTCAGCCGCCGACGACCCGCCGGCCCTCGAACGCGCGACCGAGGGTCACCTCGTCCGCGTACTCCAAGTCTCCCCCGACGGGCAGACCCGACGCGAGGCGGGAGACGGTGACGCCCATGGGCGCGATGAGCCGCGACAGGTACGTGGCCGTCGCCTCGCCCTCGATGTTGGGGTCGGTGGCGAGGATGACCTCGGTGACCGTGCCGTCGGCCAGGCGCGTCATGAGCTGGCTGATGCGCAGGTCGTCGGGGCCGACGTTCTCGATCGGGTTGATGGCGCCACCGAGCACGTGGTACCTGCCCCGGAACTCGCGGGTGCGCTCGATCGCGACGACGTCCTTGGGCTCCTCGACGACGCAGATCACGTCGTCGGAGCGGCGCGGGTCGGCGCAGATGCGGCATCTCTCCGACTCCGCGACGTTGCCGCACGTCTCGCAGAACTGCACGCGCGCCTTGACCTCGGTGAGCGCGTCGGCGAGCCGGCGCACGTCGGCGGCGTCCGCCGCGAGCAGGTGGAACGCGATGCGCTGCGCGCTCTTGGGCCCGACGCCGGGGAGGCGGCCGAGCTCGTCGATCAGGTCCTGGACTGCGCCCTCGTACACAAGGGTCCAGCCTACGGGCTGGCGGGGACGGTCCGGCCTCTCAGAGCCAGCCCTTGGCACGCGCCAGCCGGACGGCCTCGTGCCGGTTCGCGACCCCCAGCTTGGCCACGGCGGACGACAGGTAGTTGCGCACCGTGCCGGGGGCCAGCGCGGCCCGCTCGGCGATCTCCTCCACGGGCGCGCCGTCGGCGGCGAGCTCGAGCACGTCCGCCTCGCGGGCGGTCAGGGGCGAGTCGCCCGCGGAGATCGCGTCGGCCGCGAGCTCCGGGTCCACGTACCGGCCGCCGCTCGCGACCTGTCGCACGGCGCCCGCCAGCACGGCCGCCGACACCGACTTGGGCAGGAAGCCCCGCACCCCCGCGGCGAGCGCCTTCTTGAGGTGCCCGGGCCGGCCGTGGCTCGTGACGATGACGACACCGCAGGCCGGCACCGTCCTGCGGACCGCCTCGGCGACCTCGATCCCGTCGGCGCCCGGCATCTGCAGGTCGAGCACCGCCACGTCGGGGGCGTGCCGCTCGATCGTCGCCACGGCCTCCGTCCCGTTCCCCGCGACCGCCACGACCTCGAGATCGTCCTCCAGGGCGAGCAGCTGGGCGACCGCGTCCCGGATCAGCGTCTCGTCGTCGGCGAGCACCACGCGGATCACCCGTCCACCTCCCCCGGCACGCGGGCCGTGAGGACGAACCGGTCGCCGTCGGCCGCCACGTCGAGCGCTCCCCCGACGGCGGCGAGCCGCTCCCGCAGCCCGACCAGGCCGGCGCCGCCCTCCAGCCCGGCCACCCCGGCGACGCCCACGCGGGCTCCGTCGTTGCTCACCCTCAGCACCATCTCCCCCGTCTCCTCCTGCCTGTCCAGATCGATCCGGCACTCGCGCGCGGCCGAGTGCCGCACGATGTTCGTGACGGCCTCGCGCACCACCCAGGCCAAGGCGTCGGCCTGCGGAGCCGCCAGCTCCGGCACCTCGCCCACGACCCGCACGGTCACCCCCGCCGCGCGCAGCACGGACCGGGCCCCGTCGAGCTCCGTCGACAGGTCGGCCGCCCGGTAGCCGGCGACGACGCCGCGCACCTCGCGCAGGGAGTCCTGGGCGAGCGTGCGCACGTCGTCCATCTCGTCGGCACCCCGCGGGTCGCCGCGACGCGCGAGCGCGGCCGCGAGCTCGGACTTCACCGCGACGGCGGACAGCGCGCGTCCGACGACGTCGTGCATGTCCCGCGCGATGCGCAGCCGCTCCTCCGCGACGGCGAGCCGCGCCGAGGCCTGCCGCGCGGTGTCGAGCTCGCGCACCACCTCGACGATCCACATGGACAGCCGCACCGTCGACGCCCAGAACAGGAGGAAGACGTACGCGCCCAGGCCGGTGCCGAGCGCGGACGCGACCGTCCCGGCGCTCGCGTCGGAGGCGAGCCGGACGCCGATCACGACGACCGGCACTGCGAGACCGACGGTCAGCACGCGCCGGATCGGGGTCGCGACGGCGAGGGCCCCGCAGGTCGCCGCCCCGGCCACCGCGATCATCATGCTGCGCGGGTCGCCCATGAGGCCGCCCCCGACGGCCGCGGGCAGCACGAGGACGGACACGAGCCAGACGGCGCCCGTCACCGCGAGCAGCGCCACGACCACCGGGCGGGGGCGCCGCCCGGTGGTCAGCGGCTCGTCGAACCCGACGTGGATGGTGCCGAGGCACAGCGCCATGTGGACGAGGCCCAGGCACGCCAGGACCGCCGCCGCGCCGACCGCGGGCACCTCGTCCGTGCCGGCCAGCGCCGCCACCGCGTACAGGTAGAAGAAGGGCTCGAGGAGGACGAACGAGTAGAGGCTCACGCGGGTGTACGTCTCGACCCCGCGCGCACCACCCGCCAGGGCCATGCCGGGCCGACGACGTGTTCTCACGCCGTCAGCCTGCCACGATGCCGGGTCCGGCCGCCCCGGCGGGAGGTGGGTCACCGACGCGGCTCCCAGCGCATCCACCGCCGGGCGGCGAGCGCACCCACGACCGTCCACGCGGCGAGCACGGCCACGGGCAGCGCGGCCGCGCCGAACGTCTCGGCGAACGTGACCACCTGCCCGTCCCCGTCGATCCCGCCGGCGCCGAGCAGCATGAGGTCCGTGATCGGGCGCAGCGGGGTGAACGTGCCGATCGTGTCGAGCACCCCGGTCGACGCACCGGGCGCGCCGAACAGGCCGGCGAACGGGATCGCGACGACGAGCAGCGGCAGCGTGGTGAGCTGCGCGGACTCCACGGTGCGGGACAGGCCGGACGTCGCGGCGGCCAGCAGCGTGAGCATCGCGGCCCCGCCGAGCACGGCCACGACCACCAGCAGCGGGTTGACGAACGCGGGCGGCGTGAGGAACACCGACACCGCGACCGTCCCCAGCACCGTCTGCGCCAGCGCCACCACGAGCGCCGGGACCGCGGTGCCGACCAGGAGCTCCGCGCGGGAGCACTCCCCCACGAGGTAGCGCTTGAGCACCAGCTCCTCGCGCCGGGCCACGAACGCGACGGTGAGGTTGTAGTAGACGACGAACGCGAGCGCCATGAACGTCAGCAGGTTCAGCAGGACGGCGCCCGTCGCGGCGGAGGCCTCGTCGCCGATGCCGCCGACCGCGGCGAAAAGCCCGACCGTCATCGGCGGCAGGGCGAGCGCGTTGAACAGCGCGGTGCGGTTGCGCACGAGCAGGCGCAGCTCCGCGCGGGCGAGGGCCGCGACGCGGCGGCCGCCGCCGCCCGTGCCCGTCGCGGCCCGCCGGCGGGCGGGGGTGGTGGTCGTCGTGGTCATGCCGCTGCCTCCGTGTCGGTCGTGCGGTGCGCGTCGGCGCCGTCGTCGAGGGCGAGGAACGCCTGCTCGAGCGACGCCGCCCGGGCGTCGAGGTCGTCCAGCCGCAGGCGCCGCGCCTCGGCCCACTGGAGCAGGGTGAGCAGGTCGTCCTGGAGGCGCGTGGTGCGCAGGCGCAGGCGGCCCGTGCGGTCGACGTCGGGGACGCCGACGACGCCCGCCAGCGCGGGCAGGTCCGCCACGGCGGGCGCGACGGCCCGGCCGCCGTCGTTGCGCACCACGGCCTCCACGCGGGCGGGCTCCGCGGCGACGACGTCGGCGACCGATCCCGTCCGCACCACGCGGCCGGCCTGCATGATCGCGATGCGGTCGGCGAGCTGCTCCGCCTCCTCCAGGTAGTGGGTGGTGAGCAGCACCGTGGTGCCGGCGTCGAGCATGCCCTGCACCAGCGCCCAGGTGGCGCGGCGGCTCTCCGGGTCGAGGCCGGTGGTGGGCTCGTCGAGGAAGAGGAGCTCGGGGTCGCCCATCGTGGCGAGCGCGAGGTCCAGGCGGCGTTTCTCCCCGCCCGAGAGGCTGGCGACACGCACGTCCGCGCGGTGCTCCAGCCCCACGGCGCCGAGGACGTCGGCGACCGGGCGCGGCCGCGACAGGGTGCCCGCCCAGGTGCGCGCCGTCTCCGCGACGGTGAGGTCGCCGGAGAACCCGGCGCTCTGCAGCATGATCCCGAGGGAGCGGACGACGTGCCGCCGCTCCCGGTACGGGTCGCGACCGAGCACGCGCACCGTGCCGCCGGAGGCGGGCGCGAGCCCCTCGACGAGCTCGACGAACGACGTCTTGCCCGCCCCGTTGGTGCCGAGCAGGGCGACGAGCTCCCCGCGGTGGACGTCGAGGTCGACCCCGCGGACGGCCTCGAACGCGCCGTACCGGCGGCGTGCCCCGCGGACGTGGACGATGGGTTCCGAAGTCATGCCTCCACCCTCGCGGCGGCGCGTCGTCGCAGGTAGTGCCGCCCGTCACCGGGTTCCGTGAGGAGCGCACGGACGGGCCGTGACATCTGTCATGCCGTCCCGGTGACGGGCTGATGTCCCCCGGGTGACGGGTCCGGGAACTCTGCGCCCAGGACGCGCGCCCCGGGCGACCACGCCCTAGCGTCGGTCGGGTGACCCACCGCTGGGCCCGGCCTCTCGCCGGCGCCACCGTCGCCGCCCTGTCCGCGCTCGCCGTCGTCGTCCCGGCCGCCGCCGCGTCGTCCGCGCCACCGTCGTCGGACGCCGTCACCTCGGCGCACGGCCCTGCGCGCGCCGACCACGTGGTGCTCCTCGCCCTCGACGGGTTCGACGCCGAGTACCTGGGCCGTGCGCCGATGCCGCACCTCGAGGCGCTGCTGCGCCGCGGGTCCGTCACGACGTCCACCGGGGCCATGACCTCCATCACGAACCCGTCGTGGGCGTCGGTCGCCACCGGGGCGTGGCCGGAGCGGCACCTCAACTCCGCGTACTGGTTCGACCCCGTCTCGGGCACGGCCCAGGGGCAGCAGCGGGCCCTCGCGGTGCCGACGATCGCCGAGGCGGTCCGCGCCGGCGGCGGCACCGTCTTCTCGTCGCAGTGGTTCATCGTGCAGGACCATGGCGTGTCGTACGGCGACCCCGAGGGCCTGTACACCCAGCCGGGTGGCGACTGCAGCCGGCGCGTCGACGACGCCGTGGCGGTCTTCGCCGGCGAGCCGGTGAGCTCGGGCGGGGAGATGGTCCGGGCCGACGGGCTGCCGGCCCTGACCGCGGTGTACTGCGACGCGCTCGACGCGCTCGGGCACGCCGGCGGCGACGAGCACCCCGGCATCCCCGCCGCGCTCACCGAGCTCGACGCCCAGCTCGGCCGGCTGGTCCAGGCCACGAAGGACGCGGGGATCTACGGCCGCACGACCTTCGTCGTCACCGGCGACCACGGCATGACCACCTTCGACAAGGGGTTCGCCGCGGAGGGCCTCGCCGCGATCGCCGACGCCGGCTACACGGGCGAGGTCCTCACGGCCGGGAGGTCGCCCGCCCCCGGCACCGACGTCGCGATCGTCGTGGGCGGTGTCGCCGACCTCACGCTGCTGGGCGACGCCGCGGACGACCCGGCGGCCGAGCGCCGCGTCCGGCGCGCGCTCGAGGCGCTGCCCCAGGTCCGGGCGGTGTACGACGACCGCGACCAGCGGCGGATGCGCATGAGCCCACGCCACGGCGACCTCGTCGTCGAGCCGGAGCCGGGCTGGTCGTTCGGGAGCACGCCCGCCGCGCCCGCGGGCCGGCACGGCTCCACCACCGAGCTGGAGGTGCCGCTCGTGCTCGCCGGGTCCGGCGTCCTGCCCGGGCGGCACCCGCGCGACCCGCGGCACGTCGACGTGGCCCCGACGATCGCCGCGCTGCTGGGCGTCGACCCGCCGGCCGGGGCCCAGGGCCGGGTGCTGTCGGAGGCGCTGCGGCGCGGCTGACGCCGGTCGCGCGACGGCTCAGCCCTTCTCCGCCCCCAGCGTGAGCCCGCTGACCATCGCCCGCTGCGCGGCGAAGAAGCCGATGACGACGGGGACGGTGATCGCGATCGACCCGGCCATGAGCACCGTGACCGGCACGTCGAACGTCGCGAGCTGCGCCACGCCCAGCGACACCGTCCACCGCGACCGGTCGTCGACGAGGAAGAGCAGGGCGTACAGGTACTCGTTCCACGCGATCATGAAGATGTACAGGCCGGTGGCGGCGATGCCGGGCATCGTCATGGGAAGCACGAGGCGGCCGATCACCTGCAGGCGGCTCGCCCCGTCGAGCGCGCCGGCCTCCTCGACCGACGCCGGCACGGACGCGAAGTAGTTGCGCAGCATGTAGACGGCCAGCGGCACCGTGCTCGCCATGTAGATGAGCACGAGGCTCGCGATGGACCCGCGCAGACCCAGCCGGCTGAACAGCACGTACAGGGGCACGGCCAGGGCGATCCCCGGGAGGATGTACACCCCGAGGAACACCGCGCCCACCACGCCCCGCCCGGGGAACCTCAGCCGGGTCACGGCGTAGGCCCCGAGCACGCAGACCAGCAGGGTGGCGAGCGTGGTGGACGACGCCAGCACGAGCGAGTTCACCATGAACCCCCCGAGCCCGAAGCCTCCGGCGTCCAGGGGTCGCAGCGCCGTGAGGTACGGGGTCACGTCCACCTGCGTGGGCCACGGCACGGCCGGGTGCGCCGCGACGTCCGCGAACGGGCGCAACGACAGCCCCAGCGCGTAGAACAGCGGGAACGCCGCGAACAGCGTGCCCGCCGCGATCACGACGACGCGCACCGCCCCGGCGACCCGCTCGCCCCCGGACCGTCGACGCCTCCGACGGCTCGCCGCCGCCTCGACCGGACCCTGCCTCACTCCGTCTCCCTCCGCCGCTGCAGCACCAGGTAGAGCGCGATGAACACGGCGAGGATCGCCGTGATCGCCACCCCGACGCCGGACGCCGCCCCGATGTCCGAGCGGGTGACCAGCTCGTTGTAGACCCGCACCGCGAGCACCTCGGTCCCGGCCGCGCCCCCGGTGAGCAGGTACACCTCGTTGAAGGTCTGGAACGTCCAGATGAAGCGGAGCAGCAGGAGGATCGAGACCACCCCCGCCAGCTCCGGCAGGACGACGTGACGGATCCGCTGCCACGGTCCCGCGCCGTCGAGCGCCGCGGCCTCCTCCAGGTCGCCGGACACCGCGTGCAGCCGCGCCGCCGCGAACAGGTAGGCCAGCGGGAAGGTGTGCCAGACCATGACCACGATGACGCTGACCAGCGCCACGGGGACGGTGACGCCGAGCACCGTCGTGTCGGGCGTGGTGAGGAAGGCGACCGGCTCGTCCCAGCCGAGCAGGCTCGTGCCCACCGCGTTCACCCAGCCGTACTGGGTGTTCAGCAGGGTGCGCCACGTCTGCATCGACGCGACGACGGGCAGCACGTACGGCACGAGCACCAGCGCCCGCACCACCGCCCGGGCCGGGAACGGCCGCCGCAGCGCGAGGGCCATCGCGACGCCGGCCGCGACCGACAGCACCGCCGTCGCCACCGAGAGCACCACCGTGGTGCGCAGCGCCGTCCAGAACCCGGCCGACGTGAACAGCCCGACGACGTTCTCCGGGTCGAGCTCGAGGTCCGCGAGGGTCAGGTGCGGCAGCTGGGCGAGCTTGATGTCCTGGAATGCGAGCACCACCACTGCGAGGAACGGCAGCACCACCACGGCAGCGACCACCAGCACCGTCGGCGCCACCAGGGCGGCGCCCGCCCGGGCGTCCTGCCGGGAGCGGGTGCTCCGGGCAGGACGCCGGACCGGGGCGGCGACGCGGGTCACTCGAGGTCCTGCTGCACCGTCTCGACGGCGGACCGCAGGTCGTCCGCCACCTGGGCGGGGTCGCCGTCCGAGAACAGCGGGCCCACGGTCTGCGGCACCACCTGCTGCTGGATCGTCACGGAGGCCAGCAGCGCGTCCGGCGTGCCCGCGCCCCAGCGCACGTACTGCTCCGCGCCCGTCGCGAGCGCGTTCGCCACGTCCTGCCCGTACACGTCCGTGATCGACCGGTCCCCGCCGTCGGCCCCGAACGGCAGCGTCGCCCACGCGTCCACGTACTCGGTGGGGTCGTCCGGGGTGCCGAGCCGGGTGGGGATCCGGCCCTCCGTGGCCATGCCCAGGGAGTCCGCGTAGCCCTCCGTCATGAGGAACTCCACGTACTGCTTCGCTGCCTCGGTCTGCGCCCCCTCCGGGATCGACAGCTGGAGCACGTTGCCGAACTGGACCGCGTCGTCGTTGCTCGGGCCGAACAGCCCGGTCACCACGCCCGTGTTCGCGGAGAGGTACGTCGGGTCGTCGGCGCACTCGTCGCACGTGACCGGGTTGTTGGGGTCGAAGCCCGCCACCTCGTCGAGGATGTGCGTGGAGAACATCACCATCGACGAGTCGCCCGCGAGGTACGACGCGCGCGCGGCGTCGACGTCGAGCTCGCCCTTGCCGGCCGTCGCCGCCATGCGCTGGTAGAGCTCGAGCCCCTCCACGCAGGCGTCCGAGTCGAGCGTCACGGTGCCGCCCTCCGCGAGCTGGCACCCGTTGGGCAGCAGCGTCGCCTCGAGCGTCTCCCCCGCCCACGCGTCGCCGGGCTGCGTGCCGAGCGCGATGCCGCCGTCGCCGGCCGCCCGCATCGCCTCGGCCGCGTCGGCCACGTCGGCGAGCGACTCCGGAGGCTCGACGCCCGCCTTCTCGAACTGGTCGGTGCGGTAGAGCAGCAGGTAGCCCCAGCCGTCCATCGGGACCCCGGACGGCTGGTCGTCCACCGTGACCATCGACATGGCACCGTCGGCGAACGTGTCCGGGCCGAGGCTCTCGACGAGCTCGGCGGCGGCGTCCTGGTCGAGGATGCCCTGGTCGACCCACGCCGGCGACTGCTCCCAGCCGTGCAGGATGACGTCCGGTACCTCCCCCGACGCCGCGTTGGCCAGCAGCGTCGTGTTCTGGTCCGCGCCCGCGAGGGGCACGACCTCGACGTCGATGCCCGTCTCCTCCGTGAACCGGGACGCGATCTCCTCCTGCGCCGCGACCCGCTCCGGTGTCGTCTGCGCCGTCCAGAACGTGAGGGTGTCGACGTCCTCCGCGGCGTCGTCCCCACCACCGCCCGAGCACGCCGCGAGCAGCAGCGCCGCCGCCGCGAACGCCGGGGCGGTGCGCATGACCCTAGGTGTCGTCATCTCGTTGCCTCCTCCTGCTCCGCCGGCTCCCTGCCGGTCCGGTCGTGCGTTCCCTGCTGCGCCGCCAGGAGCCGGCCGGCGGCGACGACGACGTCGCCCCCCGGCGCGGTCGGCAGCGGGACGTCGCCGTCCACCCAGGTCTCCTCGGCGTCGGCGACGGCCGCCCGCAACCGTGCGACGGCCGCCCCGGCGTCCTCCCCCTCGGCGACCGCCTCGAGCGCGGCGAACCACGCCGCCCAGCGCGGGCGGTACAGGCCGTCCATGAGGCCCGCCCAGTGCCGTCCCGAGTAGTCGTGCAGGCCCGAGTCGTCGCGGCCCCAGACCGTCACGATGCGTCGGGCGTCGCGCGCGAGGACGGCGCGCTCGCCCGCGTCGTCGCCCCACCGGGCGGCGTCCTCGACCCAGCGGCCCGCGAGCCGGCTCCCGCTGGTGCCCGCGAGCGCCGCCAGGTCGTCGAGGGCCGCGAGCACGGTCTCGCCCTCCGCCCGGACGGCGGCGGCGTCGCCCGCGGCGGCCGCGCGGTGCACCGGGGCGCGCAGCCGCTGCGCGGCGACGTGCGTCGTCACGTCGATCAGGTCCTCCGCCCACGGCCCGCGGGGCCCGAGCTCCTCGACCACGGCCGTGAGCAGCGCGGCCGCGCGGGCGAGCTCGGGCAGATCGCCAAGGACGTGCGGGTCCGCGTCGACGTCCACGTTCGACGACGGCGGCCGGTCGGGGTCGAGCGCCTCCCCGGCGCGCCGCTGGGTCGCGAACGGCGGGGCGAGGTCGACGGGCCGCGCGATGACGGGGGACGGCGCGGACCGCGTCGCGCCCGGCCGGTACACGGTGCGGCCGAGCACCCGCCAGGCCTCCTGCGCGGCGTCGCGCACGCGCGGGTGCCCCGCGAGGCGGTAGCGCCGCCCGACGAACCCCGCCAGCCACCCGTCGACGTCGAACCCGTCGAGGTCCTCGATCCAGGGCAGCCGGGTGGCGAGCTCGTAGAAGGCCGGGTTGTGCTCGATGGCCTCCGGCGCCAGGCCGACCCCCCGCAGCGTCACGGGCGCCGAGCGGCGCGCGGCGCCGTACCCGTCGAGCAGCCCCCGCAGGTCGCCGTGCAGGGAGAACCGGGCGCCGAAGTTGTGGACCGTGCACCACACCCAGGGCCGGCGGGCGATCTCCCGGTCGTCCGACCAGACGGGCGCGTGCTCGGCCCACAGGTCGAGGAGCAGCAGGCGGTCGCCCGGCACCGCCTCGAGGAAGGCGTCGACGCGCTCCCGCGTCCAGAACGCCCGGTGGTAGTGGAACGGCCAGGCCTGCATGACCCACGTGGCCGCCGGGTCCGCACCGCGGATGCCCTCCCACAGCGAGCGGCCCAGCTCCCGGAGGTAGTCCGGGTCGGCCGAGGGCGGCTCGGACTCGATGAGCGGGTCGGCGGAGTAGAGGTGGTCGGTGCCGACCATGGCCTGCTGGTGGCGTCGCACGCTCCCGGCCAGCTCCCCCAGCTCGGCCGAGCCCGGCTCCAGGAGCGCCGTCGTGAACCCCTGCCACCGGGTGCGGCGCGCGCCGGCGGGGGCGAGCGCGTCCGGCACGTGCCCGCCGAAGGCCGGCAGCACCGGCCGCATCCCGAGCTCCCGCATCCGTGCCGCGACCCGCCGTGCCAGGGCGGCGCGCCGCTCGAACCACCGCCGGGGCAGCGGCCCGCCGAACCCGCTGAGGCTGCCCATGAAGGTCCACGGCAGGTAGGCGGCGCCGCCGAGCCACTCCCGCGACTGCTCGGGCGTGGCCCCGGCGTCGACGAACGCCGCGTGCAGCACCGCCTCGTGCCCGAGGGTGAGCAGCGGCGCGGTGACGCCGTGCAGCGCCATCCAGTCGACCTCGCGCTCCCAGCGCTCCCAGCCCCAGAACGGCGCCGAGTACCCGGTGGTGACGACGTTGAGGTAGTACCGCACCGCAGCGTCGGTGCGGCACGTGGCGGGGGCGGCGTCGGGCCAGCGGTCGGGGCGCTCGCGTGCCGCGACAGGGTCGTCCCAGGTGACCTGGAGCCCCACGACGTCGGCGAGGTAGCGGGCGAAGCCCACGCCCAGGGTCGCGACGTCCCCCGCGCTCACCTCGAGCGTCCCGCCCGCGGCGGAGTACCGGAACGTCCCCTCCCCCAGTCCCGGGTCGACGTCGAGCCGCACGTCCCGTGCCGGACGGCCCGTCGCACGCTCCACGAGCCGCCGGACGCCGGCCGCGCCGCGGGTCACGTCCCCGGTCACAGGTGCACCACCTCCCCCGTGCTGCGCGAGCGCTCCGCGGCGAAAGCGATCCGGTGGCTGACGGCGGCGTCGGCGAGGTGGGTCGGCACCCGCACCCCCGGTCGCACCCGCCGGTCGCGCACCGTGGCGACGAACTCGCGCATCAGCCCGTCGTCCCCGCCGGCGTGACCGTCGGACTCGCGGCGCCCCGGCTCGACGAGCAGGTCGACGTCGTCCACGGGCGCGGTGACGACGGTCACGACGTCGTCGTCCGGGAGCCCGGACCGGCCCTCGGCGTCGCGGTCCCACCGGGGCGCCCCTCCGAGCTCCGCGCCCCGGCGCGGCAGGAAGCGGCGCAGCGTGACCTCCCCGGTGTCGAGGCGCCCCTCGATCTCGCCGTGCGACCCGAGGATGCGCACCGTGCGGGTGTTCGCCTCCGTGAACGCGCCCACCCGCAGCGTGGCCGTGACCCCTGCGGCGTAGGTCAGTGCCACCACCTGGTGGTCCACCGCGTCGTTGTCGCAGCGGTAGACGCAGCGGCCGTACGGGCCCTCCCGCAGCGCGCGCAGCCGGGCCTCCGCGGACGTGTCCCCGGTGATCGCCGTGACCGGCCAGGCGTGGTGGTCGCGCAGGCGTTCCACGTAGAACCGGGGGGCGTGGAACGGGCAGGCGTCGGCCGCCGGGCAGCCGTCCGTGCAACGCTCCGGGGCGCCCTCCGGCGCGTTCTCCGGGCGGAACTGCGTGAGCGCCCCCGTGGAGTACACGGTGGCCGGCTCGGCCCCGAGGAGCCAGGTGATCACGTCGAGGTCGTGGCACGCCTTGGCCAGCAGGAGCGGGCTCGAGGTGTCCGCGCGCCGCCAGCTTCCCCGCACGTACGAGTGCACGAAGTGCCAGTACCCCGGGTCCTCGGTCTGCTCCAGGTGCACGACGCGACCGACCGCGCCCTCGTCGAGCAGCTCCTTGAGGTGCCGGAAGAACGCCGTGTAGCGCAGCACGTGCGCCACCCCGACCGGGACGTCCGCCTCGCCCACCGCCCGCACGATCTCCTCCAGCTCGGCGGGGGAGGTGGCCACCGGCTTCTCCACGAGGATGGCGTACCCCCGCCGGGCTGCGGCCAGCAGGGGCCCGGTGCGCAGCCGGTCCGGGGTGGCCACGACCACCGCGTCCGCGATCCTGTCCGCCGCCAGCAGGTCCTCCCACCCCGAGTAGGCCCGGTCCGCCGCGATCCCGTGCGCGGCGACGAGGGCGGCACGACGGCCGTCGTCGGGCTCGGCGACCGCCACGACCTGCACCTCGTCGGGATGCCGCAGGCAGTAGTCCGCGTACGCCTCGGCGCCACGGTGCCCCGCCCCGACGACGGCGATCGTCACTGGTCGCACGCCCTGCTCCTCACCCTCGTCGCCGCTGATGCGTCACGAGACTCGCCGGGGGCACGCCCGGCTGCAAGAATCCGGGCGATGACGAACGGAACCTCCGTCTTGAGGGACCCCGTGCACGGATCGTCCGCCCTGACGGGGCCCGACCGACGGATCGTCGGCGCGCTGCTCGCCCACCCACGCGCGACGGTCGCGGCCCTCGCGACGGCGGCCGGTGTCACCTCGCCGACCGCGTCGCGCCGGCTGGCGGCGCTCCTCTCCCGGGGCGACGTGCGCGTCACGGGGGTGCTCGACCGGGAGTGGGCCCGGGCGGGCCTCACCGTGTGGTTGCGGGTGCGCTGCGCGCCCGGCCACAGCCGCGACGTGGCGCGCCAGATCGCGTCGTGGGACGAGGCCGGGTACGTGGCGGTCACCGGCGGCGAGCTCGACTGCGCGGCACAGGTCGCGGTGCGCAACGCCCGCGAGCTGCTGGGCGTGACCCACCACCGGCTGCGGTCGATGACCGGCGTGGTGACGGGCGACGCGCTCCGCGTGCTGCGGCGCTTCGCCACCCCGCACGGGTGGACCGCGGGGATCCTCGCCCCGCAGGAGACGGCCCGGCTGCGGACCGGGCGCTGGGACGCCTGGGACGAGGGGCGGGAACCGCGCAGCGTGTCCCTCGACGAGGTCGACGCCCGGCTCGTGGACGCCCTCGTGGCGGACGGCCGGCTGAGCTGGCGCGAGCTCGGCGAGCGCGCCGCCGTCGCGCCCGCCACCGCCGGCCGGCGGGTGGAGGCGCTCATGCGCCGCGGTCCGCTGCGGGTGCGCGCGGTCGTGGACCCCGCGCTCGTGGGGCGGCCCGTGGTAGCCCTTGTCTGGCTCCGGGTGCTGCCGTCCCGGCTGGAGGTCGCGGGACGCACGCTCGCCGCCCATCCCGACGTCCTGAGCGTCGCCGCCACGACCGGGCAGCACAACCTGTGCGGCGAGATCGCCGTGGCCGACGATGAGGCCCTCTACCGGTTCCTCACGAGCGACGTCGGCAGCATCCCTGGCGTCGCCGCGGTCGAGGTGACGGACGGGCTCGAGGTGATCAAGCGCGCCGCGCGGATCTTCGGGTCGCCGCTCGACCACGACGACGTCCCGCCCCTCCCCTGAGGGGTCGTCTGCGGCAGGATGCTCGCATGGGCGAGGTCGCGGGATCCGAGGTCGTGGCGCTGTACGACGAGTCGGGGCGCCCGTGCGGCACGGCGCCGCGGGCGCGCGTGCGGGCGGAGAACCTGCGGCACGCGGCCACCGCCGTCGTGGTGCGCAACCGGGCCGGTGACGTCTACGTGCACCGCCGCACCGATACGAAGGACCTGTATCCCGGCCGATACGACTTCTGCGCGGGCGGCGTGCTGCGCGCCGGCGAGGACCCGACCGACTCCGCGCGCCGCGAGCTGGCCGAGGAGCTCGGCGTGACCGGGGTGGAGCTGGTGCCGCTCGGCGTCGCCGACTACGCCGACGACCGCACCCGGATGCGCGAGTTCCTCTACGAGTGCACCTACGACGGGCCCGTGACCTGGCAGCAGGAGGAGGTCGCGTGGGGCGCGTGGGTGCCGCCCGCCCGCCTGCTGCGGATGATCGACGACGTGCCGTTCATGCCCGACTCCATGGCCAACCTCGCCGGCTGGCTCGACGACCTGCGCGCCACCCTGCCGAGGTAGTCCGGGCGGCCGCGAGGTAGTCCGAGCGACCGCGAGGTAGCACCGGGACGGGCGGTCAGCCCGCGACGAGCTCGGCCTCGAAGCCGTCCGCGTCCTCGAGGTAGGCGGCGTAGTGGTCGGGGCCGCCGGCGAACGGGTGCCGATCGGCGAAGAGCAGCGACCACCCGTGCGCGGGCGCGGCAGCGACGAGCGCGTCGACCTGCGCGCGCGAGCCCGCGTGCAGGGCCAGGTGGTTCAGGCCCGGCCGCCGACGGTCGTGGGTGGAGGCCGACAGGGCGGGGCTCTGCTCGACGACGACGTAGCCGTCGTCGAGCAGCCACGACCGCCCGTGCTCCCACGCCTGGTGCGTCCGGTAGCCGAGCTCGCCGAGGAGCCATCCCCAGGAGCGCTCGGCGCGCGCCAGGTCGGGCACCCACAGCTCGACGTGGTGGACGGCCCCGCGGCGCGGTCGACCGGTCATCGGGCGGCGACGTCGGCCATGAGGTCGGCGGACAGCGGCGCGAGCGGGTGCGGCGCGGCCGGTTCGGCCGGGTCGACCCAGACGTGCTCGGCGAGCTCGGCGCGCGTCTCGACGTCGAACCCGGCGGGCAGGACCACCTCGAAGACGTGCGCGTCGACCACGTGGTCCGGCTCGTTGGCGGCGACGGCGGTGCGGCGCCCGAGCGGGCGGGCGGCGGCCGGGTCGACGACCAGCCCGATCTCCTCCGCGCACTCGCGCACGAGCGCGGCGACAGGCTCCTCGCCCGGCTCGATCTTGCCGCCCACCTGCATGAACGCCGTGGTGTCGCGCTTGCGCACGAGCAGCGCGCGGCCGTCCTCGCGCACGATGACGGCGGCGACGATGTGCAGGGTGGTGACGCCCGGGCGGGCGTGCTCCGTGCTGTCGGTGGGGGTGTGACCGGTCATGTCAGGGCTGCTCCGCGATCTCCTCGATGACCTTGCCGTCCAGCACCTGCACCACGAGCTGCACGCCGACCAGCCCGGCGGACGTGATGTCGGGGTCGTCGGCGGAGGGCTCGTCGTCCGCGGGGTTCCGGCCGGACGCGGGCGCCCAGGACGACCGGCCCTCCGACTGCTGCGCCTCGCGCACCCGGCGCTCGGCGGCCTGCCGCGGGGTCTCGCGCGCAGGCGGGGCCGCCGGGGCGGACACTGCCGGACCGGCCGGGGCGGGCGGGCTCGCGGCCGGCGCGCTCGCCGGCACGTCGGGCTGGGGCCGCGGCGACGCGACGGGCCGGCCGACCCGGGCCGCGGCGGGCTCGTCGAGCGGCGGCTCGGGCTCGTCGTCGGGCGGGGGCTCGTGCAAGGAGACGCCGGCGAGCCAGGCGGCATCCGCCTCGTCGACCGAGGCGACCTGCCTCGCCTGCTGCTGCGGCTGCGGAGACCGCTGCGGGGCGTCCTGCGGCGCACGACGAGCGGGCGGCTCGACGACCGCGACGGCGGTGTCCGGGCGCGGCTCGCTCGCCGCGACGGTGGCGGCGGAGGGGCGGGCGCCGGATTCCCCGCCGTCGGTGGCACCGCCTCCCCCACCGCCGGAACGCCCCTCGCCGGGCGGCGGGACGTCGGGCCATGCGGCGTCGTCGGACCGCTCGGAGTCGTCGGACCGCTCGGAGTCGTCGGGCTCCTCAGCGGCGTCTCCGCCCGGGTCCGACGGCGCAGGAGAACTGCCGGCCTCCCGAGGACGCGCGCCGGCCTCGTTCTCGACGATCTCGACCTGCACTGCGACACCGAGCGCCTGGTAGACGGCGTCCGAGATGGTCTCCGGACGCCCGCGACGCGCCAGCCCGACGACGGCCGGCGCGAACCCGAGGCGCAGCACGTCACGCTCGAGGGTCAGCACCTGGGCGTTCTCGCCGAGGAACGCGGCGGCCTGCGGGCTCTGGATGGCGCCCAGGACCTCGCGCCACCGGCGTCGGACCACCTCGGTGGTCACGGCGCTGGCGGGAGCGGACGGCGCGGACTCCGGCTCCGGCTGAACCGCCGGGGCGGCCTCGACGGGCTCGACCACCGCAGGCTCGGGCTCCGCGGACGGCGCGGCCTCGACCGGCTCGACCACCGCAGGCTCAGGCTCCGCGGACGGCGCGGCATCGACCGGCTCGACCGGCTCGACCACCGCAGGCTCGGGCTCCGCGGACGGCGCGGCATCGACCGGCTCGACCACCGCAGGCTCAGGCTCGACGGGCGAGGTGTCCCCGACCGGCTCGGCCACCGCGGGCTCGGGCTCGCCGGCGCTCTCGGGCTCGGCGACCGGACGCCGGCTCGCCTGCAGGGCGGCCCGGGCAGCGGCGGCCCCGCTCAGCCCTCCTCCCCCGCCCTCGGACACCGGCGGAGCGGGAGTCGGTGCGGCGTCACCGTGAGCGGGCGGACCTGCCGGAGCGGCCGGACCGGCCGCGATCCTGCCCCGCTCGAGGCGGTCGATGCGCGCGGCGAGACCCTCCACGCCGTCGTCGGCGCCGGGCAGCAGCAGGCGCGCGCAGAGCAGCTCGAGGTGCAGCCGGGGCGAGGTGGCGCCCGTCATCTCGGTGAGCGCGGCGTTGACGAGGTCGGCCGCCCGCGACAGCTCGGACACGCCGAGACGCCCGGCCTGCGCGCGCATCCGCTCGAGCTGGTCGGCGGGCAGCCCCCGCAGCACGGCCTCGGCCGCGTCGCCGGAGACGGCGATGACGATGAGGTCGCGCAGCCGCTCCAGTACGTCCTCGACGAACCGCCGCGGCTCGTGCCCGGTGGCGATCACCTGGTCGACGACGCGGAAGATCGACGCGCCGTCACCGGCGGCGAGCGCGTCGACGACGTCGTCGAGCAGGGTGGCGTGCGTGAACCCGAGGAGGCCGACGGCGGTGTCGTACGCGACGACCCCGCCGGTCGCGCCCGCGATGAGCTGGTCCAGCACGGAGAGGGTGTCACGCACGGAGCCGCCGCCCGCGCGGGTCACGAGCGGCACGACGCCTCCGCCCAGCTCGATCCCCTCGGCCGCGGTGAGCTGCTCGAGATAGGGGCCCAGCACGTCCGGCGGCACGAGCCGGAACGGGTAGTGGTGGGTGCGCGACCGGATGGTGCCGATCACCTTGTCGGGCTCCGTCGTCGCGAAGACGAACTTCACGTGCGGCGGCGGCTCCTCGACGATCTTGAGCAGGGCGTTGAAGCCCTGCGGCGTCACCATGTGCGCCTCGTCGAGGATGAAGATCTTGTACCGGTCGCGGGCGGGCGCGAACGTGGCGCGCTCGCGCAGGTCGCGGGCGTCGTCGACGCCGTTGTGGCTGGCCGCGTCGATCTCGACGACGTCGAGCGAGCCGGGGCCGCCGCGCGCCAGCTCGACGCACGACGGGCACTCGCCGCACGGGGTGTCGAGCGGGGTCTCCGGGGTGTTGCGCGCGCAGTTGAGCGTCCGCGCGAGGATGCGGGCGGACGTCGTCTTGCCGCAGCCGCGCGGGCCGGAGAAGAGGTAGGCGTGGTTGACGCGCCCGCTGCGCAGGGCCTGCATGAGCGGTGCGGTGACGTGCTCCTGGCCGATCACCTCGGCGAACGTCTCGGGCCGGTAGCGGCGGTACAGGGCTGTCGTCACCCGGCCAACCCTAGACGCCGCAGCCGACACCGACGAGGCCGCTGCTCAGGCGGTGGACGACGCGCGTCAGTGGGTCGTCACGGGGTGGGTGTAGAGGCTCGGCACGCACCCGAGCTCGCCCGGCTGGAGCAGGATCCGGTCGAAGTCGGAGAAGCGCCACACCGGTGCGCCGTCCGGGCGCACCCCGACGATGCAGTCACCGGCGTCGGGCGACCCCACCGCCGCGACCAGGTCGCGACCCTGACGCTCGGCGCGCACGGTGAGCGGCTCCTCGAATTGCTCCCGCAGCGTTGCCTCGGCGTCTGCCGCGGACGCCCCGTCCCCCAGCGCGCCCAGCGCCGACAGCACCGCGCCCTCCGCGTACGGGCCCAGCGACGGGACCGGGACCGGCTCGACGGACAGACTCGACCCGCCGCACTCGAGATGCTCGCGGTCGGCGATCCTCCGGTCGACGCGCACGGTCAGGCGCCAGCACGACTCCGCCGACCCGGCCGTGCGCTGCCTCCCGAACAGGGTGGTGGGCTCCGCAGGGACGTCCGCACGGATCAGGACGTCGACCGACGTGGGGTCGTCACCCCACCCGAACGGCGCGACGACGTACTCGGCGTCGCGCACGTCGTCGGGCAGTCGCACGTGGTCGGGGATCCACGCTGCGATCCGGTCGGGGGCGGTCGTGGCGCCGGTCGGGTCGCGCAGGTCGTTGACGTCGTCGGCGAGCCCCTCGACGATCCGGTCCACGTGGTCCTCGGCGACCCGCCCTCCGTCGGCCGAGCGCGTCGCCGCCCACAGGACCACGACGGGCACGACGACGACCAGCACGACGATCCCGGCCACGACGCCGAGAACCACCGCACCGACTCTGTCCCACCTGGAGCGCGCACCGCCGTCGTCGTCAGGCACGACCCGATTGTTCCCGGGCCACGCCCCGTCGCGCCAGCCCCGGGGATCGACGTAGTACCTGGTGACAATTCAGGCCGGTGAACCGTCACCAGGTACTACGTCGAGGCCGTCAGCGGTGCAGCACCTTGCGCGCCAGGCGGTTCCCCACCCACTGCACGACCTGCACAATGACGATGATCACGGCGACGGTGACCAGCACGACCATCCAGTTGTAGCGCTGGTAGCCGTACCGCAGGGCGAAGTCACCGAGCCCGCCACCGCCGATGAGGCCGGCGATCGCCGACATGTCGAGCACCGCGATGAACAGGAAGGTGTAGCCGAGGATCAGCGGGGCGAGGGCCTCGGGGACCAGCACCGTGGTGATGATGCGCCACGACGACGCCCCCATCGCGCGGGCCGCCTCGACGACGCCGGGGTCGATGCCGACGAGGTTCTGCTCCACGATCCGCGACGTGCCGAACGCCGTCATGACCGACAACGGGAAGATGAACGCCTCGGTGCCGAGCGTCGTGCCCACGACCTGCAGCGTCACGGGCCCGAGCAGCGTCACGAAGATGATGAACGGGATCGGGCGGACGATGTTGACGATCACGTTGAGGATGCCGAACACGGCCTTGTTGGCCAGCAGGTTGCCCGGCCGGGTCACGTAGAGCGCGAGCCCCAGCGCCAGGCCGGCGATGCCGCCGGTGAGCAGCGCGATCGTGACCATCTGCAGGGTCTGGCCGAACGCCTCCCACAGCAGCGGCCACAGGGTGGACCAGTCGCGGTTCATGAGCGACCTCCCAGGTTGCCGAAGAAGCCGTGGCGGGTGATCGCGTCACGCGCCTCGCGGTACGGGTCGCCGAGCTCGTCATCCTCGTCCGGCGCAGGTGTGCCGCCCTGTGGACCGCGGTCGGCCCGGATCGCCCGCGGGTCGTCGACCGGGTGCTCGGCCGTGCCCAGGTCCACGACGTCGGCCCGCTCGCGCAGCGCGGCGAGGAGCGCCGCGATGCGGTCGTCGGGCGCGACGAGCTCGACGGTGAGCGAGCCGAACGGCCGCTGGCCGACCTCGCTGATGCCGCCGAAGACGACGGCGCCGTCCACCTCGTGCTCGCGCAGCAGGCGGAACAGCTCGGTGCCGGAGCTCGCGCCCTCCCGCACGCCGACGGTGACGAGCCGTCCGGGGTGACGCTCGCGCAGGCGGGCGAGCGCGTCGGGCGAGGGCCGGTCGTGCATGGACGTGCCGACGAACCGCTGGGCGGCGTCGGCGCTGGGCGCGGAGAAGACGTCGTACACGTCGCCGACCTCGACCACCTTGCCGTGCTCCATGACGGCGACGCGGTCGCACAGGGAACGCACGACGTCCATCTCGTGGGTGATGACGACGATGGTGACGCCGAGCTCCGCGTTGACGCGGCGCAGCAGCGCCAGCACGTCGCGGGTGGTCTCGGGGTCGAGGGCGGACGTCGCCTCGTCGGCGAGCAGGATGGTGGGCGACGTCGCCAGGGCGCGGGCGATGCCCACGCGCTGCTTCTGCCCGCCGGAGAGCTGACGCGGGTACGCCCGCGCCTTGTCGGACAGCCCCACGAACTCGAGCAGCTCGGCCACCCGGGCCGCGCGCTTCTCCTTCGGCCAGCGCGCCACCTTGAGCGGGTAGGCGACGTTGCCCGCGACGGTGCGCGAGCTCAGCAGGTTGAACTGCTGGAAGATCATGCCGATCCGCGCGCGGATCCCGCGGACCTTGCGCTCCGGCAGGCCGGTGAGGTCCGTGCCCTCGACGAGCACCGAGCCCGACGTGACGGTCTCCAGCGCGTTGACGAGGCGCACCAGCGTGGACTTGCCCGCGCCGGAGTAGCCGATGACGCCGAAGATCTCGCCCGCGCGCACCGTGAGGGACACGTCGTCGACGGCGTGCACTGCTCGGTCGCCCTCGCCGAACGTCTTCGACACCCCGCGCAGCTCGATCGCCGGCGTCCCGGGGGCCGGTCCGGCCTGGTTGTCGCTCACCTGTTCGTCCTCACTGGTCTGCGCTCGCTCGTCGTCGCCCGTGGTCGGCCCGTCGTCCGCTCGACCGGTCGTGCTGCCCATCGTGCCCAGCACGACGGCCGGGGCGCGCGGGCTGGCCCGCGCTCCCCGGCCGTCGTCGGGTCAGGAGGCGTTGCGGATGTCGTCCTCGAGGCCGGCCAGGATCTCCTGCAGCTCCTCGGGCGAGTTGTCCTTGATGACGGCGGTGCCGCCGGACTGCTTCTGCTCGGCCGCGACGACCTCGTCGGAGTGCGAGATCTCGACCAGCTTCGCCAGGTCGGGGTCGCCGGAGTCCTCGGCCCGCGCCACCCACACGTTGATGTAGGGGGCGGCGGCCTCGGAGTCGGGGTCGTCCTGGAAGAGGGCGTCGTCCGCGGACAGCCCGGAGTCCTCGAGGAAGTCGTTGTTGACGATGGACGCGTCCACCGACTTGAGCTGGATCGGCGTCTGCTCGGCGGCGACCGGCGTCACGGTGACCTTGGAGCTGGGCAGCACGTCGGCCTCGGTGGAGACGGCGCTGCCGCCGTCCTTGAGCTCGATGAGGCCGGCGTCCTGCAGCACGAGGAGCGCGCGGGCCAGGTTGGTCGGGTCGTTCGGCACGGCGACCTCGCCGCCGGCGGGGATCTGGTCGACGGAGGTGTGCTTCTCCGAGTACAGGCCCAGCGGGTAGACGGCCGTGGCGCCGATCGGCGTCAGGTCGTCGTCGGCGTCGACGTTGTAGCCGGCGAGGAACTGCAGGTGCTGGAACTGGTTCGCGTCCAGCTCGCCCTGCGAGAGGGAGGGGTTGGCCTGCGTGTAGTCCTGCAGGTCGACCAGCTCGATGTCGAGGCCCTCCTCCTTCGCCTTGTCGGTGAAGACGGCCCACTTGTCGTCGGACGCGCCGACGACGCCGATGCGGAGCGTGCCGTCACCCTCGGCGTTGCCGGAGCCGCCGCCGCAGGCGGACAGGGTGAGGGTGGTGGCCGCCGCGATCGCGGTGACGGCGAGGAGGCGGGTGCGGGTGGTACGGGACACGGGTGGGTCCTTCCGGGCGGGCGCCGGGTACGGCGCCGGTGAGGGGTGGGGTGCGGCAGCCACGGCCATCAGCTCGAGGCGGCGGGAAGAGTGGTCCCCCGGCGGGCCGGGGAGGGCGACGACGACGTCGTCGGGCGATGCCGGTGCGGCGTCAGCCGAGCTCACACATTCGGCCCGGGATCATCGCGGGGCGGCACATCTCGCCGCGACGGCGGGTGCGCGCGGTCGAGGTGGCTGCGGGAGCGATGCGGGGCATGCCATCAGAGTGACCACCCGCGGCCCGGTTCACCAAGCCGACGCGGGGAGAATCTCACGCAGTGGACGATTCTGCGTCCACATCATGGATTCTGTGACCCGCGGCACTGTCGCGACGCTGCGAGGGCGGGACCAGCCGACCGGCCGGGACGTAGAGGACCCCCCGCACACCCACCAGAGCTCACTTACCCTTGCTGCCTTCCGGCCCTGGGGGAGTTCGGCGAGATGGTGCCGCACGAGGGGTCTGCCCGACAGCCTAACCGAGACCCCGCCCCGTCCCGAAACTCGGGGGCGAGACCGCCGTCACCCCCGCAGGATTCGGAGCCACGGCGGGGTGTCGGCTATTCTTCTGGGGCTGCCCGCGCAGGATGCGGGTCGCGCTCCAGGAGGATTCGCCTAGCGGCCTATGGCGCACGCTTGGAAAGCGTGTTGGGTTCACGCCCTCGGGGGTTCGAATCCCCCATCCTCCGCCGACCGACGGGGCTCGCACCACACGGTGCGGGCCCCGTCGTCGTTCACGCGCCCTTCTCGTCGGCGGGTCGCCAGATGATGTCGCCCACGTAGGCCTCGACCTGGGGGCGGACCCCCGCGAAGTCCGTCACGACGCGCGTCATCGGGCCCGCACCGCCCGGACCCCGACCACGGCGACGACGACGCCGACGGCCGCGGCGACCGCCGGTACCACCAGTGCGGCCTGGTACGACCCCAGGAGCGCGGCCGACGACGTCTCCGCACCGAGCGCCGCCACCTGGACGGCCGTCACGCCCGAGATGCCGAGCGCGGCGCCCAGCTGGAAGGACGTGTTCACGAGCCCGCCGGCCAGCCCCTGCTCCTCGGCCGCCACGCCGTCCGTGGCCGCGCTCACCAGCGGCCCGTAGGTGAGCCCGATGGCCAGCGCGACGAGCAGGAAGCTCGGGAGCATCGCCGCGTACGGCCAGTCGGCACCGACGCCCAGGAAGATCACGTAGGCGACCGTGGCGATGACGAACCCGCCCTCCACGACCCGGACGTTGCCGAACCGACGTACCAGCACCGGGGTGAGCAGCGGGGCCAGGACGACGTCCGCACCGAGGACCAGGAAGGCGAGGCCGGCCTCCAGGCTGCTCCAGCCGCGCAGCTCCTGCAGGTAGAGCGTCACGACGAACTGGAAGCCGAAGAACGACGCCGTGAGCAGCGCCGCGCCCAGGTTCGCCCGGACCAGGGGCGACGAGCGCAGGATCCCGAGCCGCACCAGCGGCGACGCCGACCGGCGCTCGACGGCGACGAAGGCGGCCAGGAGCGCGGCGGAGCCGAGGAAGACGCCGACGGTGGTGGCCACGCCGTCGCCCGGGTGCTCCAGCCGGACGACGCCGTAGACGAGGAGCAGCATGCCTGCCGTGATCGTCGCGGCGCCGGCCAGGTCGAAGCCGGCCCGCGTCGTGGCACGCGCGGGGTCGCGGGGCAGGACACGAACGGCGGTCGCGAGCAGGACGGCCGCGAGCACGACCGGGGCGAAGAACACCCACCGCCACCCGAGCGACGTCAGCAGCCCGCCGGCCACGACCCCCAGCGAGAACCCACCCGCCGCGATCCCCGAGTACACGAGCACCGCACGGTCGCGCCGGGGCCCCTCGGGGAACGTCGTGGTGAGCAACGACAGCCCGGCCGGGGTGAGGAACGCCGCGGCGACGCCGGTGACGAACCGGGAGAGCAGCAGCACCCCGCCGCTGTCCGCGAGCCCGCCGAGACCGGAGAACACGAGGAAGACGACCAACCACACGAGGAACATCCGGCGGCGCCCGAGCAGGTCGGCCGCCCGCCCGCCGAGGAGCATGAACCCGCCGTAGCCGAGGACGTACGCGCTGACGATGCCGCTGAGGGTGGCCGTGGACAGCCCGAGGTCGGCGCGGATCGTCGGCAGCGCGACGTTGAGCATGCCGATGTCGATCCCCTCGAGGAAGATCGCGCCGCTGACGACCACCAGCACCGCGAGCTCGCGGCCCGCCGGTCGGCCCGGTGGGCGGGCGGGTGCCGCCGGGCGGCTCGCGGCGGCGTCCGTTGCGGGTCGTGACATGGGCGGCTCCGTTCTGTCCGAGGGTTCGGTTCCTATTCGACCTGTCGGTTCCCTCTTGTAACTGACCTCACCCTGGGGCAGCATCGACGGGTATGGAAGAAGGCACTTTTCCCGCACCCGGTTCCTGCGAGGGAACCGACGGGGAGTTCGACGTCATGAACTGGGACTCCCGCGAGGACTGCGAGGTGCGCCAGATCCTCGACCGCGTCGCCGACAAGTGGTCGCTCCTGGTGATCGCGCTGCTCGAGCGCCGCAGCCTGCGGTTCACCGAGCTCAAGCGCGAGATCGACGGCATCAGCCAGCGGATGCTCACCCAGACGCTGCGGCACCTCGAGCGCGACGGCCTCGTGCGTCGCACGGTGTACCCCGTCGTCCCGCCCCGCGTGGACTACGACCTGACGCCCCTCGGCGCGAGCCTGCACTCCACGATCAAGGCGCTCGTCACGTGGACGGAGGAGCACCAGCGGGAGATCGCCGTCGCCCGCACCCGGTACGACCGGCAGTCCGAGGCCGACGACGCCCCGCGGCCGGCCGCCGCGCGGGCCTGACCCGGCTCCCCGTCCGCGCCGAATTCCCGTGCCCGGGCAGGGTGGCTCTGGGCAGGATGTGCGGCATGGACCGCACGTTCGACGAGCTCGTCGCCGAGGCCGACGCCGCACCGATGTCCGGCTGGGACTTCTCCTGGCTGGAGGGCCGCGCCACGGAGGAGCGCCCGAGCTGGCGGTACTCCCGCCTCCTGCACGAACGACTGGGCACCGTCGACGCCGCGCTCGACCTGCAGACCGGCGGGGGCGAGGTGCTGGCCGCCGCGCCGTCGCTCCCCCGTCTCCTCGTCGCCACCGAGGGGTGGCCCCCGAACGTCGCGGCGGCGACCGCGCGGCTGCACCCGCACGGCATCGCGCTGGTCGCGCACGACGACGAGTCGCCGCTCCCCTTCGGCGACGCCTCGTTCGACCTCGTCACGAGCCGGCACCCCGTCGTCCCCCGCTGGGCGGAGATCGCCCGCGTGCTGCGCCCGGGCGGCGCCTACCTCGCCCAGCACGTCGGGCCCGCGAGCGTCTTCGAGCTCGTCGAGCTCTTCCTCGGCCCCCAGCCCGAGGACGTCCGGCGCGGCCGCGACCCGCAGGACGAGGCGGCCGCCGCCCGCGCGGCCGGGCTCGAGCTCGTCGACCTGCGGGCGGAACGCCTGCGGATCGAGTTCCACGACGTCGGCGCCGTCGTCTGGTTCCTGCGGAAGGTGGTGTGGATGGTGCCGGGCTTCACCGTCGACGCCTACCGGACCGAGCTGCGCGACCTGCACGAACGGATCGTGGCCGACGGCCCGTTCGTCGCGCACTCGGCCCGGCACCTGGTGGAGCTGCGCCGGTAGCCCGGGCCCCGGCCGCGCCCCGGGCGGCCCGCTCAGGTGAGGGCGGGCACCGCGAGTTCGACCAGCTCGTCCGCCTGCTCCACGAACCACTGCCCGGCGGGCGGGTCCACCGTGCCGCGCTCGGGGTCGAGCGGCCCGCCGGTGCCGCGGAAGCACTGGCCGTCGGACTCCCCCGGCACCTTGATCCACAGGTAGGCGTCCACCAGCGGCTCGCCGGTGTTTAGCGTGGGCCGCAGGCCCAGACCGCGCGCGGGCGGGTTGCACCAGTCCTCGGCGTCCGCGTACACGTTCTCGGACGTCGCCGGATCCCACGGCCCCAACCCGTTGCGCGACGTGTCGACGACGAACGGCGTCGTGGCCCGCACGTCACCGAGCTGCTGGGCGTACCGGGAGTCGACGCCGGCCGTGCTCAGGGCCGGGTCGGCCGCGTCGGCCGACCACCGTCCGTACGGCGACATCTCCACGCCCGACCAGCCGTTCGCGGGGCCGCCGTTCCAGTACTGGTTCCCGCAGTCGCCGAACGCCCCGCCCGCCTGGGTGACGAGCGCGAGGCACGACGAGATCCACCGCCCGTACGCCACCGAGTTCTCGGTGTACTGGTAGTTCGAGGCGTTGAGGAAGAACCCGTCCGCGCGCTCGACGCCCGCCTTCAGGAGCCGGTCGGCGTTGTCGCCCACGTTGAGCCACTTGCTGTTGCCGGCGTCGAGGTAGACCTTCGTGCCCGGCAGGGCGCCGAGGGTGTCGACGGCGTGGCGCAGCATGGTGAACCGTTCCGCCGCGGCCGTCGCCGGGTCCGCCTCCTCCGGCTGGCACCACTCCTGGTTCCCCTCGACGGTCGTGTACCAGGGGATGATGCCGAGCCCGTCCGGCTCGAGGACCACGACCGCCCGCTTGTTCCCGATCCCACGTGCGAACCCGTCGATCCACGCGGTGTACTCCGCGAGGGACGTGGCGCCGCCCGCGGAGTACTGCGCGCAGTCACGGAAGGGGAGGTTGTAGGCGACCAGCACGGGGACCGCCTTGTCGGCGTGCGCGTGCACGACGACGTCCTTGACGTCCTGCCTCACCTCGCGCGGCGTGCCCCCGGTGAACCAGGTCGCCGTGGGGACGCCCGCGAGCGCGAGCGCGTCGTCGCGCGCGTCCCCGGTCAGACCCAGCTCCTCGACGTGGCCGATCGTCGAGCTGTCCGGGTCCACCCACAGCTGCGGGTCCGGCCGCGGTGGCGGCGCCGCGGACGCCGAGAGCCCGCCCAGGGCGAGACCCGCGGCCGCGGCGAGGACGGCGACCGCCCGGACCGTCGGGCTGGAGGGACGACGAGAGGAACCGAGGACCACGGCGATCTCCTTTGATCGGCGCCCGCGCGATGAGAGCGCTCCCACGCTGCTGTCGGTCCCAGCGTGCCACAGGGTTCCGACCGAGGCCAGGGTGGGCACGCGTCGCGGCCCCGCCGGGCGCCCGTGACGGGATCGTGACGGGATCGTGTCCGTATCGCGAGGCAACGAGACGGCCGGTCACAGGCCCACCCCTACGATGGCAGCCATGATCTTCAAGGCCGTGGGGGACGGCCGTCCCTACCCCGACCACGGGCACGTCACCGCCAAGGACTGGGTGGACGTGCCGCCGCGCCAGGTACGGCTCGACGAGCTCGTCACCACCAAGCGCACGCTGGACCTCGACCACCTGCTCGCGGAGGACTCCACTTTCTTCGGCGATCTCTTCGCCCACGTCGTCGAGTACCAGGGCGTGCTGTACCTCGAGGACGGTCTGCACCGCGCCGTGCGGGCCGCGCTCCAGCAGCGGCCCGTGCTGCACGCCCGGGTCCTCGTGCTCCGGTGACTCCCGCCACGACCGGCGGCGCTCCCGCGAACGTTCCCGCGAACTCGGGTAGTTTCTTCGCGTGACATCACCTGCCCCCGACCCGGTCCGCGAGACGCGCCGCAAGCGCGAGCACGAGCGGCAGGCCGTGGTCTTCGGGCTCATCATCGCGTTCCTGCTGCTCGCGGGCCTGGCGGCCGCCGCGATGTACTCGGGCGCGTTCAGCTCGCCGTTCTCGCGGCCCATCCACACGCCCGTCGCCGAGGCCCCGCAGCCCGAGCCGTGCCTGCCCCAGGTCAAGGGCCAGCCCGACGGCGCCCTGCCCGTGGCGTACTCCAAGGTCAAGGTGCGCGTCTACAACGCCGCCGACGGCAGCGAGCCCCTCGCCGGCGCGAACGAGGACGTGCTCAGCGAGCGCGGCTTCAACATCGTCGACACCGGCAACTGGGTGGAGCAGCTGGGGCAGTCGGAGGTGCGCTTCGGCACCAAGGGCATCACCCGTGCCTACACCCTCGCGGCCCAGTACCCCGACGTCCGCCTCGTGCTCGACGACCGCAAGGGCAACACCGTCGACCTCCTGGTCGGCGAGGAGTACAGCCCGCCGCTCAGCGAGGACAGCGTGCTGCTCGACGCCGAGACCCCGATGAAGGACGCCGAGGGGTGCGAGCCCGCCGACGAGATCACGCCGATCCCCCAGGTGACCCTGCCCAAGAAGTAGGGCCGGGCCACCCGGGCGGACGTCAGTCCGTCACGTCGGCCGCGGCGGGGGCCGACGCCGGCGAGGCCGGCTCCTGGCCGGTGCCGCGCCACCGGGCGATCGCGCGCATGCCGTGGTAGATCACGAGCGCGGACGCGGTGCCGATCGCGATGCCCTCGAAGGTGAGGTCGCCGGCGGCGAACGTGAAGTTCGCGATGCCGATGATCAGCGGGACGGCGGCGGTGGTGAGGTTCACCGGGTTGCCGAAGTCCACCTTGCCCTGCACCCAGATGCGGGCGCCGAGGATGCCGATCATGCCGTAGAGCATCGTCGTCGCCCCGCCGAGCACGCCCGCGGGGATCGTGGCGACGAGCGCGCCGAACTTGGGCGACATCGACAGCAGCAGCGCCGTCGCCGCCGCCACCCAGTACGCCGCCGTCGAGTACACGCGGGTCGCGGCCATGACGCCGATGTTCTCGGCGTAGGTCGTGGTGCCGGAGCCGCCGCCGACGCCCGCGAACGTGGTCGCGAGACCGTCGGCGAAAAGCGCCCGGCCCGCGACGTCGTCGAGGTTCTTGCCGGTCATCGCCGCGACCGACTTCACGTGCCCCACGTTCTCCGCGATGAGCACCAGCACCACGGGCACGAAGAGGCCCAGCACCGCCGGGTCGAACGACGGCGTGACGAAGTGCGGGAAGCCGAACCAGCCGGCCTTCGCGACCTCGGCGAAGTTCACCTGGCCCTGGAGCAGCGCCGCCACGTAGCCGATCACGACGCCGACCAGGATCGACAGGCGGCCGATGATGCCCTTGAACAGCACGGTGACGAGGATGATCGCCGCCAGCGTGATCGTCGCCGTGAGCGGCGCGGCGCGGAAGCCGCTGTCGCACGCCTGCACGATCTCGCCGTCCACGACGGACTCCGTGCAGGTGCCCCAGGCCGCCGGCGCCAGGTTCAGGCCGATGAGCGCGACGATCGTGCCGGTGACGACCGGCGGCATGACGACGTCGATCCAGCGGGCGCCGGCGAAGTGCACCAGCGCGCCGATCGCCGCGAGCACGACGCCCGTGACGAGGATGCCGCCCACGGCCACGGACTCGCCGTGCGAGGCCGTCGCCGCGGTGATGGGGGCGATGAACGCGAAGCTCGACCCCAGGTAGCTGGGCAGGCGGTTCCGTGTGATCAGCAGGAACAGCGCCGTGCCGATGGCCGAGAAGAACAGCGTCGTCGCGGGCGAGAACCCGGTGATCAGCGGCACGATGAACGTGGAGCCGAACATCGCCACCACGTGCTGCATGCCGATGCCGATGGTGCGCGGCCAGCTCAGCCGCTCGTCGGGTGCGACGACGTCGCCGGGGGCGACGTGCCTGCCGTCACCGTGCTTGGTCCAGCCGAGGCTCATGGTGCTCCGTCCGTCGGGCCCGCGTGCGGGCCGTCGTGCTCACCGCTGTCGCTCGCCCGTGAACGTCCGGTGAAGATTGCCGCCGCACAGCGTACTGGCCGGACGCCGAGGTAGTTCACCTCCTGCCGAGGTAGTTCGTGACACGGTGTCACGAACTACCTCGGCGGGACCGGAGCTACCTCGGCGGGAGGCGGTGGCCGACGAGCGCGAGGTTCTGGATCGTGGCGAGGCTGCACTGGGCGGCGTCGTTCGTGGACAGCGTCCGTGCCTCGTCGATCCGCACCAGGGTCTCGGGCGGCAGCACCGGCACGGGGTGGAAGGCCTCCTCCCCCATGAACTCCCCGCCCCGGAAGTAGGCCCGCCACGCGACGTCGGCCAGGGCGTCGTCACCGAGCTGCGCCGCGGCGTACGCGGCGAGGCGCGAGTGCGCCTGCTCGAGGTTCGTGCCCGACGGCGCGACGCCGAGCTCGGCCTCCTGCTCCGCCGGCGTCGCGAGGTACAGGCGGCAGTACTGCAGCCATGCCTCCTTGAAGCCGGGCGCGTCGACGAGGCCCGCGTCGACCAGCGACACGAGCTCCGAGCAGATCTCCACGAGCCCGAAGACCGCGGACAGGTGCGACACGGTCACCCGGTCGCGGTCGGTGGCAAACCGGCCGGTGCCCAGGTCGTACAGCGCCTCGCCGGTGAAGAAGCCGTGCCTCAGCGCGCCGATGTCGGTCATGGTGCCGACCAGCCGGTCGCGCGACCGCTCGTTCCCCGTGGTCTCCCAGTCCGCGAGCCAGGTGGCGGCCAGGGCGCTCCAGTCCGTGCCGAGCCCGACGGCGAGCGCCTCCGGCCGCGGACGGTAGGTCGCGGCGTCGGGCCGCACCTTGCGCGTCGGGTCGAGCCCGAGGAAGCTCCGGTCGGAGTCGCGCAGCTCGAGCATCAGGTCGCGCGTGTGCTCGTCACCCGTGAGGAAGTAGTGCGGCCGCCGGTAGGCCGGCGTCGAGATGCGCACCTGCTTGGCGCTGCACCCCCAGTGCTGCACGTTGTGCCGGCTGCCCAGGCCCTGCCAGGGGCCCGCGTGGTAGACGTCCACGTCCCCCGTGTGGCGGGTCATGCGCTCGGCGAGCCGGAAGACGTCGGCCCTGCCCGTGCGCAGGAACGACGTCCACAGCCACAGGTCCGGCGACAGCTCGGAGTTGTCCCAGGCGTAGCCGCCCACGTCGTAGCGCCACACGTGCCGGTCGGGGTCGTAGGCGTGCATGACGTCGCCGTAGCTCCAGAACCCGTACCAGGACCGCTGGTCCACCTGTCCGACGTAGAAGTCGAGCATCGTGGCGAGCCGGTCCTCCAGCGCCGCCCGCTCGGGGGTGCCCCGGTCGACGAGGTCCCAGTCGCCGAGCACGCGCGCGGCGTGCAGCGCCTCGGGGGCGGGCACGAGCTGGGGCCGGGCCGCGGTGCCCGCGGCGAGGCGGGCCAGCGCGTCGGCGTCGGGCGTGGAGGCGAACGCGGTGACGGTGAGCTCGTGCGTGCGGCCGATGCCGTGCGCGTTCCCGAACCCCGGCTCGTAGTCCTCGTAGGTGATCTCGAGGGCGTCGAGCTGGTCGTCGTACGTGTCCTGGCCGAGGCCGTCGTGGTAGAAGCGCAGGTCCATCGGCGCAGCGTCGGGCGACCAGAGCCAGGTCGTGAGGGAGCCGACGTCGGAGGTCGCGCGCTCGACGTCGATCCCGGTGGGGTGCGACTGCCAGAACCCGGTGAGCCCCACGGCCAGGCCGCCGCCGGTGTCCCCCAGGTAGCCCAGGCCCTCGGACCGCGTGCCCTGCGCGACGTCGATCCACGGCCGGTCGGTGGCGGTGCGCTTGTGCACCGTGAAGCCGTGGGCGGAGAGCTGGCGCAGCGACCAGGCCTCCCAGGTCGGCACCCACCGCAGGCGCCCGGAGACGCTCTCGTCCCACTCCTCCGGCGGCGGGGTGGCGCGGCCCGCGACCTGCGCGGCACGCACCTCCTCGCCCGGGTCACGACGCAGCCCGGTGATCCCCTGCACCGCCTCGCGCACCAGCCCGCCGTCCGCCCCCGCGAGGCGCACGTGCCGGTCGTAGGGCGCGGCACGCAGCGGGACGTCGAAGCGCAGGCCGAGGGACGACAGGAAGTCGCGCTCGGGGTCGCCGTCCCACACGAACGAGTGCACCAGCCGGAACGTCGGCGCCCCGGCCGCGAGCACCAGCCGCAGCGTGAACGGCAGCCAGGCGGGCGCGCCGTCCTCGTGGGCGCGGTCGACGTCGCGGTGCGCGCCCGTCACCCGCACGACGGCGCGCACCGGGCCGGCCTGCTCCACGACGACGTCGCGCACCACGCCCACCGACCCGCGCCGCGCCCGGTGGTCGGGCTCCGGCCGGTCCTGGCGGCTGGACACCAGCCGCCCCGCGCGGGCCACCTCCGCGCCCCGTACCCGCACGGACCGCACGACGTCCGGCCCGGAACGCCCCACGACCACCGTGCACGCGCCGGTGTCCACGACGACCTCGTCGGCGTGCTCCGTCACCGTGACGGCGGGCCCGGTGCCGTCCTGCGCGTCCCCCGGTTCGGCGGCGACCACGCGGTACGACGCGCTGGGCGGCGTCGCCGCCCCGAGCGCGACGCCCGACCACTTCACGCTGCCGTCGGGCCACGTCGCGAGCGGCCACGTCTGCGCCGGGACGGTGCGGTCCCAGGCGTCGACGACGGCGAGCGCCGCGGCGTCGCGCACCGCGCCCGGGCGGAACGGGACGCCGCAGGTGACGCCCCCGACCGTGAGGTCCGGCGCGACGTCGTCGAGCCAGCGCAGCGGGACGTCGACCGCCCGCGGGGCGTCGGCGGGGTCGGCGGTGTGGACGGCGGTAGCGGTGGTCATGACAGCGGGGTCACCTCGAGGTTGCGGTAGTGGGCGACGAGCGGGGCCATCTGCCGGAAGCCGATCCGGCCGGCGCCCAGCGGCGCGTCGTCGTGGAACGTGAAGAGGGTGAGGTCGTCGATCGCGAAGGCGACGTCGGCGCCGCGCTTGGTCACGCGCACCCGGTAGGGGCCGTCGGCGTCGTCGGGGCCCGGCAGCGGGTCGGCCCCCTGCGCGACGAGGCGGAAGCCGGGGCTCTTGCGCAGGTTGCAGGTGCGGAACCGCTTCTCGGACGCCCACTTGCGGCGCAGGTAGCTCACGTGGAGCGTCGACACGTCGCCCGAGTGGTACTGCGGGTAGAACCCGGTGCGCTCGGCCAGCGACGGGTCGAAGAGGTCGCGGCCGTCGGTGCCCGTGGCGGCGAAGAACAGCATCGCCAGGCCGTCGCCGGCCAACGGCCGGAAGTCCCAGGAGATCTCGACGTCCGCCGCGAAGACCTCCGGGCACCAGTAGGTGACGTGCGCGTGGTCCCCGCGGCCGTCGGCCACCAGCGCGGCCTCGTCGGCCGTGCTGCGCAGCACCAGGCCGTCGTCGCCGTGCTCGACGCCGACCGGGCCCTCCGCCACCCACCCGGCGAGGTCGGCGGGGTCGGCCAGGGCGTTGCGGTAGGTCCCCGCCACCGTGACGTGCTGGCCGGCGACGGGCGCCGTCACGGCTGCATCACCCACGCCCCGAGCGGCTCCTCGGCGTCGTGCACCCCGTCGAGCGACGCCAGCGCCTCGCCCACGTAACGGGCGACGGCGCGCGCCCCCGCCGTCGTGAAGTGGGTGTTGTCCTTGCTCAGCGCGTCGTCGACGGGAAGCCCGTCCGCCGCGGCCGCGCCGTGCGGGAACAGCGCGGCCGAGGCGTCGCGACCCAGCCACCCGTACAGCCAGCGCGTGAACGCCGTGAGGTCGAGCACCGGCACGTCGAGCTCGTGCCCGAGCGTCCGCACCGCCGCGGGGTAGGGCCCGTGCGACCAGCGCAGCGGCGCGTCGGGGCCGTCGCCGTCGTAGAGGCGGCGCTCGACGCTCGTGGCCAGCACCGGCCGCCCCCCGTTCGCGCGCGCCTCCGCCACGAACTGCGCGAGCCGGTCGGTGTATCCGCCCTCGGCGGCGAGCTCGTCCGGCTGCTTCTGGTCGTTGTGGCCGAACTGGATCACCACCGTGTCGCCGGGGCGCAGCTCGGCGAGCAGCGCGTCCCAGCGCCCCTCGGCCCGGAACGACGCCGTGGTGGCGCCGCCGATCGCGTGGTTGCGGACGACGTCGCCGGTGAACGGGGCGAGCTCGTCGCCCCAGCCCAGCAGGGGGATCGCGGCGTACCCGGAGGTGCGGCCGTGGTCGGTGGGGGCGACGGTCGAGTCGCCCGCGAGGTGGATGGTCATGTCAGCCCTTCACGCTCCCGATGAGCATTCCCTTGGCGAAGTGCTTCTGGAGGAACGGGTAGGCCAGCAGCACGGGGATGGTGGCCACGATGACCACCGCGAACTTGATGCCCTGCGCGGGCGGGGGCAGCTCGGTGCCCATGTCCTGCGCGGACATCGACGCCGACGCGGTGACCTGCCGCAGGAACATCTGCAGGGTCCACATGTCCTGGTCGTTCAGGTACAGCAGCGGGGACATGTAGTCGTTCCAGATCCCCACCGCGTAGAACAGGGCGAACGTCGCGAGCACCGGCTTGGACAGCGGCACCACCACGTGCCGCAGGATCTGCAGCTCGTGGGCGCCGTCGATCTTGGCGGACTCCTCCAGCTCCTGCGGCAGCTGCTGGAAGAAGTTCTTGATGATGATGAGGCTGAAGGGGTTGATCGCCGCGGGCAGGATCAGCGCCCAGTAGGAGTCGAGCAGGCCGAGCTCCTTGACCACGAGGAACGTGGGGATCATGCCCGCGGAGAACACCATCGTGAACACGACGACGGTCATGATGGTGCGCCGCCCGGGCAGGTCGACCTTCGACAGCGGGTAGGCCATCAGCGCCGTCAGGGCGAGCTGGACGAGCGTGCCCACCAGCGTGACCAGCACGGTGGTGACGAAGGCGCGCACGAACGCGTCCGAGGACAGGATCGAGGCGTAGGAGTCGGTCGTGAACTCGCGCGGCCACAGGAAGAACGGGCGCGTGGTGATCTCGAGCTCGGTCGCGAACGAGCCCGCGAGCACGTACAGGAACGGCAGCAGCGCGAGCAGCCCGACGGCGACGAGCAGCACCACGTTGACGACGTCGAACGCCCGCCCCGCGCGGGTGTTGAACCGCTGGTGCTGGGTGGACGGCTTCGAGGCCCGCCGGGCGCGGGGCGTCGGCACGGGCGCGGGCGCGGGGACAACGGTCTCGGTCGTGGCCATCAGAAGATCCCCTGCTGGTTGAAGCGCTTGGCGAGCCAGTTGGTGCCGAAGATCAGCACCAGCCCGACGATCGCCTTCGACAGGCCCACCGCGGTGGAGTAGGAGTACGCGCCCTGCTGGATGCCGGTGAAGTACACGTACGTGTCGAACACGTCCGCGACGGTGCGGTTGAGCGCGTTGGACATCAGGTAGATCTGCTCGAAGCCGGTGTTGAGGATCTCCCCGGTCTGCAGGATGAGCATGACGATGATCGTCGGGCGGATCGCGGGCAGGGTGATGTGCCAGGTGCGCTGCCAGCGGCCCGCGCCGTCGATGACGGCGGCCTCGTACTGCTCCTGGTCCACGCTGGCCAGGGCGGCGAGGAAGATGATCGTGCCCCAGCCGGTGGACTTCCAGACGGTCTGCAGCAGGATCAGCGGCCGGAACCAGTCCGGGTCGGCGAGGTAGTTCGTCTCGGTGCCGGTGAGCCCGTCCAGGAAGGACGACAGCGGGCCCGTACCGATCGCGAACAGCAGCGCGGTCAGCGACACGACCACGGTCCAGGACAGGAAGTGCGGGATGTAGACCAGCGTCTGCACCGTGCGCTTGAGCACCGACAGCCGCACCTCGTTGAGCAGCAGCGCCAGCACGATGGTCAGCGGGAACGCGACGAACAGGCTCAGCGCCGCCAGGATCAGCGTGTTGCCCAGCAGCCGCGGGAAGTCGGGGTTGGAGAAGAACTCCTGGAAGTGGTGCCAGCCCACCCACTCGGACCCCTGGATCCCCAGGAACGGCACGTAGTTCTTGAACGCGATCTGCGCGCCCCACATCGGCCAGATGCGGAACAGCAGGAAGTACAGGATGCCCGGCAGCAGCATCACCAGCAGCCACCGGTAGCGCACCACCCGAGCCCAGCCGCGGTGCGGCCGGCGGGGCGCGGGAGGGGCGGCGGGCACGGGGGTGCCGGCCTGCTCGACGTCGACGACGGCGGTCATCGCAGCCTCCTTCTCGGACGGGGCGCGGGGCCGGGCCGCAGGGCCCGCGGGGGCGGGCCGACGGGCCGGCCCCGCGCCGGGAGGGGATCAGCCGAGCTGGCCGTAGAGCTCGTTCATCTCGGCGGTCACGGCGTCGCCGCCGCTGGACTTCCACTGCGCGATCGCGGCGTCGAGGCCCGCCTCGTCGATCTGCCCGCTGATGTACTGGATGCGGGCGTCGGCGATGACCTGGTCGAGCTGCACGCCGTTGGTCATGTAGGTCTCGGAGACGAGCGCCGCCCCCGGGTTGAAGACGGCCCTCTCGAGGTCCTTGGCCTGCAGGTCGATGCGCTCCTGCTCGAGCTCGGCGTCGAACTCCGTCTCGGGCTTGGCCTTGTACGCCTCGTAGCCGGCGATGTTCGTGCCGATCTGCGCCCACGAGCCCGAGACGAGGTCCGTGTAGTCCTGCTTCGACGTGTCGAAGACGGCGAACTCGCCGTCGACCGTGAAGTTGTCGCCCTCGATGCCGTTGTTCTCGAGGATCTGCGCGTCCTTGGCGGCCAGCTTGTCCAGCGCGGTGAGCACCTGCTCGAGCTGGTCCTCCGTCTGCACCGACGCCTTCGGGACCGCGAGGAAGCCGCTGTAGCCGGGCGTCGGGAGCGCGAAGTCGCCGTTCGGGCCGGCGATGTTGCCCTGGAGCGCGACGAACTGGTCGTACGTCTTCGGGTCCGCCTCCTTGAACAGGCCCGCGAGCTGGGAGGCGCGCGACTGGACGTCGATGATGATGCCGCCCTTGCCGTTGACGAACGGCTCGTTCCACTGCGTGGAGCCGTCCCGCGTGGCGTAGTCCTTGTTGACGTAGCCGTTCTCGATGAGCTGCTTCTCGTACTCCAGCGCCTGCTTCCACTCCGGGGTGGTGAACGACGGGACGAGCTGGCCGCCGTCCTCCTTCCAGACGTTGCCCGCGCCGAACCAGGTCTCGATCGCGTCGTACGGGCTGCCCGTGCCGATCGACGCGCCCCAGGCGGGGATGATCATCCCGTAGGTGTCGTCCTTGCCGTTGCCGTCGGGGTCGTCCTCGGTGAACGCCTTGGCGAGCGCCATGAGCTCGTCGGTGTTCGTGGGCTCCTCGAGGCCGAGGTTCTTCAGCCAGTCCTTGCGGATCGTGATGGACGTGCGCACGACGTCGCGGGCCCGGTACACGCCGTAGACCTTGCCGTTGACGCTCGACGCCTCCTGGACGTCCGGGTTCTCCGTGACGAGGTTCGGGTAGTCGCCCGAGGCCAGGTGCTCGGTGAGGTCCCAGAAGCCGCCGGCCTCGGCCGTCTGCACGAAGCCCTGGCTCTTCTGCTGGATCACCATGACGTCGGGGATCTCGTCGCCGGCCAGCACCACGTTGGTGCGGTCGCCGTACTCCGCGTTGGGCACCCACTGCATGTCGAGGTCCAGGCCCGCCAGCTCGGAGAGCTTCGCGCCCACCGGGTCGTCGTCCTCGGGCGGCGTCGTCGAGAAGTACGGCGCCATGATGGACAGCGAGTCGAGCGCCTCGCCGCCACCACCGTCGCCGCCGTCGCCGGAGCCGCCGCTGCCGCAGGCCGAGAGCGCGAGGCTCCCGACCGCGAGAAGGGCCAGAGGGGCCAGCCGTCGTGTGCGCATGCTGTTCCTTTCGTCGGAGTGCACGTCGTCGTTCACTCGTCGAGGGGGAGGGTCGCCGCCGGGTCGCCGAGGCGGCGGTCGTTGGCGGCGTAGAAGGACAGGCAGAGGGCCGTGCACAGGTACGCCCACGCGCCGATCGAGACGACGGGCAGGAGTCCGGGCACGAACGCGGTGACGACCCCGACCAGCGCCGTCGTCGCCGCGAGCAGGAGGGGCGCCCCGGGGGCGCGCAGCAGGAACGCCCAGGCCAGGCGCGGCACGTCGCCGCGGCGCAGGTCGTAGTGGGCGTCCATCGTCAGGGAGAGCAGCAGGTGGACCACGCCGAGGCCGGCGACGACGGCGAGCGCGACGCGCAGCACCGTGGGCGCGTCGTCGAGCAGGAGCAGGCTCGTGCCGGTGAGCGCGAGGGCCAGCAGGCCCGGCGCCGCGAGGAGGTTGGCGCGGCCGAAGCCGGAGACCCAGGTGCGGACGAAGACGCGCACGGCGCGCTGGGTGTCGCCCCGCAGCCGCGTGCGGCTGACGACGGTCGCCGCCGCCAGCGCGGGCGCGACGCCGAGCACCGCTCCCCCGGCCAGGGTGCCCGCGAGCACGAGGAGGTTGAGCAGGCCCAGGAACGCCAGCGTGTCGACCCAGCCGAACCACCGATCGAGCCGGGCGCCGCCGTCGGCGTAGGCCACGGTGCGCGCCGCGGTCGCGGCGTCCGCGCGTGTGCCCTCGTGCGCCATGGCCCGGTCCCATCTCCGTCGATGTCCGGACACGTCGTCGGCCCGGTCAGCCTCCGGGACGGCGGCGTCGTCGACCCGGTACGGGAAAGCGATTCCCCGCGTTGAATGGATTCACCGTAGGGCTCGGGACTTCACCCGTCAACAGGCGTCTGCAACGTTGAGGTCACGATCGCGCCGAGGTAGTCGAGAACCCCCGAGGTAGTCGCGATCGCGCCGAGGTAGTTCAGAACTCGCCGAGGTAGTTCGAGACCTCGAGGACGTCGCGGCCAGAACTACCTCGCGATGGATCCGACTACGTCGCGGGCTCCAGGACTA